>NZ_JBNDML010000069.1:0-1005 GCF_050436565.1 Paraburkholderia sp. GAS42 | reverse complement strand
CCGATTCTGTTGAAAAACTCGCCCGAGAAGTGGAATCTTGCGTATCCTGGTAGACATCGATCGACGGGAGCGCATCGTCATGATGGGTCAACAAGGTGGTGGTCAGGATAGTCTCTTCTACGCCTTCAACCTTGATGATCATGTGCCACGCGACCATCTGCTGCGCGGAATCGATCACTTCTTTGACGCTGGTGACCTGCGGCAGCACCTGGCGCCGTTCTACAGTCACACAGGGCGTCCCTCGATCGATCCAGAGTTGATAGTCCGCATGCTGATCGTGGGCTACTGCTTCGGTATTCGCTCCGAACGAAGGTTGTGCGAAGAGGTTCATCTGAATCTGGCGTACCGTTGGTTCTGTCGCTTGGGTCTGGACGCCGCGGTCCCAGATCACTCGACGTTTTCAAAGAACCGGCATGGACGCTTTCGCGACAGCGATACGCTGCGTCACGTGTTCGAGTCGGTTCTGCGCCGATGCATGAGCGAAGGGCTTGTGGGCGGCGAAGGCTTCGCCGTCGACGCCAGTGTTGTGAAGGCGGATGCCAATCGTGCTCGCGGTGTTGCCGGTACGGAAGGCATCGACTGGAGCGGAGTAGATCGGCCAAGCCGTGCGGTGAGCGAGTACCTCGCGGCGCTCGACGAGAGTGCTATAACCAGCGGCAGCGCGTCGCTTGAGGCAGAGCCCGCCACTCCTCCGAAGAAGATCTCGCTGACCGATCCGGCTGCGCGTTATACCGCCGCGCCAGGAGGTCCCGCCTTCTATGCGTACTCCACCAACTACCTGATCGATCTGCGGGCCGGAATCATCGTCGATGTCGAGGCCACACCGGCACACAGATCGCAGGAGGTCGAGTCGACGAAGACGATGATCGGTCGGGTCGAAGAGCGTTTCCAGCTCAAGCCTGATCGACTGGTAGGCGATACCGCTTACGGCACTGGAGCAATGCTCGGCTGGATGGTCGAGGAGAAAGGCATCGAGCCTCACGTTCCCGTCTGGCAAAGAGACGC
>NZ_JBNDML010000068.1:0-1358 GCF_050436565.1 Paraburkholderia sp. GAS42 | reverse complement strand
AAAAATGTATGGTCAGCCTTAGTTTTGCAACCTCAATGTGTGACCTAAGATAGAAGGGCCTGCGCAAATGTATCCGGGCTCGAAATGGGCGCGGATGAAGCGCCCGGCCCTCGATGAGAAGCCGCGCCCGACTGTCCTTAAAAAGCCATCAGTCTGCGGGACTGGATTTTGTGTCAGGTGTTCAGCCGGGCCGTGTGCCGTTTATCTTCATCACAGGTTGATGGTCGCAAAAGCAGGCAGGAAGTGTTGATCAGGCGGGACGCGGATTTGCGCGATACTCGCCGCCTCTGGCCAGGATCGCCCACACGATTCTGGCCATTTTGTTGGCCAGCGCGCAGGCGACGACATTGGTGTGACGGCGTCGCAGCAGGGCCTGCACCCATACGCCGAGCGCATCGGCACGCCTGTCGACGCAGCGCAACACAGCGCGTGCGCCCTGCACCAGCAACGATCGCAAGTGCCGGTCACCGCGTTTGGAAATGCCCAGCAGCGTCGCCCGGCCCCCGGTCGAGTGCTGTCGTGGCACCAGGCCCAGCGACGCGGCGAAGTCACGGCCGCACCTGAATCCATGCACGTCACCGGCCATCGCAAGCAGACTGCTCGCGGTCATCGGGCCGATTCCCGGAATGGTAAGCAACCGCTGGCCGGCTTCGTTCCCAGCCAGCTGACGTCTGAGTTCCGTTTCGAGTTCAGCGATTTCGTTGCTGAGTTGGCCGTGGCGCCGATGCAGACGCAGCAGCAGGCTCACCATTGGCGGCGGCAGCGCGTGAGCCGGATCATCGAGCAGCACGGGCAGGCGCGTGATGGCAACCGATCCGATCGGCAGGCTGACGCCGAACTCCAGCAAAAAGGCATGAATCTGATTACTCGTCGCCGTGCGCTCGCGCACCAGTGCTTCGCGCATCCGATGCAGGGCCAGCAGGATCTGCTGCTCAGGCGTCTTGACGGCGACAAAGCGCATCGACGGACGCGAGGCTGCCTCGCAGATCGCCTCGGCGTCGGCGAAGTCAGTCTTGTTACCCTTGACGAACGGTTTGACGAACTGCGGCGCGATCAGGCGCACCTCGTGTCCGCACGCCCGGAATTTGCGCGCCAGCCAGTGCGCACCGGCGCACGATTCCATGGCGACTGTGCAGGCGGGGCAATTGGCAATCTGGGTGTACAACTGGCTGCGCGATGCCTTCCTGCGCCACAACTCGTGCCCATGAGCGTCTTGCGCGTGAACGAAGAAGCAGTGTTTGCCCAGATCGATACCGATCAACGTCGCGTTTGCCATGATGGCCTCCCGGAAAAGGAAACGGCCCGATCAGCGTAAGCCGATCGGACCGTTTCGGTCAGGCTGACCATCTCATTAAGCC
>NZ_JBNDML010000067.1:0-1370 GCF_050436565.1 Paraburkholderia sp. GAS42 | reverse complement strand
CTTATATGGTCGCCTCCCTTTTGCAAGGCGATTGTGCGTGGCGAGGAGGGTGGTTGCGGACTTATATCCGGACTCGATCGCGGGAAGTGCCCGCCGGCCCCGATGGATTTCGCCGCAAAGGTCCTAATCTAAACGAGCGGACTCAAGGTCCGAGAAATGTCTCAGGCTTGCCCTTGCGCGGTCCAACCTGTCTTGCCATCGTTCAATACACCTGTGCAACCGTAGATGAGGTTAAATGCCTTGAAGCATGGCTACTGTACCGGCGTTGCCTGATACGTTCGCCCATACGCCAGCAGCGCCCAGATCGTTCGCGCCATCTTGTTGGCCAGTGCCACAGCGACGACGTTCGTAGGACGTCGCGTCAACAGAAGGCGCAATCTCTCGGGCAGGTGCTTCGAACTTGAGATAACAGCTCGAGCGCCGTGTATGAGTAGCGTCCGTAGATACACGTCGCCACGTTTGCTGATGCCGCCCAGCCTGATCTTGCCGCCCGAGCTGCTTTGACGTGGCACCAGGCCGAGGTAAGCCGCAAATTCGCGCCCAGAACGGAAGTTCTTCGCCTGACCGATGACAGACACTGCGGCGGTGGCCGTAAGCAGACCGACGCCAGGAATCTCTGAGATGCGTCGACAGGCTTCGTCACTGCGTCGCCATTCGACAATGCGCTGCTCGATGCGCCTGATCTGGTCGTCCAGCACGAGCATTCGTGAGAGCTGGTCCTGGAGGCTTTCCGTGAGCATCGTCGGCAAATGGTCTGCCAGCGTTGCAAGTGCCGCTCTGGCGGCCTCGATCGAGGCACGGCGACCCTGCGGCAGGACCACGCCGAACTCGTACAGCAGACCGCGTATCTGGTTGACCTGCATGACGCGGAACCGTACGAGTTGCTGCCGCATCCGGTGAAGCGCGAGCATGGCCTGCTGGTCTTCCGTCTTGACGGCCACGAAGCGCATGCCCGGACGCTGCGCAGCTTCCCAGATTGCCGCCGCGTCCGCGGCATCGTTCTTGTTCGATTTGACGAACGGCCGCACGAACTGCGCTGCAATGAGCCGCACATCGTGACCAAGCCGCGCCAGTTGCCGTGCCCAGTGATGAGCGCTGCCACAGGCCTCCATCACTACACGTGACACTGGCCGGTTGGCAAAGAACGGTAGCAACTGCGCGCGTTTAAGAACCTTGCTGTGGATTGCGCCGGTGTCAGGCTCAACGAAATGGATCTGGAAGACGCGTGTAGCCAGATCGATGGCAATGATCGTGGGTTCCATTTGATTCTCCTTGGCGGCAGGACTGCCGAATCCGCAATGTCGCACGTTCCGGAAGCGAGACCGCGGCGCCGGACGGACCGTTAAGGCGGGAGGCGACCATTCCATCTA
>NZ_JBNDML010000066.1:0-1433 GCF_050436565.1 Paraburkholderia sp. GAS42 | reverse complement strand
TAATGCCGTTCAGTTAAGATCCTTCTTCAAGAAACGAACGGTATAACGGTGAGGTCGAGATTTGACGACCCGGTCGCATGCGCGGCCGGGTCGTTTTTCATTGGGCAGCGACTTGAGGCGCTCACGCAGGCGCTTCAGACAGGCGGGCAATTTCGCATAGGCCGGCGTTAGCGCGGCCCACATCATTTCGTGCTGGATCGTGTGCAGGGCGCGCACGAAGCTGATATCGGTCGGCTCGAGTTTCGCTTCCCATGCGGCGCTGGCGATCTCACGGCGAATCAGGTTGTAGGCGATCAACGCACCCCATATCTCCTGATACACACCTTCGACCGTACGACTGCGCAAGGTCAACTCCGAGCCGAGCATCGATTGCTTAAGCTCGCGGTAGCTGGTTTCGATCTGCCAGCGACGCTCGTAGCAGGCCAGGATATCAGCGGGTTTGAAGCGGCGACGATCGCCCAGCGAAGTCAGTAGCACGCGTTCGCGCCCGCGCGCATCGATGGTGCGGATCGCCCGCGCATTCCAGAATTCGGGCAGAGCCGGGCACTTCTTGCGCGCCTGCGGCGAGACGCGCATGCGTACCGTCGCATCGTCAGCGGTACCCGCGATCACTTCCCAGCAGCTATTGGATTTGGCGGGAATCAGGAAATGGCGGTTACGTCCTCCCATCGTCAGGCCACAGAGGATTTCGGCAGACAGAAAGCCTTTATCGAATACCGTCAGCGAATCTTCCGGTATCTGCGGCAACAGGCCTTTTGCATACACCATCTCGTTGGTGTCGTAACGACCGAAATTGATGTCGGCGACCAGATGCGTTGGAATCGCCGTGAGCGTCACTGCGCGCACCTGCGGATAGCTGGCCACTCTGCCACCGGCGTAACCTTGCGCGCCGAAGTGCTCCCGGTTGGCGGGGCTGTCGGGCGTGCGTAGCGTGGTGCCGTCCATCGCCCACAAACTCAACCCCTTGAACGCATGGTGAGCCGCGTCCTGCCGGGTCCAGGTCCGAGCTGTCCGGTCAAAAAGCCATGCCAGCGGCGCTTCGCCGATGCGCTGACGCGCCTGCGTCACCGCGCTCTTGCTGACGAATGGTGCATCCTCGCTGGGCAGCGCCAGATCGAGTCCGTCGAGCACTTCACTGATTGACCAGTGCCGGTACATGGCCAGAGCGATCACCAGCCATACCACCTGCTCGGCCGGCAGGCGTCGCCGCCGCAGGCTTGCCGTCCCCGTAGCACGCACCGCGTGCTCAATCCATTCGTAAGGCAGATGCTCAGCCAGCCGGCTCAGGTCGGCTACCGGCTCTTGCGCTTCGATCAGGTAGGTAAGGTGGGCTGAGAGCATCGCGCCGAAAAGTTAACACCCCGGCGCGCCGTTTACAACCTCTTCCTGCTCTGCAAATGAAAATGCCGTTCAGTGCTAACTGAACGGCATTA
>NZ_JBNDML010000065.1:0-1441 GCF_050436565.1 Paraburkholderia sp. GAS42 | reverse complement strand
GACGCCTGCCAGCTTTCCTTGT
This sequence comes from Paraburkholderia sp. GAS42, assembly GCF_050436565.1. NCBI lineage: Bacteria > Pseudomonadati > Pseudomonadota > Betaproteobacteria > Burkholderiales > Burkholderiaceae > Paraburkholderia > Paraburkholderia sp. GAS42. The sequence goes on along the minus strand of NZ_JBNDML010000065.1, from coordinate 1,419 downwards.
CCGAGCGTTCAGCGAAGTCCGGCCACAACCGGCCGATCGTTGGCAGGCGCAGTTCGTTGAGCATAAGTGCGATACGGCCAGCATCGTAGGCGGCGTTCATGCGAGCACCTCCTCATCGAGCAACGTGTCGTAAAGCGCGGCGGACGGCATCTCGACGACAACCACCGGACACTCGGCCTGGCGCGGCGCGAACTCATCGAACAACGCCTTCAGATCGGGCAGTTCACCGAGTTCGAGCAATGCATCGAGCCGCTCTGCCAGTTGTGCCTCGACGCCGTGGTGCCCGGCGAGTTCAAGCAAGCCCACCATGGTCTTGCAGGCGCTACGCGGCGTCAGTGCCTGATCCAGTCGTTCCCAGGTGCGACGATAGGCTTCACGCGGAAACAGATCGTCACGGAACGCGAGACCCCTGAAGGCCTGCGGCTTGCGTTTGAGTGCGTCGATGAAGTGCCGGTAGTCGATGCCGCGACCGCGCCGCTTGCTCGTGTGCGTGGCCCTCGTCGTGCTGTGCACGAGCGCGCCGGACAGATAGCAATCGAGCCGGTCGCTGTAGAGGCGCACCTTCAGACGATGGCCGATCAGCCGCGACGGCGCGCTGTACAGGACGCAACGTACGGTGAACGTTCCGCAACGGGTCACACGCGCCTCTTCTTCAACGAAGTCGGTGGTACGGTGCTCAGGCAGATCCAGCAAGTGTTCGCGCTCGATCTGGAACGCTGCAGCATTGCGCCGGTTGCGGCGCATTACCACCCCGCGCACGAACTCGTCGTACGCGGCGCGGTCTGCGAAGTCGCGGTGACCGCGCAACTCCAGAGCCTGATCGACCTGATCCTTCAGATAGCGATGCGAGGATTCGACGCTGCCATTCTCATGACCCATGCCACGGTTGTTGCGCGTGCCTTGCATCCCGTAATGTTCGAGCAGCGCTGTATAGCGAACCGTGAAGTCTTCCTCTTCCTGCAGGTTTCTGAACGCCGCCGACAGACTGTCGGAACGGTGTTCGCGTGGGCAGCCGCCGGCCTGCCAAAGCGCGTTCTGCAGTCCCGTCGCGAGCGCCTGGAAGCTCTCACCACCATCAACCACGCTGGCGTATTCCCAGCGCGAGAACGCCAGCACGAAGTGATACAGCAGGTGGTTGAACGGGATGCCACCAATCGTTACGCTCAACTTGTCCATGTGCGTGAAGTCCGACAGGCCTCGCGCGCCCGGTTGATACGTTTGAGGGAAGAACACTTCCTGGTTCGGCCCTTCGAGCGCGCGCCACTGGCTGACATGTCGCTCAAACGTGCGCCGCATGCTGTCCGGAAAGCGCTCGGGATGGTCCTCCTGCAATTTGCGCAGCAGGGTGATCGCCTTCAGCTTTGGCGCAGCGCGTAGCAATGGGACCACTTCGCTCTCCCAGACATCGGCGAACGGATC
>NZ_JBNDML010000064.1:0-1738 GCF_050436565.1 Paraburkholderia sp. GAS42 | reverse complement strand
AACCACCCAGAAGCGAGCATCCCGGCCAGAACGACCAACGCCGCGTTCAAGACCTTCTGGATCGCATTGCCGAATCCAGCTCCCGGCCCACGCTACGAAACAGCGGACACGCAAGCGCCGATGTGGCCCAGGCATCCGGCCCGCAAAGAGCTGAATTGCGGGTTGAGTCCTGTGCTTTTCGAAGCTTCGCTTCGCCGGGTAGCGGCCTAAGCTTTGGTTCAATGTTCTGCACTGAAACAACGAGAAAACAGCGATGTCCACACGACTTCACCGGGTGTCTCGCACGGTCGGCCTTGCCCTTGCCGCCGTGACATTGGTCATGTCTGGCACGGTGCTAGCCAGACATCCCACCCCGTTCACGTCGTTATCCGCCAACGATCAGATTTTCATCAAGTTGCATGACGCTGCACGCGACAACGATCCCGCGCGCGCAGCGCACCTGGCAAGCTTGATTCCGAATTATCCGGCGCCGGCTTATCTCAGCTATTTCCAGATCAAGCCGCGTCTGTTCAACGGCGCGGGGCATGCGAATCTCGACGCGCCGGACGCACCGGTGCTGTCATTTCTGCAACGCTACGACGGACAGGCGATTGCCGACCGTCTGCGCAACGACTACCTTCGCGTGCTCGGGGCGCGCCACGACTGGCACGATTTCGATTCGCAATATTCAAAGTTCGTCCTGGACGACGACACGCAGGTGAAGTGCTATGCGCTCGAGTCCCGTGCCACGCGAGGCGAAAATGTGGCCGACGCGGCGCGGGCGCTGCTCGTCGAGCCGAACTGGTACGGTGACGGCTGCGTCGATCTGATCACCGCGCTCGACCGTAATCAGCAGTTCACTCCGGACGATGGGTGGCAGCTGATTCGCCAGGCCTATGAACAGGGCGCGAGGACGACGGGCGGCAGACTGGTCGATGCGCTGGGCGCGGCGCGCCCGGATCAGCTGCTCCTCGAGCAGGCGACGAACCAGCCACGCCTGTTGCTCGCGAAAGGCATCCAGCTGGACGCAGCGTCCCATCAACTCGCGCTGCTCGCCATCACACAGTTGGCGGTCGGCGATCCGGAGGCCGCCGAGGCCACCTTCACCGTAATCGCACCGTCGCTCACCCTGGCAGAACGGGCTATCGGTTGGGGCACGATCGCCTATCAGGCGGTGCTCAGGCAGCTACCGGGCGCGGTGAACTGGTACCGCCTGTCGGCGAACGCGCCCCTGTCGAGTCAGGCCTACGAGTGGCGCACGCGCAGCGCGCTGCTGGCCGGGGATTGGACAATGGTGCGCTGGTCGATCGAGCAGATGCCGGCCGCGCTGCGCGCACAGCCAGCATGGGTCTACTGGTACGCGCGCGCGTTGAAGCAGAGCAGCGAGGTGGCGGCAGCCGACCAGGAATTCCGAACGATCGCGGGTAACTACACCTTCTATGGCCAGTTGGCCTCCGAGGCGCTCGGCCGGCAGATCGTGATCCCGCCGCAGACCAAGGTGACCGACGAAGAAGTTGAGCGGGCTGGCCGGACACCAGGCTTCGAGCTGGCAGAACGCTTTTACGCGCTGCACCTGCGTACGGAAGGCAACCGTGAGTGGAACTGGCAGCTGCGCGGCATGACTGACCGACAACTGCTCGCAGTCGCCGAGTACGCGCGTCGCATCGAGCTTTATGACCGGGCTGTGAGCACTGCCGACAGGACGCAGACGGAACATGATTTTTCGCTGCGCTACCTGGCGCCATTCCGCACGATTGTC
>NZ_JBNDML010000063.1:0-2442 GCF_050436565.1 Paraburkholderia sp. GAS42 | reverse complement strand
GGGCGATTGTGTGGATCGAAGCGCGCGAAGGTAACATCGGCAGCCCGGACACTGATTCATCTATACAGGCCAGGACCCCGGTGAAGTGAAAGTCCGGATGCATCAGCCTAGTGCCAGAGTATCCGTCAGCGCATCCCGTCTTGAACGCACGCAAGCGCGGTGCGAAGGTGATGCCATCGTAACGACGGAGCAAGACAATGGACGACGCAACGGGCGAGGCCGTACCGACGGGCGCACGACGCCCCCCGGCAAGGCGAAGCATTCTGGCGCGAGATGGTCATGGCATGGACCACAAGCGGACTGGGCCTTCGACGTTTCTGCCGTGAGCAGGGCTCGCCGTCAGTACCTTCGGCCTGTGGCGCAAGAAGCTCTCTGGCGAGGCACGAGCAGACGCGCAGCCGCTCGCGGTCACCCCGGACGCGGCATTTATCGTTTCCCATCCGGACACCGCACCAGCCACTCCTGCGCCACCGTCGACGGCGGACGCTTTGTCGTCTTCGCGTGATCGGGTAACGTTGTCGCTCGCCGGTGTTCGCATCGAGCTGACCGGTGCTCATGCCGAGCGCATCGTGCGTTTCGTGCTCGCACAGCTCGGAGGTAGCCGATGCTGATCGCAGCCGATGTTCGTGCGTATATCTGCCGTGAGCCGGTCGACATGCGCAAATCCATCGACGGCCTGTCATATCTGGTCGAACCACTGCTGGCCCAGAACCCTGTCTCGGGCAATCTGTTCGTGTTCGTCGGCCGGGACCGCTCGAAAGTCAAATGCCTATACTGGGATCGCACCGGCTTCGCGCTCTGGTACAAGCGCCTTGAACGGGGCCGCTTTCCATCCCCGTTGGCGCTCGCGCAACGCGGCTTCACGCTCGCCGAACTCAACGCCTGGCTCGAAGGCATTGAGATCCCGGCACGCGAGCCGCATCACGCGGTCGCGGTGACGCGCGTGAGCTGAACTCGCTGTCGCCTGCGCGGATACAACGCTCCCCAATCTTGTAAACGTAGCGCGAGTTGGGCATCATGATAGCCATGCCGCCCACCGCCATCACTGTCGCGGAATTGCCGGTCGAGCCCGACGAGCTGCAAGCCTTCGCGCTCGAACAGAACCGGCTGACATGCGTGCTGTGGGAGCAGCTGGAAGCGCTGCAGCACCAGATTGCCCAGGCGAACCGCGCGCGCTTCGGCGTCAGTTCCGAGCGGCAGGTGGGCCAGACGGAACTGTTCGATGCCGCCACGGAGTTGCCCATTCCTCCTGAGCCGGCGCAGGTTCCAGTCGCGGGCCACACCCGCAAGGGCCGTCCGGCGCTGCCGAAGGACCTGCCGCGCAAGCGCGTTGAATATGATCTGAGCGACGAACAGAAGGCAGCATTCGATACGCTCGAACGCATCGGCGAAGAGCGCAGCGAGACGCTGCACTATGAGCCGTCCACACTCACCGTTATCGAGCATATCCGTTTCAAGTACGCGGCGAAGAAGGATGGTGAGTCGACCATCGTGACCGCAAGTGCCCAGCCCTCGCCGCTGCCGAAGAGCAATGCGAGCGCGAGCCTGCTCGCTAACATCCTGGTCAACACCTACGTCGATCACCCGCCTTTAAACCGGCAGGAGATGCGCTATGCACGACGCGGTGTGCATCTGCCCCGGGCAACGCTGTGCGAATGGAAGCTGGCGGCAGCCGAACTGCTCGAAGTGCTGCTGCCGCCGCTGCGGGCTCACCAGTTGCAGGCGCCGCGCATGCACGTGGACGACACGACGCTGCCGTTACTCGAGAAGGGTCGCACGGCGACGCGTACAGCGCGATTATGGGGCTATCTTGGCGCCGGCCAACGCGAGGAGAACGGTGTCTGGGTCGACCACCCGCCGGCGGTCGTGTTCGAGTTCGCGGAATCGCGCTCCGGTTCGCATCCGCTGCGGTACCTTCAGAAGTACAAAGGTTACCTGCAGGCGGACGCATACAGCGGGCATGGCGCACTTTACGAAACCGGAAACATCGTCGAGGTCGGATGCTGGGCCCATTGCCGCCGACGCTTCTTTGAAATCGCGAAGGCACAGAGCAAACCGGGACTCGCGGCGCAGGCGCTGCAGTGGATTGCCCGCCTGTACGCGATCGAGTCGCGGATCAAAGACCACACGCCCAACATCAAATACGCGGCGCGGCAAACCGAGGCGCTGCCGGTGCTCACGCAGTTCCGGCAATGGCTGGAAGGCAACGTCATCGGTTTGCCAGCTCAGGCGCCGCTCGCGAAGGCGTTCGGCTATGCGTTACGTCACTGGCAGGCCCTGATTCGCTACACCGAAAGCGGTATCCTGCTGCCGGACAACAACTGGTGTCATGCCGCTAGCGGCATGAATCACGTTATGCCGACTTCCGGATTATGTCGCGTCAAGGGTGCGGAGGGCCTTCCTCATGCCCTTTTGTGATTGCTGAGTCGGCATAATCCGTAT
>NZ_JBNDML010000062.1:0-2541 GCF_050436565.1 Paraburkholderia sp. GAS42 | reverse complement strand
GAACGAAACCGCTCGCGCGGTAGGGGGCTCCGGCCCGTGGTAGTGGTAATGCTGAGGAAACCGACTCTGTTTTCATGTTGATGGGCGAGGCAATCCGCCTCGTCACTCAACGGGAGCAGAGTCATGACCCACACCAGCCAGGGCATCAGCCCGCTGCGCCAGCGCATGATCGACGACATGCGCATGCGCCAGCTTTCCCCCAGGACGCAGGCCAACTATCTGCGGATCGTGCGCGAGTTTTCCCGGTTTCTCGGGCGCTCACCCGATACCGCCACCGTCGAGGACCTGCGAGGCTACCAGCTGCATCTGGTTGATCACGGCACGTCACCCGTTTCGCTGAACGCCGCGATCACCGGACTGAAGTTCTTCTTCGAGATCACGCTTCATGAGCCCGAGCTGATGGCGCGGATGCAGCCGGTGCGTGTGCCACGCACGCTGCCCGTCGTGCTCAGCCCGGACGAAGTGGGCCGACTGATCGCGGCCACCGGCAACCTGAAACACCAGACTGCGCTGTCGGTCGCGTACGGCGCCGGCCTGCGTACCAGTGAAGTGGTCGCGCTGAAGGTCGGTGATGTCGACAGCCAGCGCATGACGCTGCGCATCGAGCAGGGCAAGGGCCGCCGCGACCGCTACGCGATGCTCTCGCCGGTGCTGCTCGAACGCCTGCGTGTCTGGTGGCGCGTGGCTCACGCGCAGGGCAGGATGCTCGAAGGTGGGTGGTTGTTTCCGGGCCTCGATCCGGTGGATCCGCTGAGCACGCGGCAGCTGAACCGCGCCATCCATGCCGCGGCCGAGGCGGCGCAGATCGACAAGCGCGTGTCCATGCATACGTTGCGCCACAGCTTTGCAACCCACCTGCTCGAACAGAAGGTCGATATCCGTGTGATCCAGGTCCTGCTCGGACACAAGAAGCTGGAGACCACCGCACTTTATGCACAGGTCGCTACTGATTTGCTGCGTGAGGTGATCAGTCCGCTGGAGAATCTGCACAACACATAGCACGCGGAGCACTTCCGTGCCCGAAGTCGCGGACATCTTCCGCGCGCATGGGCCGGCGTGGCGACAGACGGTACAGCTGAGCCTGGGACAGCTGAAGGTCATGTCGGCAATCCAGCAGTGCCGCAGTGCGGCGCTGGGTGGACATGTGTTGCGCTGTTCCGGCTGCGAACAGATGGAAGTCGCCTACAACTCCTGCCGCAACCGCCATTGCCCGAAGTGTCAGGCAAGCGCCGCACGACGATGGCTCGAGGCGCGTCAGGCCGACCTGCTGCCCGTCGAGTATTACCACGTGGTATTCACATTACCCGCCGCGATCAGCGCGATCGCCTGGTACAACAAGGCGGTGATCTACGGGCTGCTGTTCGATGTTGCCGCCGAGACCCTGCGCACCATCGCCGCCGATCCGAAGCATCTGGGCGCGCAGATTGGCGCGACGCTGGTGCTGCATACGTGGGGCTCGGCACTGACGCACCATCCGCACGTGCACGGCATCGTCCCTGGCGGGGGCCTGTCACCTGATGGCGAGCGGTGGGTCGCGTGCCGGCCCGGCTTCTTCCTGCCGGTGCGCGTGCTCTCGCGCCTGTTCCGGCGCCGTTTCCTGGAGGAACTCGCGACCGTGCATCGCCGCGGCCAGCTGCGGTTCTTCGGCGAGTATGCCGCGCTCGCTGATCGGGCTACCTTCGTCCGGTGGCTCGCGCCGCTGCGCGCCTGTGAATGGGTGGTGTATGCGAAGCGCCCGTTCGCCGGACCCGGGGCCGTACTCGCCTATCTGTCGCGCTACACGCATCGCGTGGCCATCTCCAACCAGCGGCTCATGGCGATCGATGAACGCGGCGTGACCTTCCACTGGAAGGACTACCGCGCCAGGGGGCGCACCCGCTACAAGACCATGACGCTCGAAGCCGGCGAGTTCATGCGGCGCTTCCTGCTGCACGTGTTGCCTGGTGGCTTCCACCGCATCCGTCACTACGGGCTGCTAGCCAATCCGGTGCGGCGGCACAACCTGGCGACCATACGTGCGTTGCTGCACGCTCCAGCAGTCATTGACGCCAGCGATGACGCGTCTGCGGATGCCCGGGCGCCGAGCTTTATCTGCAGACACTGCGGCGCGCCGATGATCGTCATCGAGATCCTCCTGCGCACCCACCCGATTCGCGCGCCGCCGACATTGCGAGGCAGCGCATGAGCGCAAATGACCAGGATGTTCAATCCGACTGTCGGCTCTTCGGCAACGAGCGCCAACAAGGAGACACTCACGCCTGCCGCTCCAGGCAGACCTTGCCGCTGCTCGCGGCATCGTCACCACCTGGCGGGCGACAGCTTCGAAGCCACCTTCGACATCACCCCGACCCGGATTTGCTTCAGCCTCCCGCGGCAAGGTTGACGGTGAGCTCCCTTCAATCCCCATAGCCGCTCAAGGTTCCGGCCGCGTCGGTCCACTCCGCGGTTTCCTCCCTCGAGGCTTGTCCAACGCCTGCCCGCATGCGTCATCGTGCCCTCATGGTGCAGCAGACAAGGGCAGGCGTCGAACAACCCTTAACG
>NZ_JBNDML010000061.1:0-3169 GCF_050436565.1 Paraburkholderia sp. GAS42 | reverse complement strand
TGTCACGGATCGGCGTATTGGGGCCATTCCGGGATCGGCGTAATGGCGCCACCAGATGATCGCCGTAATCGAGCCAGTGCAGGATCGGCGTATTGGAGCCACTCGATGATCGGCGTATAGGAGCCACCTCAGGATCGGCGTAATCGAGCCACGCAGCAGGCTCGTTGTTATGTCCGGCTGCATCCCGAAACGCATTTCGAATTTCCCTACCTGGGTACCTTCGGAGCTTTTGCCCGGAGGGCCGATGAGTAACAGGAGATTTGAAGTGTTCGAATATAGACAGGTTCTGGTGCGCATGCGCCAGGGCGATTCCGACCGCGACATTGCCAGCGCGCACCTGATGGGGCGCAGCAAGCTGAAGACCGTACGGCAGGTCGCGCTTACTCACGGCTGGCTCGAGCCGGGCCGGCCCTTGCCAGACGACGCCGAACTGGCGGGCATCTTCGGGCGCGATCCGAAGGTGCCGCGTAGCCGCATTTCCACGCTCGAGCCGTTTCGCGATCTGGTCCGCGGCTGGTTTGACGCCGGCGTGCAGGGCACGACGATCTTCGGCGCGCTCGAACGCAACCACGGCTACAGCGGCAGTTACTCGGCCGTGCGGCGCTTTCTGCTTCACCTGAAAGCCGAACGTGGTGTAACGGCGACGACGATCCTGGAATTCCCGCCGGCCGACGCCGCACAGGTTGACTTCGGCGCCGGGCCAGCGCTGACGCACGAGTCCGGTATCCCGCTCAAGACGTGGATCTTCGTGATGACGCTGGCATGGTCGCGGCATCAGTACGCCGAGATCGTGCTGGACCAGACAGTGGAGACGTGGCTGGCCTGCCACCGGCGCGCCTTTGAATGGCTGGGAGGTTGCCCGGGTCGGGTCATCATCGACAACGCCAAATGCGCGATCATCAGGGCCTGCATGTATAGCCCCGAGGTACAGCGCTCGTACGCCTCGCTCGCCGAGGGATACAGCTTCCGGATTGATGCCTGCCCGCCGCGCGACCCGCAGAAAAAAGGAATCGTTGAATCCGGCGTCAAATATGTCAAGAAATCCTTCGTGCCGCTGCGCGAGTTCCGCGATCTGACCGACGCCAACCGGCAACTGCGCGACTGGGTCATGCAGCAGGCCGGCACCCGCGAGCACGGTACGACCCGCGAGCAGCCGCTGACGCGCTTCGCGATCGAACGCCCGCTGCTCACCAGACTGCCCGACGTGCCGCCAGTGCTGGCCGTGTGGAGCGAGGTCAAGGTGCATACGGATGGCCACGTCGTCTACAAGAACGTGCTGTACTCGGTGCCGTTCACGCTGGTCGGCAAGCAGTTGTGGCTGAAGGCCACGGACACGGTCGTGCAGCTGTTCCACCGGCATGAACTCGTCGCGACACACGCTCGCAAGCGCAAGCCCGGCGATCGCTCGACGGTACGGGACCACCAGCCACCTGAAGCACAGGCATGGCTCGAGCACGACCCGCAGTGGTGCCTGGCCCGGGCCAAGGAGATCGGGCCTGCCTGCCATGCGGTGATCCTGGCGCTGTTCAACGACAAGGTGCTCGTCAACCTGCGCGGCGCGCAGGGCATCGTGCGCCTGCGCGAGAAGGTCGGCGATGCGCGCCTGAACGCCGCCTGCGAGCGCGCGCTCACGTTCGCCAGCCCGAAGTACCGCACCGTCAAGACCATTCTCGACAAGGGGCTCGACAGCCAGCCTGCGGCGGTGCCAGCACAAACGCCGGCGCCTGCCGACACCTATCTGACCGGCGGCCGCTTCGGCCGTGATCTCCATTCCCTTCTTCTGCATTGAACGCCATGAATCCGAGTCCCGAACTGAATTCCATCCTCAAGCAGTTGCGCCTCTCGGGCATCCTCGACTCGCTCGAGCAGCGCAACCGCCAGGCGATTGACGGACAGCTCGCCTATACCGAGTTCCTCGCGATGCTGCTGCATGACGAGGTCGCGCGGCGTGACCAGAAGAAGCTCGGCGCGCGCCTTGCCCGCGCCGGCTTCGCGCTGGGCAAGACGCTCGAGACCTTCAACTTCGATCTTCTACCCAAGCTCAACCGCGCCCATATCCACGATCTGGCCACTGGCCGTTACATCGACGAGAAGGTCTGCATTCTGATGGTCGGCCAGATTGGCGTCGGCAAGTCGCACCTGGCTCAGGCTCTTGGCCACTGCGCCGCTCGCCAGGGGCGCGACGTGCTGTTCATCTCGCAGACCGATCTGCTCAGGAAGCTGCACGCAGCGCGCGCCACCGGCCTGTACGAACGCAAGTTCCAGCAGTTCGTGCGCGTCCCTCTGCTGATCGTCGATGACTTCGCGCTCAAACCTCTTCATGCCCCCCATGACGAAGACTTCCATGACCTGATAGCCGCCAGGTACGAGCGCGCGGCGTCAGTCTTGACTTCAAATCTCGATCTCAGCGAATGGGGCGACGCGTTCCCCGACAACCGCATCCTCGGCGCCGCCACGCTTGACCGGCTACGCCATGGCGCCTATCGCATCGTGATCGAGGGTGAGAGCTTCCGGAAGCCCAAGCCGATGCCTGGAAACAGCATGGGCGGCGTTACGCAGTAACGCATGCGTGATGCCGTTACTGCATAACAAAAATCAGACAGGGAAAAAGAACATGGCAAAAACAGCTTCGCAACGGCAAGCCGCTTACAGGGCGCGGCGCCCTCATGCAGGCCGTGACGGCAACGGTGAGCGACGCCTGAGCGTCTGGATCGAGACCGGCGCCTTCCTGGCACTTGCCAGACTGGCACGTCGTTACGGCGTAACGCGACAGACATTGATCGAGCAGATGGTCATCGCGGAAGATGAGCGCATCCTCGCGGACATGGAACCCGATTCGGCACAGTGGTGTGCGTACTTCGCCACCGCGTCGTTACGCCGTAACGATGACGATCAGATACGTGAAACAGGAGAAACCATGGCCCCCTCATAACCGCGCACCGGTCACGTTGAGCCGGAATACGCAACAGCTCACCGCTGTCGACAGGCTCGTGCATCACCGGGACGATCTTCGAGCTCGCATCGACACATCTGGCAGCGAAAACGTCGTTGCAAAATCCGGCAAAAAACCGCATTCTTGAGACCCTTCGAAATCGCGTTTCGGGGCCATTCTGAGTGGCCTCATTATGCCGATCATCCCCGGCTCGATTACGCCGATCCGTGACACATG
>NZ_JBNDML010000060.1:0-3178 GCF_050436565.1 Paraburkholderia sp. GAS42 | reverse complement strand
ATAAATTATCGATGTTTTGTGTGTTACGGCAAAGCTGTAATGTCGTACCTGGGCAAAGCTGAAACGTCGCATGTCATGCTGGCTGACCTTTGACGGGAGGCTCGCATGACGACATCCGGGACGATCACCATGACGATGCGCGAGGTGGACCGGCTCAGGACGATTCAGTCGGTGGTCGACGGCATGCTGATGACGTGGCAGGCCGCAGAACGGCTCGATCTGAGCCGGCGTCAGGTTGAGCGGCTGATCGTGCGCTATCGCAGCCAGGGCGCTTCGGGATTGCTGTCACGGCATCGTGGACACCCGAGCAACTACCAGTTGGCAGACGGCGTGGCCGAGCGCGCGTTGAACCTGATCCGGGATCGTTACCCGGATTTTGGCCCGACGTTCGCGTGCGAGAAACTGCGTGAGTGCCACGGGCTGGCGCTGTCCAAGGAAACGGTGCGGCACCTGATGACGGATGCCGGGCTGTGGATTCCACGCCGGCAGCGCCCGCCGAAGCTCTACCAGCCCAGAAGCCGTCGCGCCTGTCTGGGCGAACTGGTGCAGATTGATGGCAGCGATCACCGCTGGTTTGAGGACCGCGCGCCGGCGTGCACGCTGCTGGTGTATGTCGACGATGCAACCAGCCGGATCATGGCGCTGCACTTCACGGCGACGGAGTCGACCTTCAGCTACTTCGAGGTGACCCGGGGGTATCTGGAACAGCATGGCAAGCCGGTGGCGTTCTATAGCGACAAGGCGAGCGTGTTCCGCTCGACGCAGATGGCGACGAGCGGCGGCAAGGGCGTGACGCACTTCGGCCGGGCGATGTTCGAGCTGAACATTGATGGGCTGTGTGCGAATTCGAGTCAGGCCAAGGGCCGCGTCGAGCGCGCGAACCTGACGCTGCAGGACCGGCTGGTGAAGGAGTTGCGGCTACGGGGCATCGACACGCAGGCAGCGGCCAATGCCTATGCGCCGCGCTTCATCGCCGACTACAACACGCGCTTTGGCAAGGCGCCCAGGAGCGTGTTTAACGCACACCGGCCACTGCGGGCGGACGAGGACCTCGATACCATCCTGACGTGGCGTGAACCGCGTCGGGTCACGCGCACGCTGACGCTGCAGTATGACCGGGTGATCTACCTGCTGGACGATACGGAAGCGACCCGCAGGCTGGTCGGACGCTACATCGATGTGTATGAGTATCCGGATGGGCGCATCGAGATCCGCGCGGATGGCATCGCCCTTCCCTGCAGGCCTTACGACAGGCTCTCCGAGATTGATCAGGGCGCCGTGGTTGATCACAAGCGGCTGGGTCATGTGCTGCAGGTCGCGCAGTTGATTCAGGCCGATCGCGATAACCGCCGCGCGTCAGGTTCGCCATCGCGAACCAATCAGGGGCAGGCGCCGAGAATGAAGGAACGCAGGATCGGCACAAAGAAACAGCGCGAGATTACCGTTGGGGATCTGAACACCGCGATTGGCAAAACTACGGCCAGCCTCCAGGACCCTGCACTCAAAACCTCGTCAAAGAGATAACAAAGGCACAAACCGCGACACTTCTACTTTGCTGCCACTACGACACTTCAGAATGGCCTCGACATTGTGTGTTACGGCAAAGCTGTAATGTCGTACCTGGGCAAAGCTGAAACGTCGCATGTCATGCTGGCTGACCTTTGACGGGAGGCTCGCATGACGACATCCGGGACGATCACCATGACGATGCGCGAGGTGGACCGGCTCAGGACGATTCAGTCGGTGGTCGACGGCATGCTGATGACGTGGCAGGCCGCAGAACGGCTCGATCTGAGCCGGCGTCAGGTTGAGCGGCTGATCGTGCGCTATCGCAGCCAGGGCGCTTCGGGATTGCTGTCACGGCATCGTGGACACCCGAGCAACTACCAGTTGGCAGACGGCGTGGCCGAGCGCGCGTTGAACCTGATCCGGGATCGTTACCCGGATTTTGGCCCGACGTTCGCGTGCGAGAAACTGCGTGAGTGCCACGGGCTGGCGCTGTCCAAGGAAACGGTGCGGCACCTGATGACGGATGCCGGGCTGTGGATTCCACGCCGGCAGCGCCCGCCGAAGCTCTACCAGCCCAGAAGCCGTCGCGCCTGTCTGGGCGAACTGGTGCAGATTGATGGCAGCGATCACCGCTGGTTTGAGGACCGCGCGCCGGCGTGCACGCTGCTGGTGTATGTCGACGATGCAACCAGCCGGATCATGGCGCTGCACTTCACGGCGACGGAGTCGACCTTCAGCTACTTCGAGGTGACCCGGGGGTATCTGGAACAGCATGGCAAGCCGGTGGCGTTCTATAGCGACAAGGCGAGCGTGTTCCGCTCGACGCAGATGGCGACGAGCGGCGGCAAGGGCGTGACGCACTTCGGCCGGGCGATGTTCGAGCTGAACATTGATGGGCTGTGTGCGAATTCGAGTCAGGCCAAGGGCCGCGTCGAGCGCGCGAACCTGACGCTGCAGGACCGGCTGGTGAAGGAGTTGCGGCTACGGGGCATCGACACGCAGGCAGCGGCCAATGCCTATGCGCCGCGCTTCATCGCCGACTACAACACGCGCTTTGGCAAGGCGCCCAGGAGCGTGTTTAACGCACACCGGCCACTGCGGGCGGACGAGGACCTCGATACCATCCTGACGTGGCGTGAACCGCGTCGGGTCACGCGCACGCTGACGCTGCAGTATGACCGGGTGATCTACCTGCTGGACGATACGGAAGCGACCCGCAGGCTGGTCGGACGCTACATCGATGTGTATGAGTATCCGGATGGGCGCATCGAGATCCGCGCGGATGGCATCGCCCTTCCCTGCAGGCCTTACGACAGGCTCTCCGAGATTGATCAGGGCGCCGTGGTTGATCACAAGCGGCTGGGTCATGTGCTGCAGGTCGCGCAGTTGATTCAGGCCGATCGCGATAACCGCCGCGCGTCAGGTTCGCCATCGCGAACCAATCAGGGGCAGGCGCCGAGAATGAAGGAACGCAGGATCGGCACAAAGAAACAGCGCGAGATTACCGTTGGGGATCTGAACACCGCGATTGGCAAAACTACGGCCAGCCTCCAGGACCCTGCACTCAAAACCTCGTCAAAGAGATAACAAAGGCACAAACCGCGACACTTCTACTTTGCTGCCACTACGACACTTCAGAATGGCCTCGACATTGTGTTGTAGTAGCTTT
>NZ_JBNDML010000059.1:0-3394 GCF_050436565.1 Paraburkholderia sp. GAS42 | reverse complement strand
TTATGCCGACTTCCGGATTATGCCGCGTCATGAATCCACAGGCGCAGCAGTTGGGCGGATCCCTGTTCCGGGTCGCTCGGATTGTCGGCATTATTAAAGACCCTCCAGGAAGGCCAGCAAGGGGTCGGGAGGTTTGTAACGCGTCGGCGCAACGCCGCTCGCCGTGGCGTGCGCAAGCGCGCGTTCCTTGAGCCGCATGTCGGCGTGCAGGTAGATCTGAGTCGTCTCCGATGATTCGTGCCCGAGCCAGAGCGCGATCACGGTCAGGTCTACGCCGTGATGCAACAGGCTCATCGCGGCCGCGTGCCGAAGCGTGTGGGGCGTTACTGATTTTTCCTTCAGCGAGGGGCACGAGCGGCACGCGATTACGACATTGCGCGACACAAGCCGCTGAAGTGCATCGGCGCTAAGATGGCCACCGCGCGAACTGGGGAAGACCGGGTCATCGGGTTCGCCAGGTTGATACCGTAGCCATTCTTTCAGCACTGCGATGACGTCCGGTCGTAGCGGAGTGCATCGCATCTTTCTGCCTTTGCCGAGGCAACGGACGTGGGCGCCTGTGCCGAGCACCACATCCTGACGTCTGAGAGAGGTCAATTCGCTGTTGCGCAGACCCGTTTGAACCGCTACAAGAAGCAGCGTTCGGTCGCGGTTCCCGATCCATGTTCGTGGATCAGGTGCCGCTACCAGAGCTGCGGCCTCGCTCTCGGTGAGAAACTCGACGGGACCGTGTTCACAGCGTTTGGTCGGAATTGCAAGGATGCGCTGACACTGCAGGAACAGCGCGGGCTCGCTGACCGCAACGAACCGGAAGAAGGCATGCACAGCGGCGAGGCGCGTGTTGCGTGTCCGCACTGAATTGCCCCTGGCTTGTTCAAGGTGCTGAAGGAATTTCTCGATCAACGACACGTCGAAGTCTTCGATCCGCAGTTCTGACGGCACGCGCCCGATATGCTTCGTGGCGAACGCTAGCAGCAACCGGAACGTGTCGCGGTAACTCGCTACCGTATGCGAACTCAGACCTTGCTGCTCGAGCAGGCGCTGGGTAAAGAAACGCTGGACGAGGGATGGAAGGCCGGCGGCGCTCACGGCCGCTCTCCCGGACAGTTCCTGCCGAGATAGCTTGCCGCAAGCTCAAGCAACTCCGGAACCGCTTCGATGTACCAATACGTAAGACCAACGTTGGCATGCCCGAGGTAGGCGGCAAGTTTCGGCAATTCCCGGCTCACGTCCAATCCGGCGCGATACCATTCGACCAGCCTTCCAGTCGCGAAACTGTGTCGAAAGTCCTGGAGCCGTGGGCCGTAACCATCGCGTCCATCCTCTGTCGCTGGCCGCAGGCCGACGGCACGCGACATTCTGACGAACATGCTTCGGGCAGCGCTGGCCTTCAGCCTCATACCCCGCTCGCCAACCAGAAACGCCTCACTCAACCGCAGAGGGCAGAGTCGGTCGCGACTCTGAGCATAGCGTTCGAGTGCCGCGCGGGTCGACTCTTCTACAGGAACAAAGCGCGATTTGCCGAACTTCGATTCCCGGATAGAGAGTATCCCGCTAACGAGGTCAACGTCGGAACGGTTGAGTCGAAGCGCTTCACCTGGCCTGAGGCCCGTCGCTACGAGAAGCCCGATGAGCGTCGAATAGGTCAGTGCTCGCATGCCTGTGCGCGAGCGTAGCCGCGCAGCCTGGATCATGAGCAGGTTAATTTCCTGTTCCGTGTAAATGTGCGGAGGATTGCGCCGTCG
Organism: Paraburkholderia sp. GAS42; assembly: GCF_050436565.1. NCBI lineage: Bacteria > Pseudomonadati > Pseudomonadota > Betaproteobacteria > Burkholderiales > Burkholderiaceae > Paraburkholderia > Paraburkholderia sp. GAS42. The sequence continues at coordinate 1,649 of NZ_JBNDML010000059.1, read as the reverse complement.
GCGGGCACTGACGAGTCCTGCTGGAGGAATCTGGTTCCGGCTGTCAACGGTGTTCATCCACTTTGCAAACCCTCTTACCTGGGAGAGGCGCCGCCCCCAAGTGGCGCGTTCGACGAGCACGGGCGTCGTCGCCCAGCGCAGAGCCAGATCGGTGGTAATGAACTCGGCACCTTCGTGCTCCAGAAGATCAACGAAATGACCGAGTGCCACGGCAGGTTCATAGAATGACGCCCCGAGAGCCCGGCGGACTGCCACGTACCGAGCAAGGGAGTCACGGATCGCAGTCATATTGCACCTCCCGCCGTGGGCCATGAGCGCGCGACCCCGCGCAGGTCCTCAAACGCGACCTTTGCGTAGATCGCGGTACTGACCTGTGAGCGGTGCCGCAACACCTCGGCGATTTCCGCCATCGACGCACCATGGCGAATCATCGTTGTCGCGAGACCGTGACGAAACAGATGTGCCGCGCCGCGACATGCAGGGCGAAACCCGGCACGAGCGAACGCCAAACGAACAATGTGGCCAATTGCCGCCGGTCCCGCCAGACCAACGCGCGGCGCGCACATGCGAAGGAATATCCGTCGCGATGCGCTCACTCCACGAGCGTCGCGAAGGTACGTTGCGACCGCGTCTCCGACCTCGGAAGGTAGCGGGACATGCTCCACCATTTGCCCCTTGCCATGAACGACAAGTTCCCCCGAGCGCCAGCGGATGTCGCCTAGCTCAAGTGCGACGATCTCTCCGGCACGCAACCCAAGCCGCGCCAACAACAGCAGGACGGCATTGTCGCGGCTCCCGCGTGGAGTGGACCGGTCCGTAGTGGCAATGAGGGCTTCCTCCTGCTCAGGCGTGAGGAATGTTGGCACAGTTGACTGTTGCCACTTGCGAACCGAAGGCACCGACTCATACAGGTCATGCGGCGTGTTTCCACGCAGAAAGAGGAAGTGGCAAAACGAGCGAAGGGCCACCGCCATCAGCCGCGTGTACTCCGCCGATCTGCCTTTGCTGCGCGCAAGAAGGTGGTTTCGGATCGTTACGGCGTCAAATGCATTGGGCAATATACGGCCGTCGCCGGTGTCCTGACTGTTGAGGAAGTCTCGAATGAAGGGCCCGTAGACGAGCACCGAGTTGTTCGCAAGTCCGCGATCCTGTCTCAGATAGTCCAGGTACCGGCAGTAGATACGGCCTAGCGCAGATTGCTTGGCCAATGTCGGCGAGCGCAGGATCGCTGCGTCACGCAGAAAGGCAAGAAACAACCGCAACACGGCGAGCTCGAACTGTACTCGGGCTCTCGGACCGTCGGTCAAGCGCTCCACGAAACTAGCCGTCACCGACTCATCAAGGTCAATCAGGCGGACGTTTCTGCTCTTCATCCACCGAGAGAAGGCAGACAAGACCCTTCGCTTCTTGCGGAGCGTTACTTCGGAATAGTGTGCCGTCCGTAGACGATCGAGAAATACATCAATGTGACGGGCCGGCAGCCCGCCGGATTCGCTGACTGTGCGTGTCGCCTTCATTTGATCTCTCCCGGCCAGCGTGGTAGCCAGCCTGAGAAATCATACGGATTATGCCGACTCAGCAATCACAAAAGGGCATGAGGAAGGCCCTCCGCACCCTTGACGCGACATAATCCGGAAGTCGGCATAACG
>NZ_JBNDML010000058.1:0-4364 GCF_050436565.1 Paraburkholderia sp. GAS42 | reverse complement strand
CCAACCAGCGTTACATCTTGCATGATGGCCTCCCAGGAAAAGAGAACACCCTACCGCACTACCCGCGCGCAGGGCGGGGGTGACCATCTCATTACGCATGGTGACGATCAGCGGCTAGTGCGCAGCTTGCAATTCGCCCCACGCCACCAGAATCTTTTGAATGCTGTGCGCGTATGCGTCCCGCTCTTTCGGCGACTCCGAGTGATACGCGCCGATCGCGCGCCACGTGTTGCCGTACTTCACCATCTTCTGCTTCAACAGCCACGCAGCGACATAGATGTTCACGCAGGCATCGGTGAGCGCGCGATGCGGGATGCCCTCGCGCTTCAGATCGCCGAAGTGAACTGAGTTGATCTGCAACTGGCCGACGTCGATCGAACCGTTTGCATTGCGGTTGATGGCGGACGGGTCGCCTTTCGACTCATGCCAGGCCACCGCACGCAGGATCGACGGATTGACGCCCTGATAGACGCCGGCCTGTTCGAAGCAATCGTCGGCATGTGCGGCGGCGCAGGATAGGGCAAGGGCCAGCGCTGCAATGAAGCGTTGAGTGAACACGATGGATGTCTCCGTTGTGACGGTCCGCGATGATGGCGGGACGCGCCGACAGTTATCTGGCCAACGCGAGGTCAAGCTGGCGGTCGATGGTCTTCAGGTAGGCGCGCGACGTGTCGGAGACGACGAGGCGCGCAGCTGGAGTCGTCGGCCGTATATCGGGCACGCGGGTCTTGCGCTTCTTCGCGGTGGGTTTCGTCACGAGCGGTTCGTCGTCGTCGCCCGTCGAGGGCGGCAGCATCGCGAGCGTCGGCAGCGGCGGATAGACCTTGTCCGCGGCGGCGGCCGCGCTGGGCGAGGCGGTCGAAAGCATCGCAGCGGCGAGCGGCTGACCGGCAAACGCCGGCGAAGCTAGCAGCAGGCTCGCTACGAGAACGGCAATCCGGTACATAACATTGGCTTCCTTATAGCGGCGTTGCGGCGTCGTTGTGCGGGTCGTCAAGGCGTCGGCTTGATCGACACGCTATACGGCTGATTCGCGCCGGCCGTCAGGTTTTCGAGGCTGAGCTTCGCCGTGTGCTGCGCAGGCACGCCTTTCCAGATCGCCTGGTTCAGGTACGGGAAGTCCTGGCCGAGGGCGGTCACAAGGATCGTCGTCGGCTGCTTTTGCGCGGCGGCGAGCGCGCCCGCTTTCACCAGCACGGCCGTTAGCTGCGGATCACGCGCGCCGAGCGCGTCGGGCGGGATCGCAAAGCTGATCACTTCATTCGATACCGGCGGCTTCTCTGCTTGCGTGGCGGTGGTTGCGGGCAGTTGCGCGCAGCCGGCCAAAGCGACGAGAACCGCACCCAATGCGATCTGTTTCACATACCGCTCCCGGTAGTCGTTGGACGCTGTATCCGGTTTGACGGCAGCGCGCCGCTGAACTTGATATGCAATCGGCAAACGTTTGCGAAATCGAAAGAGTTTTCTCAGAAATCGCGCCGGATCGCAAACACTGACCGTCGAAGTGGCGGAAAAGCGGTGAGGTCGCCCTGCATCCCGAGCGTGTTCGCAGGCTTCAAATCGGCGCCACACAAGACTGTCATGATCTCGTCATCGTGACCGTGCCCGGCCTCGCGGCTTGCCTTCTTTCTCGAATATGACTTTGGATTTCATCTGGCGGCTGCTGGCCGCCTTTGCTTGCGGTATCGCGATCGGGCTCGAGCGGCAGGTGCGCCAGCGCACGGCCGGCCTGCGCACGATCACGCTGGTCGCGAGCGGCGCGTGCCTGTTCGTCACGCTCGGCATGCTGACGGGCAATGGCGTCGCGGGCGTCACGCAGATTGCGACCTATGTGGTGTCCGGCGTGGGTTTTCCTGGCGGCGGCGTGATCATGCGCGACAAGGGATCGATCCAGGGCATCAACACGGCGGCGACGCTCTGGTGCTCGGCGGCTGTCGGGGTGCTGTGCGGCGCGGGACACTACGGCCCTGCGATGGCGGGCACCGTCGTCGTGCTCGTGACGAATGAGCTGCTGCGCGAAGACTATTTCGTGTGGTTTGTGTGATCTTCGAACGCGGAGGCGATGCCATCAATCATTGCTGCGATGCGCGCGGTATGCCGAAGGTCTTGATGCGTGACGAGCCAGATTTCGTAGACCGCCCCACGTGCGGGTTCCGGCCAGATCTGCACGAGGCCGTCGTGTTCAGCCAGATGTATCGGAAGCTCACCGATCCCGATGCCGGCCTTTACCGCGGTACGCAGCATGAGGCTGGAATTGAAGGTCGATACGATGCGGCCCGCGTGTGTCGGTTCGCCAGCCAGAGTCGGTGATCGATTACCGGTCCAGTTTCCCTGATAGACGACGAGATCGTGGCCCGCGAATGCGGAGCCAGCGGCGGGCTTGCCGTGGTGCTCGAGATAAGCATTCGATGCAAAGAGCGCCATGGGCCAGCGAGCCAGGCGCCGCGCGATCAGATCGGGATTGTCCGGCCTGACTGACCGGACCGCGATATCCGCTTCGCGCTTTGCCAGATTTAGCATGCGCGTCGACGTGTCCAGCAGGACGCGCACTTCGGGATGCGCAGCATGCAGGCGTTCGATGGCGGGAAGCAGGAAGTCGAGCGCGATCGAGTCGGTGCTGGTGACTCTTACGTCCCCCGCCAGCCGTGTATCCGTGCCTTGAGTTCGCCTGACGAGTTCGTGTGCGGAGTGTTCCATTTTCTCCGCCGATCTCAGCGCGGCCTCGCCTGCGGCAGTCAACGCGTAACCCTCAGAGGTGCGCAGGAAGAGCGTTGCACGTAGAGCGTGCTCTAGCGCCGCAATCCGTCTGCCGACCGTCGCCTGATCCAGATTGAGCGTCCTGGCCGCGCCACGGAGCGTTTTTTCGCGCTCCACCGCGAGAAACACTCGCGCGTCATCCCAGTTCATCGTGCTGCCCTCCTGATGCAAATTTGCATCTCATCACGTGAATAATGCTGCGTTTATTCATCAATGTCGATGCCTATACTGAACGCAAGAGTTCCTCGTTCAATGATCCGCCCGGATCAATCGAGCCTCATCAATCGAAGGAGTGTTATCCATGTCTGCTTCAACTTATCGTGTGCCGTCGTCCATGACGGCCATTGAGATTAAACAGCCCGGTGGTCCTGAGGTTCTGGTGCCGACTACGCGCCCTGTACCGATGCCGGCCGCCGATCAGGTTCTGATCCGCATCCACGCGGCTGCCGTGAACGGTCCAGACGTTTTCCAGCGCAAAGGGCTGTATGATCCGCCCCCCGGCGCTTCGGACATTCCTGGTCTGGAAGTGGCAGGTCAAGTGGTTGCCGTTGGGTCCGACGTGTCCCAATTCCGGATCGGCGAACTGGTGTGTGCATTGATTCCCGGCGGTGGCTACGCAGAATATGCAGTCGCGCACGCCTGCAACACGATGCATATCCCCAAAGGCCTGACGTTGGTGGAAGCGGGGGCCATGCCCGAAACGTTTATGACGGTATGGCTGAACCTGTTCCAGCGTGGCAAGCTGGTTGCCGGCGAATCGGTGTTGATCCATGGCGGCGCGTCAGGTATCGGTACCACGGCGACCATGCTGGCGAAGGCATTCGGCGCCGCGAAAATCATCACGACAGTTGGCTCGCAGGCGCATCGGGAGGCCAGCCTGGCGCTAGGCGCAGACGTCGCGATAAATTACCGCGAGGAAGATTTCGTCGCCGAAACGAAGCGGTCTACCGATGGAATCGGCGTCGACGTGATCCTCGACATCATTGCCGGCGACTACGTGGCCAGAAACTATGATGCCGCAGCCATGGACGGACGAATCCTCCAGGTAGGCGTGATCGCGGGGCCAGCGAAGGATCTCAACATCGTGCCAATGCTGACGAAACGTTTAACGCATATGGGCTCAACATTGCGATCGCGCACATCTGCGGACAAGGCGACCATCGTCAATGAACTCGAGCGGCAGGTGTGGCCGCACATCGAGAGCGGCAAGATCAAGCCGGTTGTCTACAAGACCTTTGCGCTTGCCGACGCTCGCGGCGCTCACGAGCTGATTGATTCCGGCACACACTTTGGAAAGATTGTCCTTACGACGGGTGCCGATCTCATCGGCTGAAGCGTCGCTTGCAGCCAAAGCGGAGGTTGCGATCCTCTTGCCGGTTTCGTGATGGACGTCAAGAAAAAGCGTTACTTTTAAAGGTCACGGTCTGTCTCACGATCTGCTCGACGATCGGCCGAAGTCGGTTCGAAAGCGGACGGAGGTGGATCGCGCCTGAATGACTCAGACGGGTCGAAGAACGAAACCGCTCGCGCGGTAGGGGGCTCCGGCCCGTGGTAGTGGTAATGCTGAGGAAACCGACTCTGTTTTCATGTTGATGGGCGAGGCAATC
>NZ_JBNDML010000057.1:0-4737 GCF_050436565.1 Paraburkholderia sp. GAS42 | reverse complement strand
ATTCTAGCCACCTCCCCCACGCCTTGCAAGCACTATTTTTGAGAACGGACAGACGCCGTCAAAACGGCGATCGGGGATGCGATCCCCGGTGATCGAACGTGACCAGTCCGGGCGATTCGATGCGTCTACCACCGACTGAGCCCTCATATATTGCCCCGGCGTGGAGTCAGGCCCCTTTCGCTCCATGCAGCGCGGCGTGGCCTATGCCATCCGGCTGCCCCCATACAAATGATGGGCGTGCACAGAAAAGACTAGAATATACGGCTCTGTGCACCTCAAACTTTCCGGATTTATGCGCTCGCGAATCGCCAAACGTCTCCCTCCTGATGCCGACAAGCTGGTCGGCCTCTCGCTCGCGCTCTTCGCGTCGGGCAGCCGAACCGAAGACCGCTTCTGGGAAGCGAAGCTCGACGTGCTGCTGGCAAAAATCGTCCGTAATGGCAATCAGACGACACTGGACGCTGCGCTCGATCATCTGCAACAGAATCATCCGGATGCGTACGGTGCGCTCGCCGATATGGCGGAAACGCATAGTGAATCGTTCCTCGTCGATTACGACGGCACGCCGCACGAAGCCTTGCTGATCGCCGCACCGGTCCTCGCCTGGACCCGTTACGCGATTCCGTCGGGTCCGCTCAAGGGCGAAGCCGCCGACGCCCTGCGCGCGCATCTGCAGGCCCATGTGCTTGCGGCAGATACGCGCGTCGCGATGGCGCCATTCCTGTACAGCATCGATCAATTGCCGCGTCATCACGTGGAAACATGGCGCGTGGCACAACAGCTTGCGCAGACGGCGGCTGGCGGTCACGGCGCGAAATTCAATTTCGGCGAGCTGCCTGAAACATCGCCGATCCTCGCCGATCCGCGATTCCTGCTCGCCGTCGTCATCGCGCCGGTCGGCGCTCCGGTGTTCCGCTGGCAGGAAGAAGAGCACGGAAGCCGCATCGAGCGCGGACAGTGTCTCGAACAATGGGCGACACAAGGCGGAGCCAATCTGTCGATCATCCTGCCAGGTTGCGAATTCGAGTGCCTGTTGCCAGACGCCTACTACTCCGCCTGTCGCGATGCCGATGAACGCGTGCGTCCTCATACGGTCCGCACTGCCGTGCGCTATCTCTTCGACACGATCGGCGCCGCACCGCAGGAGTTGCGTGCGGTCGTCGCGGGTTTCGGCGAGCGACACATCGACGAATATCGCGTCGGCTTTACCCGACGTGGCAGCAATGATGTGATCTACGGCGTTGTGTGGCCACTCTACGGTCGCGAGAATGGTGAGCCGGGCATAGACGAGGAGCCGCAGGAAGCCGCGCCCAGCGACGGTCCGCTTGAAGAAATCGTCGCGTTGCTGAAGGAAACCGGCATCACGGAAGTACGACGTCATGCCGGACGTTTCGAACCGGAATACTGCGACGATTGCGGCGTGCCACTTTATGCAGATCCACTCGGTGAGATCGTGCATGCAGAGATGCCCGAGGACGCCGAACCGGCGCAACCTCACTTCCACTGACACACGCGCCGCCAGATTCTGACAGCCCCGCCTCGCGCGGGGCTTTTTCTTAGCACGCATCCTATGCCTTTCGGACAGGCAGTCCTGCAAGATGGAATTTGTCATCATGGGACCGGTGGCGCATCACAGCGCGTCCGGCGCCTGCCGGCCCGTGCGCATCGCGCCACCTCGACCGATTCATCTGGAGGAGGCAACGCATGCGTTTTACCGTATTCAACCCGGAAGCCGAACGGCGCGAGGGACTCAAGGCCCTGTTGAGGCAGATCGACCGTCAGGCGCGTTTTAGCGAGGCGCAGGACTGGCGCCATGCGGACCGGGCATTGCGTCGGCTGAAACCCGATCTGCTGGTCATCGACTGGGAGAACGGGATGCGCATTGCCGACGCCCGGGCGCTGTTTGCAGCTCATCGCGCCGTACCGGTCGCGGTACTGACCGACGACGCCTCGCCTGGCATCGTGCGCGCCCTGATCGATGAAGGCGCGCTGGGCGTGATCCCGCGCAGAATGGATCCGCGCCTGATCGTCAGGGCATTTGAAATCGTGCTGCTAGGTGGTCACTACGTGCCAGCCGGCGCGCTCGCGCTCGAATCGCCACCGGTAGCGCCCGAGGTTCCGGTTCGCCGTCAGGAACCGCGCACCGCCAAGCCGCGGCGAATACGTCTTTCGAATGGACTTTCGCCGCGTCAGGAGCAGATCATGCGATGCGTGCACATGGGCAGTACCAACAAGATGATCGCGCGCACGCTCGGAATCAGCGAGGGTACCGTCAAGATTCATCTCGCCAGTATTTTCCAGCAACTCGGTGCGCCCAATCGGGCCGCCGCCGTCGCGATCTATAACGGCTGGCTCGCCGCTCAACTCCAGGTGCTGCGCCCGGATCAAGAAAGTGCCCCTCACGCGGTCCCCGGACAACATGGTGTTGTGCCGTTGCGGCGCCGCCCGAACCACCAGTTCAAGTATCCGTTGCCAGCAAACGACGCCGGCGGCGCCATCGCGACCGCCGCTGAGCCTGTCGTGCCATTCGGTGATCCAGCCACGGAGCCCGTCCGGTGACCGGCACGGGCGGACTGGCCACACGCCCACGCTCTGCGCACGCTTCGTCGGGCGTGGTTGCGGCATCGCGCAGCGTGGCAGGCGCATGGAACTCGCGAGCCAGTACCGCGGAGCCGCCTCGGCGCCGTCAACGCCGCACGCCCAGCTGTGCCGGGCGCCGGTAAACCGGACAGGGAAACCACAACGAGAAAGGCCTGAACCGGAGGCGCACAGGCGCCACCAGCATGGCTGGCACGGATTCCGCTCACCCGTTTTAACTTCCAGGAGTAATATGAGATTTATGGGTTTCCTCTACACACCGCTGCCGTTCTGGGTCGCTGTCGGTGGCTGGATTGCCACTGCCGGCCTGCTTGCGCTCGCGCTATGGAAAAACCCTTTCAAGCGTCTCCAGGACGCCACCTTGCAACACGTGTGGCTCGCACTGATCGTCGCGATGTCGGTACTGTGGGCAAGCAATGCATGGCTCGATGACGGCACAGTCATGCACCTGCTCGGCGCCACACTCGTCGTCACGCTGTTCGACTGGGCGCTCGCACTGGTCGCAATGGCCGCGGTCACGGGCATCGCCGCTGTGATCTTTGATGCGCCCTGGCAAGGCATCGCCCTCACCTTCCTGATATTCGGCGCGTTGCCAGTCGCGGTGTCGGCGCTTCTGCAACGGGCGATCGTCAAGTGGCTGCCGCGCAACCTGTTCGTCTTCATCTTCGGTCAGGGTTTCATCTCACCCGCTATCGCGGTGACGGTCACCGCGATAGCGGCGGTGGCATCGCATGTCGCGCTGGCAGACGGGTCGATGATGGTTGTGCCCGCTGGCTATCTTTTCAGCGTCTTTCTGCTTGCAACGGGCGAAGCGTGGTTCACCGGGATGTCCACGGCATTGATTGCCGTCTACCGGCCGGCCTGGGTCACGACTTACGATGTGCGTCGCTACCGGCTCGGCGGCCCGCGCATCTGAAATCGGGCGGTGCCTGGATCGCGAGTAAGGGGGCGATGCCGGGTCAATGCGGGTTGACTCATGATTGCGGGACTGACGATCCGCACGTGAAGAACCGGTGGGAAAGCAAAAACGGTTCATCGCGAACACCCGTTCGCAGCGTCGATGAATCTGGAAAGGACCTGTTTCGAGTCGACGTAATTGCAGAAAAGGGCGACTACTCGCATCCCCGCGCAACGAAGATAATCCCTTAACGAACCACCGCCACCGCCTTCGACAACAGCGAACGCAACCCTTCGGTCAGAGCCGCTCAGGCCGCATGCGCCAAAAATTTTGTGTCAGGATTGAACTCCTCTCGTCCGCCGGGCATCTTACGTGCCTGATGTTTCATAAGCCCTGATAGATGGATAGCACCAACGCACCGCGCCGATTGCTGCGGTTGGTCGGCCGGCTAGCGGCGATTGCAGCGGGCGTCTCGCTCGTATGCACTGCTCCCGCGTTCGCCGATCAGCTCGAACAGCACAACGAACTCGTCAACAGATTCGTCCATGACCTGCACGCCGATCCGCTCGTTGCGGACTGCGCCGCGCACGCCAATTTCGTGGCCAGTACTTCGACGGCTTTCGACCACGTCGAATTCCCGCCCAGCTCCTTCGATAGCGCCCATTCTGCGGTCACGCCGTGGAACGATTCGTTCGACGAGGGTAAGCAGCGCGTCAAGGTCGACAACATCGTGACCGTCGAAGGTCTCGGCGTGCCGCAAAGTGGAGGTGGCTCGCCGATGGATCTCAAGTTCCGCTGCGGCTACGTAGGCACCCAGATGCTCGCGTTCAGCTGGAACGACCCTGTGCCGCCGGCGAAGGCACGTAGCGCGCCTTCCGGCGGCCAGAAAAAGAAAGGCGCGAAGGGCAAACATTCGCCCAGCAAGAAGTCGACTGGCAAGGTATCGTCGTCGGCCGCGGCGACGAAGTCGGCTGGCAAGCCGACGTCGAAATCGTCAGCGAAGAAAAAGTCGCACTGACCAGGCATCCTCAGGCGGCCGTTTCAAACGCCGCGGCGCACAGGACGGAATTCCAGACCCACGCGTCCTGCGCGGCGCAAAAAACAAAAAAGCGGGGAACACGCGATAAGCGTGTTCCCCGCTTTTTTGCACAACCCGCACAACCCGCACAACCCGCACAACCCGCACAACCCGCACAACCCGCACAACCCGCACAACCCGCACAACCCGCACAACCCGCACA
>NZ_JBNDML010000056.1:0-5608 GCF_050436565.1 Paraburkholderia sp. GAS42 | reverse complement strand
GCGACAACCATGACCCCCTGACGCAGCGACAATCACCTCGGCCGACCGGCCAAGATGTTTGTCGGTAAACCGGACTTCCTGCTTGACGCTATCCATCCAGCCGACGTTGAACTGCCTCCAGCACCGACTCATGCTCCCATCGACTTATCCGTCGTTGGCCGCTCGGAGTGCACTGTGACTTTATTGCGCATTGCGAACAGGCACTGCTCCAGTACCGGCGCATTTGCATGCCGTGTTCCTCACTGGTGTAACGGTAAATCGCGCGTTCGCTGGCGGGACATTGGTATTCGTCGTCCCGAGCAATGTAGATGAAGTCTGCCCTGTCAAATTGGCCATGGGCCTTTGCGCTGGACGTCGTGGGTTTTGGCAACATGACTGCAATGCCGGCATCTGCGCATTCCTTGATCTGAGGCGCGCTGTAGTAGCCTCGATCAGCTACGGCCCGGAGTCTGGTCTTACCCATAGCATCGCGCGCAGCCTTCGCAATAGGACTAAGCTGCGCCCGGTCGCTGCCAGAATTTGTGACTTCGTGAGCGACGATGAGGTGGTGCTTGGCGTCTACTGCCACCTGTACGTTGTAGCCCACCATTCCCGAGCCTTTGCCGCTCGTCGCCATGGAGCGCGCATCGGGATCAGTCATCGAGAGTTGGCCATCAGGCTGCGTCTTGAGTCGTCTTCGCTTCCAGTTCAGCAGGTTGCGTACGATCGGCGGTCTCCAAAGCATTCAGATACCTCTGGATGCTCTCCTCGATCTGCTTCTGACGCTTATCGACCTTACCCTCGGTGAAGTTGCGATCGCGAGTGTTGACTGCCTTGAACTTGCTACCGTCGATGGCAACAAGCGCTTGCGAGAACAGTTTCAGTTCACGGCATAAGACGACGAAGCGGCGACATACGTTGCGAATGCCAGTACCGTTGTCACGACGGAAGTCAGCTATGGTCTTGAAGTCCGGCGCCAAACGGCCGGTGAGCCACATCAATTCAACATTGCGTTGGCATTCACGTTCCAGGCGGCGGCTCGACTGGACCCGGTTCAGGTAGCCGTAAATATAGATCTTCAGCAGCACGCCCGGATGATAGGACGGGCGACCCGAACGCCGCCTCATGCGATGTGCATATGCGTCCACCGCATAGGGCAAGAATCGGTACCACTTTGTGCCAAGTTGCTTTCAATCGTCCGTCTTTCGGGGTCTCATTGCAGCCGCAGGCCACCCGCCCGAAAAGTCAATTACAGCGCCAGTCAGGAACCGGGACTGTGTCGATGCGAGGAAGCAGATCAGTTCGCCGATCTCTTCCGGCCTGCCTAGCCGACCCGCCGGCACCGAAGACCTGACATAGTCACGACCCTCCGGCTGGTCTATGAAGATAGCGCGTGGATAATAAGCCTCGCTATACAGGAAGTTCGGTGCCACTGCGTTGACGGCAATGTTAAGTGGCGCAAGTTCGACGGAAAACGATCGAACCAATGCATTCGCAGCATCCCTCGCGGCATCAGGAATGGCGCCTCCGTGCATTGGCAGCTTTGTCCGGCACGATGTCACTAATACGAGATTCCCGCCGCCCTGATGTCTCATACGCGGGATTGCCGCCTTTACCAAAGCGAAAGGACCGACCACCAGCTTTTCTAGCGTCTGCCGCAGGTCGTCCAGTGATGCATCCACAGTGGGCCGATGGATAGCGGGAAAGTGGTCGTTACTGACAATGGCATCAACCCGCCCAGTGACGGCCCATGCGGCTTCGACCAGCAGCTCAACGCTTTTGCCGCTCACACGCTCGACACTGCCATTCGCGTTCGAAAAGTGCTCCCACGCGATGTCGTCCACGAAGGAATCATCGTGGGCAAGCACGCGGAATCCCGCATCCAGCAGTGCTGCTACGGCAGGCGGGCCGGCATAGTCCGACGCATTCGTCACAAGTGCAACCTGTTGCTCTTTCTTCACAGCCGCTCCTCCTGGTGGTTCCGAAGCCGCGCGATCCGATGGACACCAGCGACCGCGCCTCCCTCGCGTCTGGCTATGGCGAATCCCGATGTTCGGCTCAGCGCTCCATACCCGACGTCCGGCCCGTTTCGACATCGCCTTCAGCGAATCGCGTCACGAGTTTCCCCCTGTCCATGCGTTGAAGCAGTTTAGGCGTTCAATGCGCGGCGCTCGCATCTTGAATCTGGCGTTACCCTTTTCTCCCCGACCTATGCCTTATCCGTCAGTGGTTCCAATCGATCACCATCGACCTACGGCGGCGCATCTAGTTTCTGGCCGAAGCTGGCCGATTGAGCGAGCGAACGGTGGTGGCCATGACCCACAGACCCTGTCTACTTACGAAGCGAACCGGCCCTGAATATCTTGCGCGCCGCCCCTCGCTCTGGTCCGGCTGCTGCCCTGGATCAACATATTTTGTCAAGATACTCACCGCCGTACTGAAGCGATTGTGGGGAAAACACACAACGCCAATTTTGCTCTGATTACTGCGCAAACGATTGCTTATACTCTCTGCACCTCTTTCTCCGAGGCGCAACGTATGCGGCAGGAATGGCTTGAATATCTCCAGCGAGTCGACTGGAACACTCCGGTGACTTTGGCGCTGACATCAGCGGCAGTCGGTTCTGTCATAACGCTCACCTGGATTTCAGCGAGGGATGCCAGGGAGCGCAAGCGTCAGCGACGCGACACTGCACTGGAACTAGCGTTATCGCTGGAAAGCTACGCCCGAACCTGCCGGACAGTGATGCATAAGGCCACCTGGGCAGCAGCGGAGCCAGTCGGCCATATGAACCGCGAAGCCAGTAAAGGCGTTTCCATTCCCGCCTTTGCCTACCCGGACACGCTTCACTGGCATGTCTTGAGCCGCAAAGTTATCTCCGAGCTCCGTGAGTATCCGGCGACAGTGCACGCCGCTCGGGAGTATGTGGAAGCGTTTCGCGAATTCGGCGAGCCAATCGACCTTTGTGGTCAGGTTGAATACGAATGTGCGAAGGCTGCGATGGCAGCGCTAGCACTTGCTCGGGCCACGCGCCGGCGGCACGGAGCCGCGAGGTGGAAGCCGGGCGCCAAAGACTCAGCCTTGGAGCGCGAACTGTCCGACTTCATCGCGAACGCTGAAGAAAAGCGCAAGGAGTCGCTCGAGCGTCGAATGGAGTCTACAGTCGGTCGACGAGTTGACGTGCAACGGGTCAAACAGGTGCTAAGCGCCTGAAACAGAGCTCGGATCCCCCGCGCAAATAGTTTCCGTAATCGCCCGCAAGGGACCACCAGTTTTCTCGATAGCAGCCGCTCGCTGACGATCAGTTGTTACTCGTCGCCTTCGTGCTAAAACGAGCCCTCTATTACGCTGACGCATGTCACGTTGGAGGTGTGTTGCTTGCCGGAACGCGCCCGTGGGCTGTGTTCCGGTTGGACCACATGGGCGCATCGGCCCAGTCTGACTGGAAAGGCATCTTTCGATTGCCGATATACAGAAGCACTGGCGCGGATCTATAACAGTATTGCGGCCTGAAAACAACGTGCTGCCTGCTCGCCGGCCCCGACGTCGGCAATTCAACCCTGGAGGTTTAGCGAATACAGCCTGATGAATCCATGCTTTGTCTGTTCGAATCTCGATTAGCTGAGTATCGGAGGTAATCATGGAATTCGAGTACCGCGGCTGGGTCATTGACGCAACCCCGGAATTTTCGCTTGGACAGTTTTTCGCACATGCGCGGATCATCCGAGCGTCGCCTGACGATGATGTGGACACTGAAATGCACATCGAGCGCAATCTTGCCTGGTTCGACAACCAGGACGAGGCTATACAGGTTGCGCGCCAATGGGCGATTGTGTGGATCGAAGCGCGCGAAGGTAACATCGGCAGCCCGGACACTGATTCATCTATACAGGCCAGGACCCCGGTGAAGTGAAAGTCCAGATGCATCAGCCTCGTGCCAGACGACTGGCTCTGTGGCCATTCTGCAACGCCTGCGGCTGTGATTCATATAGGTCCGCCCCACGGTAGATGCGGCAATGCGGCCTCCCGCATATATTCAGACGAGATACCTGATTGCTTCAGAAACGCGGATGTGTAGGATGGGACCAACGTCAGCGCCCCTTGCGCGACGTGTGTGTTTCGGGCCGCAGCAATGTCTGCGGCTTTTTTTACATGCGGAATCTCTTCAGCGCTTACGCGAGCTATCCGGCGTCGCTAACTTCGATGGCACAAACAGCCGGCGCAGACTTACCGAAGGGAAAACGGCGGCTTTGGGCGGCGCCGACCGTCGATATGGGCTTTTGCGTATTCAATGGCAAACAGGCATGCCGCGCTCTCGGATGCAAAGTAACCCAGAATGCCCAATGCTTCGCGTTTGCCGTTCCGATGCGTGACTATCGCTGTTGCTGCGTAGCCTGGCATGGAAATTGGGGCCAGAGGCATGATCGTCGATGTCCTGTATTCAACGGGATCAGCATGCATGACATGTCGCTCCTTGTGGCCGCTCGGCGAGCCGACTGAGGTGCCTCAGTTTTTCTATCCTAGGACAATTCTTTGACGATCAAAAGGTGCAGGGCCGAACCGGCGACAAGGGTCGGTTGAAGTGGCTGTGTCTAGTCGCCCAAAGTCGCTGCCACGGGAAAGCCCGGGCAAGGGAAGGAGTTCCTAACCGGAAGCATCCAGCAACGAATTGTTGTCAACGCGCGAGCGTGTCCTCCACTGCCCTCTGTCCGGCGCTATATCCTGCCATGAGCGCCTCGGCTTGTGTCGCGAAGGGTTGCTGCGTAGTCGCCGAAAGGCGTATCGGCGGGACCACGGGGCGAGTAGCGCCCGCCATTCTGATTTGCACGACAGCGCCCCCTTGTGCAAGGGGGACGCGCTCCGATAACACTCAGTGCCAGCCGTGCTTCAGCGGCCCATCCGCTCCGGTTGAGCGAAAAAAAAGCCCACCGTTCCGGAGAACGCGTGGGCTGGGATCAGGGAATGGAGAAGGTCTCGGTTTCATGTCGCCAGGGGCAATCGAAACTGATCACCTGCCGCGGGCTTCGCACGACGTTGCGCGTTTTGCATCCACCGGGTCATCTCGGCCGACCTGTGCGCGATAGTGTTCGAAATGCCGGCCTGCCGCGCCTTCACGCGCGCGCCGAAGTCGAACCCCATCGAATCGGCCGACGCAATCCGGTCGTACATCTTGATGCGGTCCAGACACGGCCCCTTCACTCCGAAGAGCATTAACAAGTTAGCGGGTAGATGGACACATTGAACGCCCGAAAAATCAATAGCTTCGCGGCCATCTTGTGTCGCTCGCCAGGTAGGTTGATATGGACACTACAAGCCCTGAAGTGTCCATCGAACTGAGGCTTCTGCAAGCCCACGCCGACCCGCGCAATACGGCAGGGCGGGGACAACGGGCTGACTCACGTCGGCAGCAGTGGTGAATGGCAATGCTTCTCTGGTTTTGGAGGCTATCCGTATTTGCTGGTTGATGCCGGCGTTCTTGGTTGCATTGCACCAATTGAGCACTGTAGCTGTGTGTCGTCCGTCGGACGCATTTCGACCCTTCTCTGCCGCTCGACGCTCGGCCGTCTCAATGTCTCTTACCAAAGCTGAATCGCCGGTCGAATGACCACGCGCCGACGAGAGCGAACTG
>NZ_JBNDML010000055.1:0-5756 GCF_050436565.1 Paraburkholderia sp. GAS42 | reverse complement strand
TTCTTCATAATCTCGTTTCTCTGCTGCTGATGCAGCGACGCAGAACGAAGCGGTGCCGGAGTGGTTGCGAAGTGACGCAGCGCGGTGCGGTTTCGGTGGTGAATGCGCAATCGATCTTTAAAAATTAACAGCCGATAAGTGTGGGCGCTTGATGGCGACGCGCGGTGGATCTTTCGGGATCTGCCGGCCAGGCGAAAGTATCAAGTCTCACACAGTAATGAAAGGAAGGTTTGCCTGTTGGGGCGTCAAGCTTCGGCAGGTTAATCATTCGTCAGTACGTTGAGTGAGCGACCGGTTGGTAACACAACCGAAAACAGTAACAGGCATTGAACTGAAGAGTTTGATCCTGGCTCAGATTGAACGCTGGCGGCATGCCTTACACATGCAAGTCGAACGGCAGCACGGGAGCAATCCTGGTGGCGAGTGGCGAACGGGTGAGTAATACATCGGAACGTGTCCTGGAGTGGGGGATAGCCCGGCGAAAGCCGGATTAATACCGCATACGCTCTATGGAGGAAAGCGGGGGATCTTTCGGGACCTCGCGCTCAAGGGGCGGCCGATGGCAGATTAGCTAGTTGGTGGGGTAAAGGCCTACCAAGGCGACGATCTGTAGCTGGTCTGAGAGGACGACCAGCCACACTGGGACTGAGACACGGCCCAGACTCCTACGGGAGGCAGCAGTGGGGAATTTTGGACAATGGGCGCAAGCCTGATCCAGCAATGCCGCGTGTGTGAAGAAGGCCTTCGGGTTGTAAAGCACTTTTGTCCGGAAAGAAAACCTCTGGGTTAATACCCCGGGGGGATGACGGTACCGGAAGAATAAGCACCGGCTAACTACGTGCCAGCAGCCGCGGTAATACGTAGGGTGCGAGCGTTAATCGGAATTACTGGGCGTAAAGCGTGCGCAGGCGGTTCGTTAAGACAGATGTGAAATCCCCGGGCTTAACCTGGGAACTGCATTTGTGACTGGCGGGCTAGAGTATGGCAGAGGGGGGTAGAATTCCACGTGTAGCAGTGAAATGCGTAGAGATGTGGAGGAATACCGATGGCGAAGGCAGCCCCCTGGGCCAATACTGACGCTCATGCACGAAAGCGTGGGGAGCAAACAGGATTAGATACCCTGGTAGTCCACGCCCTAAACGATGTCAACTAGTTGTTGGGGATTCATTTCCTTAGTAACGTAGCTAACGCGTGAAGTTGACCGCCTGGGGAGTACGGTCGCAAGATTAAAACTCAAAGGAATTGACGGGGACCCGCACAAGCGGTGGATGATGTGGATTAATTCGATGCAACGCGAAAAACCTTACCTACCCTTGACATGGACGGAACCTGGCTGAAAGGCCGGGGTGCTCGAAAGAGAACCGTCGCACAGGTGCTGCATGGCTGTCGTCAGCTCGTGTCGTGAGATGTTGGGTTAAGTCCCGCAACGAGCGCAACCCTTGTCCCTAGTTGCTACGCAAGAGCACTCTAGGGAGACTGCCGGTGACAAACCGGAGGAAGGTGGGGATGACGTCAAGTCCTCATGGCCCTTATGGGTAGGGCTTCACACGTCATACAATGGTCGGAACAGAGGGCTGCCAACCCGTGAGGGGGAGCTAATCCCAGAAAACCGATCGTAGTCCGGATCGCAGTCTGCAACTCGACTGCGTGAAGCTGGAATCGCTAGTAATCGCGGATCAGCATGCCGCGGTGAATACGTTCCCGGGTCTTGTACACACCGCCCGTCACACCATGGGAGTGGGTTTTACCAGAAGTGGCTAGTCTAACCGCAAGGAGGACGGTCACCACGGTAGGATTCATGACTGGGGTGAAGTCGTAACAAGGTAGCCGTATCGGAAGGTGCGGCTGGATCACCTCCTTTCTCGAGCTGAACGTGTTCAACGTTGAGCGCTCACGCTTATCGGCTGTGAAAAAGACAGACTCAGGGGTCTGTAGCTCAGTCGGTTAGAGCACCGTCTTGATAAGGCGGGGGTCGATGGTTCGAATCCATCCAGACCCACCACTGTTTCTGCGGTGGCGGCGCGAACTGACTAAAACCCCTGGGGAAGTTGCATGACTGGGGGATTAGCTCAGCTGGGAGAGCACCTGCTTTGCAAGCAGGGGGTCGTCGGTTCGATCCCGTCATCCTCCACCAATCCTCAATGCCGGTTTTACTGCGGCGGACATTGCGAGATGTCTGCGGTGCAGTGACACGGGCATTGGCGATTGAGCCAGTCAGAGTGATACGTGGTTATAGCAACCGCGCTATCGGCTGTCGTTCTTTAACAATCAGGAAGAAGTAGTAAAGAGATTCACGAAAGGCACTTAGAGATGGGTGTCCGAGTAGGTGAATCAGGGTTGTGATTGTATCAATGTATGAAAAGAGAGATCGAAAGATTGCTCTTGGAATACGGCGCAACACGAATACTCAACCTGTAGCGACTGTTCAGGCGTGATTCTGCGGAACCATGTTGAGACACACTCGTTATAGGGTCAAGCGAACAAGTGCATGTGGTGGATGCCTTGGCGATCACAGGCGATGAAGGACGCGGTAGCCTGCGAAATGCTTCGGGGAGCTGGCAAACGAGCTTTGATCCGAAGATGTCCGAATGGGGAAACCCGGCCCGTATGGGTCATCCATGGCTGAATACATAGGCCATGTGAAGCGAACGCGGTGAACTGAAACATCTAAGTAACCGCAGGAAAAGAAATCAACCGAGATTCCCAGAGTAGTGGCGAGCGAAATGGGACCAGCCTGTACTCTTTATCTTTACTGTTAGCCGAATGCTCTGGAAAGTGCAGCCATAGCAGGTGATAGCCCTGTAGGCGAAAACAGTTTGGAAGAACTAGGTGTACGACAAGTAGGGCGGGACACGTGAAATCCTGTCTGAAGATGGGGGGACCATCCTCCAAGGCTAAATACTCGTGATCGACCGATAGTGAACCAGTACCGTGAGGGAAAGGCGAAAAGAACCCCGGGAGGGGAGTGAAATAGATCCTGAAACCGCATGCATACAAACAGTCGGAGCCTCGTAAGGGGTGACGGCGTACCTTTTGTATAATGGGTCAGCGACTTACATTCAGTGGCAAGCTTAACCGATTAGGGCAGGCGTAGCGAAAGCGAGTCCGAACAGGGCGTTCAGTCGCTGGGTGTAGACCCGAAACCAGGTGATCTATCCATGGCCAGGATGAAGGTGCGGTAACACGTACTGGAGGTCCGAACCCACTAACGTTGAAAAGTTAGGGGATGAGCTGTGGATAGGGGTGAAAGGCTAAACAAACCTGGAAATAGCTGGTTCTCTCCGAAAACTATTTAGGTAGTGCCTCGTGTATCACCTTCGGGGGTAGAGCACTGTCATGGTTGAAGGGTCCATTGCGGATTACTTCGCCATAGCAAACTCCGAATACCGAAGAGTGCAATCACGGGAGACAGACATCGGGTGCTAACGTCCGGTGTCAAGAGGGAAACAACCCAGACCGCCAGCTAAGGTCCCCAAATATTGCTAAGTGGGAAACGAAGTGGGAAGGCTAAAACAGTCAGGAGGTTGGCTTAGAAGCAGCCATCCTTTAAAGAAAGCGTAATAGCTCACTGATCGAGTCGTCCTGCGCGGAAGATGTAACGGGGCTAAGCAATATACCGAAGCTGCGGATGCATATTTATATGCATGGTAGGAGAGCGTTCCGTAAGCCTGCGAAGGTGCATTGAAAAGTGCGCTGGAGGTATCGGAAGTGCGAATGCTGACATGAGTAGCGATAAAGGGGGTGAAAGGCCCCCTCGCCGTAAGCCCAAGGTTTCCTACGCAACGTTCATCGGCGTAGGGTGAGTCGGCCCCTAAGGCGAGGCAGAAATGCGTAGCTGATGGGAAGCAGGTTAATATTCCTGCACCATTGTTAAATGCGATGGGGGGACGGATCGCGGAAGGTTGTCCGGGTGTTGGAAGTCCCGGTCCTTGCATTGGAGAAGGCGCTCAGGCAAATCCGGGCGCGGAATTCAAGGGTGCGAGGCCATTCACTTCGGTGAAGAAGCAACTGGAAGTGGTTCCAAGAAAAGCCTCTAAGCTTCAGTTTAACAAGACCGTACCGCAAACCGACACAGGTGGGCGAGATGAGTATTCTAAGGCGCTTGAGAGAACTCGGGAGAAGGAACTCGGCAAATTGGTACCGTAACTTCGGGATAAGGTACGCCCCTGTAGCTTGACTGGCCTGCGCCAGAAGGGTGAAGGGGTTGCAATAAACTGGTGGCTGCGACTGTTTAATAAAAACACAGCACTCTGCAAACACGAAAGTGGACGTATAGGGTGTGACGCCTGCCCGGTGCCGGAAGATTAAATGATGGGGTGCAAGCTCTTGATTGAAGTCCCGGTAAACGGCGGCCGTAACTATAACGGTCCTAAGGTAGCGAAATTCCTTGTCGGGTAAGTTCCGACCTGCACGAATGGCGTAACGATGGCCACACTGTCTCCTCCCGAGACTCAGCGAAGTTGAAGTGTTTGTGATGATGCAATCTCCCCGCGGCTAGACGGAAAGACCCCATGAACCTTTACTGTAGCTTTGCATTGGACTTTGAACCGATCTGTGTAGGATAGGTGGGAGGCTATGAAGCGTGGACGCCAGTCTGCGTGGAGCCGTCCTTGAAATACCACCCTGGTTTGTTTGAGGTTCTAACCTTGGCCCGTGATCCGGGTCGGGGACAGTGCATGGTAGGCAGTTTGACTGGGGCGGTCTCCTCCCAAAGTGTAACGGAGGAGTACGAAGGTACGCTAGGTACGGTCGGAAATCGTGCTGATAGTGCAATGGCATAAGCGTGCTTAACTGCGAGACCGACAAGTCGAGCAGGTGCGAAAGCAGGTCATAGTGATCCGGTGGTTCTGTATGGAAGGGCCATCGCTCAACGGATAAAAGGTACTCTGGGGATAACAGGCTGATACCGCCCAAGAGTTCATATCGACGGCGGTGTTTGGCACCTCGATGTCGGCTCATCTCATCCTGGGGCTGTAGCCGGTCCCAAGGGTATGGCTGTTCGCCATTTAAAGAGGTACGTGAGCTGGGTTTAAAACGTCGTGAGACAGTTTGGTCCCTATCTGCCGTGGGCGTTGGATATTTGAAGGGGGCTGCTCCTAGTACGAGAGGACCGGAGTGGACGAACCTCTGGTGTACCGGTTGTCACGCCAGTGGCATCGCCGGGTAGCTATGTTCGGAAGAGATAACCGCTGAAAGCATCTAAGCGGGAAACTCGCCTTAAGATGAGATATCCCCGGGGCTTCGAGCCCCTTGAAGGGTCGTTCAAGACCAGGACGTTGATAGGTCAGGTGTGGAAGCGCAGTAATGCGTTAAGCTAACTGATACTAATTGCCCGTAAGGCTTGATCCTATAACAAGTGTGTCTCGACCAGAGTTAGCGCTTCAGCGCTTACTCTGGTCCGATCCCCGCAGGGGATGCGTGCCAGGCACCAGACGGTGTTAGCAGGACGCACAGGTTGAGATCAGTGTTGTGCACTACAAGCACAGCCCAAAACGTAATACCGAGAGGCATCCTCTCAACTACTTCTTCCAGATTGGTTGTGCTGGCCCGGGGTGCAAACCCCACCCAGCACGACAACAAGTCATGCCTGATGACCATAGCGTGTCGGTACCACCCCTTCCCATCCCGAACAGGACCGTGAAACGACTCCACGCCGATGATAGTGCGGATTGCCCGTGTGAAAGTAGGTAATCGTCAGGCTCCCCAGCAGCAACAGAAACCCCACCCCACAAAGGTGGGGTTTCTGCGTTTACCGC
>NZ_JBNDML010000054.1:0-8067 GCF_050436565.1 Paraburkholderia sp. GAS42 | reverse complement strand
ATCGCGCCGAAAAGTTAACACCCCGGCGCGCCGTTTACAACCTCTTCCTGCTCTGCAAATGAAAATGCCGTTCAGTGCTAACTGAACGGCATTACGGGCTAGCCGGCGCTTTTTCATTCCGCTGCGTGAGGTATGGCGCTCGGCATATTCACTGCGCGTCGGTATCGGAAGCTGCGGCCGGAGCGCCCGGAATGCCATTCGGGTTCGCACCCGCAGTCGTCTCACTCGCCACTTGCGACTTGACCCGCTGGCCAAGTTGATACACCGCCAGCGCGTAGAAGAAGCTGCGGTTGTAACGCGTGAGCACGTAGAAGTTCTTCAGACCCAGCATGTATTCGGTCGGGCGACCCGGCGTCGGCAGGTCGACCATGGCGACTGGCGTGCCTGCTTCAGACGCGATATCGAGGCCCGGCTCGTTCATCAGCATGCCCGCGCGCAGCAGCTGTTGAAGCGGCCAGTGCGGCTCGGGTCGACCGTCCGCGGCAGCCTGTGCGACGCCGAGGCTGCCTGTGTCCGACGCGATCTTCCACACGACCGGACGGCCCGTTTCCCAGCCATTCTGCTTCAGATAATTTGCGACGCTGCCGATCGCATCCGCCTGGCTCGTGCGCAGATCGATCTGCTTGTTGCCCTCGAAGTCAACGGCGTATTGCACGATGCTGCTCGGCAGAAACTGCGGAATGCCGATCGCGCCTGTGTACGAGCCGAGGACTGAGTTCGGATCGATCTGCGCGCCGCGCGTCCAGACCAGGTAGTCTTCGAGATTCTTGCGGAACGTCGCCTGACGGTCCGCGCGATTCGGCGTGTTCGGATAATCGAAGGTCAGCGTGGTGAGCGCGTCGAGCACACGGAAGTTGCCCATGTAGCGCCCGTAAATCGTCTCGACGCCAATGATGCCGACGATCACTTCCGGCGGCACGCCGAACTGCTCATACGCGCGTTGCAGCGTGGCCTGGTTCGCGCGCCAGAAGCGCACGCCTGCGTTGATGCGCACCGTATCGAGGAAGCGCGACTGATACACGCGCCAGTTTTTCACCGACGGCGTAGGCGACGGCGTCACGAGTTTCACGGCAGTTGCCGAATAGCTCGTATGGGCGAATAGCGTGTGCAGGGTGGCCGGATCGAAATCGTAACGGGCGACCATGTCGTTGATGAACGCATCGACGTTTGGATTGTTCGCGTAGCGTTGCGGAATGATCTCTTCTTCGAAAGTTTGCCCCTGCGGCACCGGCTGTTGCGGTGAATCCTGCGCCACCAGCATCGGTGCTTTTGCCCGCGTGGTCTGCGCGAGCGCCGCGGGCATCGCGATGAACGCGCATGCGACGGACAGCGCGGTGGCAACGGTCGTTACGCGAAGCCGGTTTCGTGCAGACAGGGCAAGCTTGACGGTCATAGGGCAGGGATTGGTTCGGTGCGAAGGGGTTCGGCGCAGTATACCCGACGGCATTCGCAAAACCATGGCCAGAGCGCGTTGCGGCGACCCGTTGTGGTAACTTGATACCTGTACGCGCGCCATCTGCGGCGCGCGCAAACGGAAGGAGACATGCCGTGCACGCGTCGGACGCGGTGCGGCAGAAGAACCCACTCATGGCAACAGGCTTCTATTCTCACAACGACTGTCTGCTGCACGAAATGGGGCAATGGCATCCCGAATGTCCGGCGCGCCTGCAGGCAATCGAAGATCAACTGATCGCAAGCCGTATCGACACGGCGATCGAGCGCGAATCGCCGCCGCTCGCCGACGATGCCGCGTTGTTGCGCGTGCATACGCAGGCGCATATCGACTACATCCGCGGCCGCTCGCCCGCTTCGGGTTACGCGGAGATCGATCCGGACACATCGATGAATCCGCATACGTTGCAGGCCGCGTTACGCGCGGCCGGTGCAGCGGTCGCCGCCACGGATGCCGTTATCGAAGGCCGCTACGACAATGCGTTCTGCAGCGTGCGCCCGCCGGGCCATCATGCGGAGCCCGCGCGTGCGATGGGCTTCTGCTTCTTTAACAACGTCGCGATTGCCGCGCGGCATGCGCTGGAAGTGCATGGCCTTGCGCGCGTCGCGATCATCGACTTCGACGTGCATCACGGCAACGGCACCGAAGCCGCGTTCGCCGGCGACTCGCGCGTGTTGATGTGCAGCTTCTTCCAGCACCCGTTCTATCCGTTCACAGGCGCCGACAATCAGGCGTCCAATATGGTCAACGTGCCGCTTTCTGCGCGCACGAACGGCATGGTCATGCGTGAAGCCGTCGACCTGATGTGGCTGCCGCGCCTGCATGCGTTCAAACCGGAGATGCTGTTCGTGTCGGCCGGATTCGATGCGCATCGCGAGGACGACCTCGGCAACATGGGCCTCGTCGAGGACGACTACGCGTGGCTGACCCAGCAGATCCGGGATATCGCCGGGCGTTACGCGAAAGGGCGCATCGTGAGCACGCTGGAAGGTGGGTACAACCTGTCGGCGCTGGGTCGCAGCGTGGTGGCGCACGTGCGCGCGCTGGCTGATATCTGAGGCGGGCGTCAGGCGCTAACCCGCGCGCGCCAGAATCCACTCGATCAACGCGCCGATCACCCGCTCGCGGTCGAGATCGTTCATCGTCTCGTGATAGCTGTCGTCATAGAAAGTGAGCGTTTTGTCGGGCGAGCCGGCATGTGTGCCGAAATCGCGGCTGCCGTGCGGTTCGGTGAGTTTGTCAGCGGTACCGTGCCAGACGAGTAGCGGCAGACGCAACGACGCGCGACCGCGTTCGATTCGCGCCATCGCATCCAGAATCTCCGCGCCCGTGCGCGCCGGCACCGCAGCGTGATGCACGAGTGGATCGTTCCGGTTTGCCTCGACGATCGCCGGATCGCGCGACAGCAGCGACGCATCGATCTTCATCGCTGGAAAGCGCGGCCAGACGCGACTGATGACGTGACTCAGCGTGATCATCCAGCGCGGCACGTCGCGGCCGGCGGCGAGCGCCGGGCTCGACAGGATCAAACCGCGCAGTTTCGGGCCGTTACCCGCCGCGCGTTCGATCGTGTGAAGCGCGGCGATTGCACCGCCCATGCTGTGGCCCATCAGAAAGAGCGGCGTGCCATTTCTGGATGCGGCGTGAAGCAGCGCGTCGGTGTCATCCAGATAGTCGTCGAAGCGGTCGACCCAGACGCGTGCGCCCGGTGCGATACCGTGTCCGCGCAGATCGATTGCGACCAGTTCGATGTCCGCGGCGTTCAGCGCCCGGGCAAGCGCGGCGTACCGTCCGGCGTGTTCGGCGAGCCCGTGGACCAGCGCCACGGTGGCACGCGGCGCGCCGTCGGACGCCCACCATCGATAAACCGGAAGTTCAACGCCACTACCTGTCTTCAGGCGCGACAGGGCGGCTGCCGGCGCCGCTTGCGGGATGTCGGCCTGAGCGCCGAAAGAGGGCTTCGCGTGCGTCCTGGTCTCTGTCGCCATTGTCTCCGCCGTCATTATTTTGATCCGACCGATCATAGTCGCACGCGTCTGGTGCACGCGAGCATCGTACGCGGGGTGGCCCTCTAATGCTCTCAGGTTATGAAAAGATCGGAATTGATTATTAAAGGGAATGTCGTCGATGCGGTAAAATTGCGGTCCAAATCCCAATAAAAGCAACGGCGGCCCGGTGTCGGAGCGCAAAACGCTCGTCGGACAGAACCGCCGTTTCGTTTTTCTACATGATCGAACTACGCAATATTTCGCAGCGTTTCGCGGGGCCCAGAGGCTGGGTCGAAGCACTGCACAACGTCAATCTGATGATTCCGCCAGGCGAAGTGTTCGGCATCATCGGCCGCAGCGGTGCCGGTAAGAGCACGCTGGTGCGCACCATCAACCTGCTGACGCGCCCGACCGAAGGCAATATCGTCGTCAACGGCCGTGACCTCACGACGCTGCCCGCCGCGCAACTGCGCGAGGCGCGTCGCGAGATCGGCATGATCTTCCAGCATTTCAACCTGCTGTCGTCGCGCACGGTCTACGAGAACGTCGCGCTGCCGCTCGAACTCGCCGGCATGAAGCGCGCGGAGATCGAGCTGACCGTGTTGCCGCTGCTGGAGCTCGTCGGGCTGTCGGCGCAGAAGGACCGTTATCCGGCACAGATCAGCGGCGGACAGAAGCAGCGCGTCGGCATTGCGCGCGCACTCGCGAGCAAGCCGAAGGTGCTGCTCTCCGACGAAGCCACGTCTGCGCTCGATCCCGAAACCACGCGCGCGATTCTCGATCTGCTGAAACGCATCAACCGCGAGCTTGGCCTCACCGTCGTGCTGATCACCCACCAGATGGACGTGATCAAGCAGGTCTGCGATCGCGTCGCTGTACTGGATGCGGGGCGCGTCGTCGAACAGGGCAAGGTCATCGATGTCTTCCTGCAGCCGCATCACGAGGTCACGCGCGCGTTGATCGGCGATGTGATCGCGCAGGAACTGCCGCCCGCGATGAAGGCGCGCGTCGCCGAGCGTCTGAAGACGGGCAGCGGTCATCTGCTGCGCCTCGCGTTCACCGGCTCGGGCGTCGATCAACCGATCCTGTCGGAGACGATTCGTCGCTACGAACTGGACTTCAACATCCTGCATGGCCAGATCGACGAGATCCAGGGGCAGGCGTTCGGCTCGCTCGCGGTGCTCGCGGGTGGCGAACCGGTGAAGGTGGCAGAGGCAATCGCGTTTCTGCGCGAACAGGGTGTGGTGGTCGAGGAGCTGTCGTATGTTGAGTGAAATGTTCGATATGTTCGTGCAGTCGTTCTGGGAAACGCTCGTGATGGTGGGCATTTCTGGACTCGTCGGCGCGCTGGCCGGTTTGCCGCTCGGCGTGCTGCTCTATCTGACGGACCGCAACGGCGTGCTGCAGAACATCGGCTTCAATCGCGTGATGGGCGTCGTCGTCAACGCCGTGCGTTCGACGCCGTTCATCATCCTGCTGGTCGCGGTGATTCCGTTCACGCGGCTGATTGTCGGTTCGTCGATCGGGACGGCCGCGGCCGTGGTGCCGCTGACGATCGCCGCGGCGCCGTTCATCGCGCGACTCGTCGAAACCGCGCTGCGCGAAGTGGACCGCGGCTTGATCGAAGCCGCTCAGGCGATGGGCGCGACGACCAGCCAGATCGTCTTCAAGGTGCTGTTGCCGGAATCGCTGCCGGGCGTCGTCGCCGGGTTGACGATCACGTTCGTGTCGCTGGTCGGCTATTCGGCGATGGCCGGTGCGATCGGCGGCGGCGGCCTCGGCGATCTGGGCATCCGTTATGGATATCAACGCTTTTTGCCGGAAGTCATGGTGACGGTCGTCGTGATCCTGATCGTCTTCGTGCAACTGGTGCAGTCGTTCGGGGATTGGCTCGTGCGTCGTTTGAGCCATAAATAACAAAGGCTTCCCCATCACGGGAAGCCGCTCATACAGATAAGAGAAAGGTCAGTCATGCAACGTCGTTTTGTTCTCAGGCTCGCGGCCGTCCTCGGCGCCGCATCGCTGTTTGCTTCTTTGGCTTCCGTCGCGCAGGCCGACGAAACCATCAAGGTCGGTGTGACCGGTGGTCCGCACGCACAGATCATGGAAGTCGTGAAAACCGTTGCTGCGAAGAACGGGCTGAACATCAAGATCGTCGAGTTCTCGGATTACGTGCAGCCGAACGCGGCGCTCGCCGGTGGCGACCTCGACGCGAACAGCTACCAGCACGACCCGTATCTGCAGGCGCAGGTGAAGGACCGCGGCTACAAGCTGATCCGCGTCGCCGACACGGTCACGTACCCGATGGGAATTTACTCCACGAAGATCAAGGCGCTGGCTGAACTGCAACCGGGCGCAAAGATCGCGGTGCCGAACGATCCGACCAACGGCGGCCGTGCATTGCTGCTGCTGCAGAAGCAGGGTCTGCTGAAGCTGCGCGCCGACGCGGGCCTGAAGGCGACGCCGCTCGACATCGTCGAGAATCCGAAGAAGCTGAAGATCGTCGAACTCGACGCCGCGCAGATCCCGCGTTCGCTTGGCGACGTCGACGCAGCCGCGATCAACACGAACTTCGCGATGGAAGCCGGCCTGAAGCCGAAGCAGGACGCGATCGCGATCGAAGACTCGAAGGGTCCGTACGTGAACATCATCGCGATCCGCGAAGCCGACAAAAACAAGCCGTGGGTCGCGAAGCTGGTCGCCGCGTACCACTCGGCGGAAGTGAGGCAGTTCGTCGACAGCAGGTTCGGCGGCGCGGTCATCACCGCCTGGTAAGGCGTGGCGAGGGGTGGCGCGTTGCTGGCGTGGTGGGCGCTACAAACCCGGCAAGCGGTTAAGGCAAGTGCCGATCCTGTGCAAGCTCGGAATTAGAGACATAGGTCATAACCCGGGCTTGTCGCCCGGGTTTTTTCGGGATTAAAATAGAACGATCGTTCGCTATTCCTGTCGCGCCGCGAAGGAGCGATATTCTCGATGCAAGCAGCCCGCGGGCGGGTGCCGCGAAGGCAGTCGCTATAATGACCGTTGGGTTGACGTATTCGTAACTTTGGAGCGTGTGCATGAAAATCCTGGTGCCAGTCAAGAGAGTGGTCGATTACAACGTGAAGGTCCGAGTGAAGTCGGACGGCACGGGCGTCGACATTGCCAACGTCAAGATGTCGATGAATCCGTTCGACGAAATCGCGGTGGAAGAAGCGGTGCGTCTGCGCGAAGCGGGCGTGGCGACGGAAGTGATCGCGGTGTCGTGCGGCGTGACGCAATGTCAGGAAACGCTGCGCACGGCGCTGGCGATCGGCGCGGACCGCGCGATCCTGATCGAGTCGAACGAAGAGCTGCAGCCGCTGGCGGTGGCCAAGCTGTTGAAGGCGCTGGTCGACAAGGAACAGCCTTCGCTCGTGATCCTCGGCAAGCAGGCGATCGACGACGATTCGAACCAGACCGGCCAGATGCTGGCTGCGCTGGCTGGATTGCCGCAGGCCACGTTCGCCTCGAAGGTGGTCGTTGCTGATGGCAAGGCCACGGTGTCGCGCGAAGTGGATGGCGGTGCGGAGACGCTGTCGCTGACGCTGCCCGCGGTGGTCACCACCGACCTGCGCCTGAACGAGCCGCGTTACGTGACGCTGCCGAACATCATGAAGGCGAAGAAGAAGCCGCTGGAGACGCTCAAGCCCGAAGACCTCGGCGTCGATGTCACGCCACGCCTGAAGACGCTGAAAGTGGTCGAGCCGCCCAAGCGCAGCGCCGGTGTGAAGGTCGCCGATGTGAAGACGCTGGTCGAGAAGCTGAAGACCGAAGCCAAGGTGCTGTAAGGGAGCGAATTGAAATGACGAATCTGGTAATTGCCGAACATGACAACGCGTCCGTCAAGGCCGCGACGCTGAACACGATTGCGGCGGCACAGAAGATCGGCGGCGACGTGCACGTGCTGATCGCAGGCCACAACGCGCAAGCGGCTGCTGAAGCCGCGGCGAAGATCGCGGGCGTGAGTAAGGTCCTGCTGGCCGACGCACCGCAGCTCGAAGCGGGTCTGGCAGAAAACATCGAAGCGACGGTGCTGAACATCGCGAAGAACTACACGCACATCCTCGCGCCGGCGACGGCTTACGGCAAGAACACCGCGCCGCGTATCGCGGCGAAGCTGGACGTCGCGCAGATCAGCGACATCACGGCAGTGGACAGCCCCGACACGTTCGAGCGCCCGATCTACGCAGGCAACGCCATCGCCACCGTCCAGTCACAAGACGCGATCAAGGTGATCACGGTGCGCACGACCGGCTTCGACCCGGTGGCGGCCGAAGGCGGCAGCGCAGCGGTCGAGAAGATCGAAGCGGCGGCAGACAGCGGCCTGTCGCAGTTCGTGAGTCGCGAAGTGACGAAGCTGGACCGTCCGGAGCTGACCTCGGCGAAGATCATCGTCTCGGGTGGTCGCGGTCTCGGTAACGGTGAAAACTACACGAAGGTGCTGGAGCCGCTCGCGGACAAGCTGAACGCCGCACTGGGCGCCTCGCGCGCGGCGGTCGACGCAGGCTTCGTGCCGAACGACTACCAGGTCGGCCAGACCGGCAAGATCGTCGCGCCGCAACTGTACGTCGCGGTGGGTATCTCGGGTGCGATCCAGCATCTGGC
>NZ_JBNDML010000053.1:0-8592 GCF_050436565.1 Paraburkholderia sp. GAS42 | reverse complement strand
TCGCCTTACTACTTTGAGTTTGAGCTTCGCGTCGTGCTTCGCCATGAAAAAACCCCAAGGGTCGGATCTATGTCCAACTCTTGGGGTTCAGTTCAAGCCACCGGAATGTGGCCGCCGTTTCTCTATCGCTTCACGAAACAGGAACGACGCTTAAATCTGCGCCATCCCGCCATCGACGAACAGTTCGATGCCGTTCACAAAACCCGCATCGTCGGACGCGAGAAACAGGGCGGCCTTTGCGATCTCATCCGGTGCGCCGGCGCGCCCGAGCGGAACCTGCGTGGCGAGATAATCCAGCAGGCCCTTTTGCTGCGCGGCGTCCGGCCCGGCAAGGTTGAAACCGGATCGGCCTACGCGGTACCCGCCTGCGCAAGCTTCGCAGCCGAGCGGCGCTTCGCCGCATAACCTGCCCACATCAGGATCAGCCAAACCGGCACGAGCAACACCGAAACGGAGAGACCGGGCGTCATCACGAGAATCACGAGGATCATCGCCATGAACGCGAGGCAGATCCAGTTGCTGACCGGATACCAGAGCGACTTGAAGACGAGCGTCTCGCCTGCCTGCACCATCGCCTTGCGCGATTTGAGGTGCGTGAGGCTGATTAGCGCCCAGTTAATCACGAGCGCCGCGACGACCAGCGCCATCAGCACGCCGAGCGCTTCGGCGGGAATCAGATAGTTGACGATTACGCAGGCGAACGTGGCGAGCGCGGAAAGACCAATCGCCATATACGGCACGCCGCGGCGGTCGACCTTCAGCAGCGCGCGCGGCGCGTTGCCCTGTTCCGCGAGGCCGTACAACATGCGGCTGTTCGCGTACACGCCACTGTTGTAGACCGACAGCGCCGCCGTCAGCACGACGAGGTTCAGCACGTGCGCCGTGAGTCCCGCGCCGATCTGCGAGAAGATCATCACGAACGGGCTGCCGCCCGACGCCACCTGGTTCCAGGGATACAGCGACAGCAGAACCGTCAGCGAGAAGATATAGAAAATCAGGATCCGGTAGATCACCTGATTCACGGCTTTGGGAATGCTCTTTTGCGGTTCATCGGCTTCCGCTGCGGTGATGCCGATCAGTTCGAGCCCACCGAACGAGAACATGATGACGGCAAGCATCATGAAGAGCCCATGGAAGCCGTGCGGGAAGAAGCCGCCATCGCGCCACAGGTTCGTGACCGACGCCTGCGGACCGCCGTGTCCGCTGATCAGCAGCCAGCCGCCGAACAGGATCATGCCGATCACCGCCACGACCTTGACGATCGCAAACCAGAACTCGGTCTCGCCATACGCCTTCACGTTAGCCAGATTGATCGCGTTGATGGCGACAAAGCACACGAGCGCCGAGACCCAGGTCGGCACGCCCGGCCACCAGTAATGCACGTAAGTACCGACGGCCGTCAGTTCGGCCATGCTGACGAGCACGTACAGCACCCAGTAATTCCAGCCCGACAGAAAGCCGGGGAAATCGCCCCAGTACTTGTAGGCGAAGTGACTGAACGAGCCGGCGACCGGCTCCTGCGCAACCATTTCGCCCAGCTGTCGCATGATGAAAAACGCGATGATGCCGCCGATCGCATAACCGAGAATCATCGACGGACCCGCCGCCTGCAATACGCTGGCCGAGCCGAGAAAAAGGCCGGTGCCGATCGCGCCGCCCAGCGCGATCAGCTGGATGTGACGGTTTTTCAGGCCACGCTTCAGGCCGTCGTGCTGCTGTGGACTATTCAAGGTGTCGCGCTCCGCTGTATGGAAACCGGTTGCCGGAAGCGGTTGCTGCGTACGCCCGGCGAAACCCTGGATTTTACCGCGCGCGCCGTTCGCGGCTGGCCGGCGCCGGAAGACGGCGCGCGCTCCTGTTACGACGTGGCCGGCCCGTGAAGACGCCGCTTGCTACCGTCGGCACAGTTCGGTAAGGTCGGCATTCCGGTTCAGCGAAAGGAAAGCCATGTCGCCGAAACATCTGATTCGCGTTGTCCTGTTGTGCGCCCTGTGTGTTTCCGCAGGCGTCAACGCCCAGACGGCCGCGCCGGCCAGCCCCTCCGCGCCGCCGTCCGCGTCAGTCTCCGGACCTGTGCGCAATGTCGTGCTCGTGCACGGCGCATTCGTCGATGGTTCGAGCTGGAACCGCGTCATCGACCTGCTGCAGAAGAAGGGCTATCACGTGTCGGCGGTGCAGAACCCGCTGAGCTCGCTCGCCGACGATGTCGCTGCCACGAAACGCGTGCTGGCGCGGCAAGACGGCCCGACGATCCTGGTCGGCCACTCGTGGGGCGGCACCGTCATCACCGAAGCGGGCGCGGATGCGCCGAACGTGGTCGGCCTCGTGTACATCACGGCGATCGCGCCGGATGTCGGCGAATCGACGATGGACATGTTCAAGCACGGCCCGTCGGCGCCCGCCGGCGAAAGCATCAAGCCCGACGAAACCGGCTTCCTGTGGTTCGATCCGGCGAAATATCATCGGGACTTCGCCGCTGATGTACCGGAGACGCAAACGCGCATCCTCGCCGCGGCCGAGCAGCCGGTTTCGGGCAAGGCATTCGGCGAACCCGTGACTCAGGCCGCGTGGAAGTCGAAGCCTTCGTGGTACATGGTGACCATGAAGGATCGCGCGGTGGCGCCGGAAGCCCAGCGATGGATGGCGAAACGCATCGGCGCGACGATCGTTTCAGTGCCGTCGAGCCATCTCGCGCCGATGTCGCATCCCGCTGAAGTCGCGGCGCTGATCGAGCAGGCGGCGAAGGCGCAGAGCAAATAGGCGCGACACACGCCGGGTAGAATGCACGCGATGCGACGGGCTGCGGCCCGTCGCCGGCTCGCGCTCACCCGGATTTCGCTCCGCCGCTTTTCCGTCTTTCCGCTCCTCAATGAATCTCGAACGCGTGCTGTTTTCCCAGGGTTTCGGCTCACGACGCCAATGTCGCGCATTGGTCACCGGCGGCCATGTGTCGATCGAAGGCGCCGTCTGCGCCGATCCCGACGCCGACTTCCCCACCGACACGCTGACATTCGTCATCGACGAGACCGCCTGGCGCTATCACGAGCACGCGTACATTGCGCTGAACAAGCCCGCGGGTTACGAATGCTCGCGCGATCCGCAGCATCATCTGAGCGTCTTCAACCTGCTGCCGCCGCAGTTCGCGACGCGCGGCGTGCAGTGCGTCGGACGCCTCGATCAGGACACCACCGGCCTCCTCCTGCTGTCCGACGACGGCCAGTTCGTGCACGCGTTCACTTCACCAAAACGAAAGGTGCCGAAGGTGTATCTCGCGACCACGCGCCATCCGCTCGATGACGCGCAACTCGACGCGTTGCGCAACGGCGTCCTCTTGCATGGCGAGCCGGCGCCGGTCGCTGCGGTCGCCGCACAGGCGCGCGATGAACACGCGCTCGAACTCACGGTGCTGGAAGGCAAGTATCACCAGGTGAAGCGCATGGTGGCGGCGGCGGGCAATCGCGTCGAAGCACTGCATCGGGAGCGCATCGGTGGACTGGCGTTGCCGTCGACGCTCGCCGAAGGTACGTGGGAATGGCTCGACGAAGCCGGTCTTGCTGCCCTGCGGGCGGGGTAAACACGGAAGGCGGCGGCGTGAATTCCGCCACCTTTCTGCTGAAGCGTTATCCACCTCACACTGCCGCACAAAAAGGGACGCATTGCGCTGCGACGCAGCATGCCCTTCCTTTCAACTCGCCCTATACTCGATCAAACAACGATTAAAAAGTATTCAAGGAGGGGCGCCATGATCATCCACGATGGTTATGAACTTTCAACCATGACGATCGCGTTCATGTGTTTCGGGGTCGTCCTCGTCATCGGTGCGCTGGCAATGATACGTCTGCGGCACCGATATCCTCCGAGCCTCATCGGCGCGCTGGTCGGCGCAATCCTGTGCTTCGTACTGCTGGAAGCGCTGCCCGCGATTACGTGAGTGGTACTGGCGTTTTTGATGACGATAGCCGCGTTGTTCGCGTTGTCCGCGGGACACGCAGTTGACCGACATTCGCAACCATCGAAGCACACGACAACAGGCGGCGTCAGCGAGTTGCGCGCTGGACCGCCGACGACTGGCGTCGCTGGACATTGCTAGTCGTGCGGCTGCCCCTTCCCCCGCAGAAAATCCTGCACTGTCGGATAGCGCAAACGCATGCGCAATTCGCGCTTCATCCTCGCGTTTGAAAGACGTCGCGATTCGCGCATGAACGACAGCAACATCGGCTCGAGTATCTGCTCAGCCTGCTCGCGCGTGACGCGCGGCGCGCGCGCCAGGCCGTACGCATCGGCGACCGCATCGAAATACGCCGCCATCTTCAGCTCCGAATCGTCCGATGCGTGCACGACGCGCCCCGGCCTGCCGTGCGTCGCCATCCGAACGAGAATTGCCGCGAGATCGTCGGCATGGATGTGGCTGGTGTACACATCATCGGCGTCGATTAGTGCGGGCGTCCCCTTCTCGAGCCGCGCGAGCGGTAACCGGTTAGCTGCGTAGATGCCAGGAATCCGCGCCACGGTGGCCGCCACCGATCCGCGCGCGGTGGCCCGCCTCAACTGCTGCTCCGCCGACACCCGACGCTTCGCTCGATCGTTCGCCGGCTGCACGGTGCGCGTCTCGTCGATCAACGCGCCGCCACAGTCACCATAAACACCCGTCGTGCTCGCATAGACGACGCGCAGCGGCGCGGCGGATCGGGCAAGCCGGACACCCCGGTCGGGTACAATATTGGACGTTTCGCGATCCATCCATGCGGCGCGCGAACGCCGTAACCGCGCGACCGGCGTGACAGCGGCGCGCGCGGGCTGCATGCGTCGCGACGAGAGCGCGGCGAGCAGTGCACGCGTACGGCGATCGTCGTCACCGGTCTTTTGTGGCGGGGCAAGATGCAGCACGGCGGGCGCCAGACCCGCGAGACGCTTCAGGCTGCGACGTACGTCCAGATCGCCGACCAGCGGTGAGGTACCCGCTGCGCGCAGCTCGGCGCAGCGCGCGGCGTGGCTCGTCAGGGCAAAGATGTGTGCGCGCGGGCGCAGCAGTTCGACGCAGCGCATGCCGACATCGCCGCAACCGACGATCAGCACGCGCGGCCGGCGCAGATTTCGTGTCGCTTTCATGGTGGACGCATTGTAGCCGTCAAGTACGGCGCGCACCGATTACCGACTTTTCGTTTCCGATCGACATATGGCATTTAACGTAACACTCCGGCAAAGCGGCCGGCAGTTCCAGGTAGAACCCGACGAACCCGTGCTGATCGCGGCCCTGCGCCAGGGCGTGGGTCTGCCGTACGGCTGCAAGAACGGCGCGTGCGGTTCGTGCAAGGGCACGATCGTGAACGGCGAAATCGAGCAGCGCCCGCATTCGTCGTCGGCATTGTCGAACGATGAAAAGACCCGTGGCATGGCGCTCCTGTGCTGCGCGACGGCATGCTCCGACCTCGAAGTCGATATCCGCGAAGTGGCGGGTGTCGGCGATGTGCAGGTCAAGAAGTTGCCGTGTCGCGTCAACGCAGTCGAGCGCAAGGCCGACGACGTCGTCGTGCTGAAGCTTCAGTTGCCCGCCAATGAACGTCTGCAATATCTCGCCGGCCAGTACCTCGAATTCATCCTGAAAGATGGCAAGCGCCGCAGCTACTCGATGGCGAGCGCGCCGCATGCCGAAGGTCCGGTCGAACTGCACATCCGCCATATGCCAGGCGGTGTGTTCACCGATCACGTGTTCAACACGCTGAAAGAGCGCGACATCCTGCGCTTCGAAGCGCCGCTCGGCACGTTCTTCCTGCGCGAAGATTCGGACAAGCCGATTGTCCTGCTCGCTTCGGGCACGGGTTTCGCGCCACTGAAGGCGATCGTCGAACACGCGATCTTCAAGAACATCGACCGGCCGATGACGCTCTACTGGGGCGCGCGTCGCAAGAAGGATCTGTATCTGCTCGAACTCGCCGGGCAATGGGCGAAGGACGTGCCGAACTTCACGTTCGTGCCGGTGCTGTCCGAACCCGATGCCGACGATGCGTGGACGGGTCGCACGGGCTTCGTGCATCGTGCAGTGATCGAGGATCTGCCGGACCTGTCAGGGTATCAGGTGTACGCGTGTGGCGCACCGGTGATGGTCGAGTCGGCACAGCGCGATTTCACCGCGCATCACAAGCTGCCGGAAGACGAGTTCTATGCGGACTCGTTCACCAGTGCGGCGGATCTGGCGAATCCGGTTTGAACGTCGACTGACGGACGAAGTGAGTTGATACGGCTGAGCAAAGCTGCGGCCTGCTCACCCAGCACACTTCGTTCTTTCTCGAGCAAAAACTTTCCCCGACTCAAAATTCGTGGTTTACACCGCCCGGCGCGTTGTCGTATTCTTTCGCGCATGAACCGCATCCAGTCCGAACTTCGACGCCGCCGCTCGCCGCTCCCTTAGGGGCGCCGCTGGCTTCGTCACGGATTCGCGCCTACACAGGGTGCAAGCTGTTCGAATCATGAAAGCCACGGACCTCCGTGGCTTTTTGTTTTTCCGGTCCCTTGTTCAACCCCACTGCTTCGAATGGAGCCCCGCCGCCATGAAATTCAATGAGTATCCGATCGAGTCGCTGATGTACATCACCAACCGGCCCGAAATCGTTTTCACGCACGGTAAGGGCTCGTGGATCTACGACAACGAAGGCAAGCGCTACCTCGACTTCATTCAGGGCTGGGCTGTCAACAGCCTCGGTCATTGCAACGAGGGCATGATCGAAGCGCTCGAAAAACAGGCGCGCACGCTGATCAATCCGTCGCCGGCGTTCTACAACGAACCGATGGCGAAGCTGGCAGGTCTGCTCACGCAGCACAGCTGCTTCGACAAGGTGTTCTTCGCGAACAGCGGCGCCGAGGCCAACGAAGGCGCGATCAAGCTCGCGCGCAAATGGGGCAAGAAGCATAAGGACGGCGCGTACGAGATCATCACGTTCGATCACAGCTTCCACGGCCGCACGCTCGCGACGATGTCGGCGAGCGGCAAGCCGGGCTGGGACACGATCTACGCACCGCAGGTGCCGGGCTTCCCGAAGGCCGATCTGAACGATATCGCATCGGTCGAGAAGCTGATCACGAAGAAGACCGTCGCTGTGATGCTCGAACCGATCCAGGGCGAAGGCGGCGTGATCCCTGCGACGCGCGAATTCATGCAGCAACTGCGCGCGTTGACGAAGCAGCACAACCTGCTGTTGATCGTCGATGAAGTGCAGAGTGGCTGCGGCCGTGCGGGGACACTCTTCGCGTACGAACTGTCGGGCATCGAGCCGGACATCATGACGCTCGGCAAGGGCATCGGCGGAGGGGTGCCGCTGGCAGCGCTGCTCGCGAAAGCCGAAGTCCAGGTGTTCGAAGCCGGCGATCAGGGCGGCACGTACAACGGCAATCCGCTGATGACGGCAGTCGGTTATTCGGTGATCTCGCAGTTGACGGCGCCGGGCTTCCTCGAAGGCGTGCGGGCGCGCGGCGAGTATCTGCGCGCGAAGCTGCTGGAGCTGTCGGAGGAGCGCGGCTTCCTCGGTGAGCGGGGCGAAGGTCTGCTGCGGGCGCTGCTGCTCGGCAAGGATATCGGCACACAGGTCGTCGAGAAGGCGCGTCTGATGCAGCCCGACGGACTGCTGCTGAACGCGGCGCGTCCGAACCTGTTGCGCTTCATGCCGGCGCTCAACGTCACGAACGAAGAGATCGACCAGATGATGGCGATGCTGCGTTCGATTCTCGACTCGCTTTAATCGCCCGCGAGCGCACCCGCATGACAACGACCGACATGCCTTCGATCCGCCGCTTCGATGCCGCCGATACCGATGCCGTCGTCGCGCTGTGGCAGGACGCGTTTCCGGAGTATCGGGACGTCACCCGGCCGCAGCGTAATCCGCGCCTGTCGATCGCGAACAAGCTCGCGACGCAGCCCGAACTGTTCTTCGTCGCCGAGACCGGCGGTCGAATTATCGGGTCCGTAATGGCAGGTTACGACGGACATCGCGGCTGGCTCTACTCGCTTGCTGTCGATACGATCATGCGACGATGCGGCATCGGCACGCGTCTGGTTGAGCATGCGGAAACGGCGCTGACAGCGCTTGGCTGTCCGAAGGTGAACCTGCAGGTGCTGTCGACCAGGGCCGACGTGCGCGGCTTTTATGAGGCGCTGGGCTATCGCATGGATGAGGTCGTCAGTCTCGGCAAACGTCTCGGCGCAGTGGCGGATACGTCGGTAGTCGAAACGCCCGACGAGACCGCGACACGCTAGAAGCGCGTCGAAAACGAAAAAGGCTGCATGCGTGAACTGAACCCCGGAAGTTGGACGGTTCAAAGAGGCTGGATGCCCAAGGGCTGGGTTCTGTATTGCACGGGACTCAGCCCTTTTAACTTCAGCCGTATGCGTTCGTGATTGTAGTAATGGATGTACTGCTGGAGTCCGACCTGTAGCTGTTCTACGCTGTCGAACTCGTTCAGGTAGAAGAACTCTGCCTTGAGTGTACCGAAGAAGCTTTCCATTGCCGCATTGTCCAGGCAGTTCCCCTTGCGCGACATGCTCTGGCGAATCGCCCGCTGGTCCAGTAGCCTGCGCCAGGCAGCCATCTGGTACTGCCA
>NZ_JBNDML010000052.1:0-8892 GCF_050436565.1 Paraburkholderia sp. GAS42 | reverse complement strand
GATTGCCTCGCCCATCAACATGAAAACAGAGTCGGTTTCCTCAGCATTACCACTACCACGGGCCGGAGCCCCCTACCGCGCGAGCGGTTTCGTTCGTTCGACCCATTTCGGACGCACGTCACGGCAATTCGAATGTCCGAAGTGAGGCGCATAGCAGCCGAGCTATCCACGAAACGACGACGAGTGTCACGCCGAGGATCAGGCAGTCGGCGCTCAGGCTTTACGCGGGTACGGACCGGCCAGTCAGGATTTCAAAGCATATGATCGGGCGCGCAACGAAACTTGCGAACGTCGCGTACGCTCGCTCGGCCTTTCCGCACTGCAGGGAGGTTCTTGACGAATTCGCCGAATCGCAGTGGCATTTCTACGCCCGCCGATATGTATGGACGCTGGCGCAAATCACCGGGGATGCATCGCCGTCGGAACTTATCGCCGTCAAACCGACTCCACGTCGGCCATCGGCGCACGCGGCTACTGGCCGTGGCGCAGCAGGGAGATATTGAGAAGCGGGGAAAAGACCAGTCAGGGAGTGACTGATTTGATTGGTTATTATTTTAGGGGCAAAGCGCTAACCCTTGTCGCAGCTAGGCCTGTCTACAGCAATAAAACGCAGCGAAATCAAGGGGACCCGTGTTGTGCGGTGGTGTCGCCGACGCCGCCCAGCTACAGCGTGATGCGGCTATCCAGCGCGAACCGACCTGCGCGAATGGTCATGCGACCTTCGCCTCGAACCATTTCACGATGCCCTCTCCGATCTCGTGGGGGTGGTCCTCCATCAGCATGAAAACGCCGGGCCCGAGGTCGAGGGTGTCAATGTTCTTAAAGTTGCTTGCCGCCCATGCCGCATTCTCCGGCGTCACAAACAGACCGGGGGTCGCGTGAATCAACAGCTTCGGAATTGGTGATTCAATCAGCCATTCACTGTACTTGGCGATCACCCAAGCCGTGTCGATCGGCTCACCCCCAAAGGGCCAATCGCGCGGAAGCCGGGCCATTGGGCGGCGCGACTCCCAATCCGGGAACGGGGCTCGATACTGGTTCATCTCCTCCTCACTGAGCTTTCGCAATGTGACGGCCGGGATGGTACTTTCCACGATCAGGTTCTGCCCCATCAGAAGCTCGGGGCCGGTTTCCGGCGAGCGGAGCTTTTCGAACTCGTCGGCGATGAGCGGCCAAGTCTCCTTGAGCGTCCCCGGCGGCTTCACAGGAAACTCAAAGAACGCAACGCCGCGAATGCGTTCGGGAAATCGCCGAGCCACATCGAGGCCGACAAGCGCGCCCCAGTCGTGAAGAACCAGCGTGATATTCCGAAGGTCCAACTGCACCACGAACTCTTCGATAAATCTGATCTGATCGAAGATCCTGTACTCGATGTCGGGGTGATCGGATTTCCCGAACCCAATGAAATCCGGCGCGATACAGCGGCCAAGCGGCTCAAGATGGGGGATAACGTTTCTCCAGCAATACGACCAGTGAGGATTACCGTGCAGAAACAGAAATGGGTCACCCTGGCCGACATCAACGTAGTGAAGTCTTGAACCATAGAGGTTGGCGTAGTTTTCGGCATAGGCGAACTCGGCCGAGATTGGCCTTTTTGTATCTGCGGCTGAATTAGCTTGCATCACGCTGATGCCTCCGATTGAGTATATTTGCGCGTATCGGCGCGGAAAGAAGCCCGACAACGGATTGCCGGCTTGCACGCTTCTTCGCCGGAAAATGGTTTATAGCCGATCTAAGGGTCGGCGAAGGTCGCTTGCTGAGTCATGGTGGACTTCTTGCTGTTTGCGGCGCGCACGGCCGCTTCGGGCTACGCCCTTCGCGGCAGTGCGTCAGCACGAGAAGCCAACCACTGTCAGATTTAGTCTAGGTCACTGCATCTTATGGCGTGCATCACGCCCCATCCGCGATCACACCGTTACTACGATTTTGCCGAACTGACCGCTTTGCTCCAGGTAGCGATGTGCCTCCACCATTTCATCAAACTTGAATGTGCGATCGATGACCGGCTTCAGTGCACCGTTCTCAAGGCCCTTGAGGACGTATTCCACTGCTGCCTTCCGGCGTGTTTCGTCGCCGGTCGTGAGCCAGATGTTGTGACCTTTGATAACCGGCATCTTGGCGATCATCGCCAGCACCGGCATCGGGGTGTCGCCCTCAGCGAGCGCCCCGTAGATGTACACGACGCCCTGGAAGGCTAGCGCGGAGATCAGCTTCGGGAAGTTCGGGCCGCCGACTGGGTCGAATGCGACGCGTGCACCCTTGTTGTCCGTGAGACGCATCACTTCCTGCACCAAATCGACCTCATCCGTTGCAATCACATGCGCGGCGCCTGCTTCGAGCAACTGCTGCTTCTTGGCCGAGGTACGCGTCAGCGCAATGGGAGTCGCCCCTGCATAGTTGCTGAGCTGGATCGCCGCGAGTCCAACACTGCTGGAGGCTGCGGGAATGAGAACGAAATCACCCTTGCCTACCTTGGCGTCTTCGATGAGCGCGCCGTAAGCTGTCACGAACATCATCCACGCCGACGCCGCCTGCTCAAACGAGAGTGAACTCGGGTGCTTCACAACAGCATAGGCCGGTACGATGATGACCTCGCCGTACGTGGCGTACTGGTTCATCGAAAACGAGGGTATCACGTTGACCGCATCACCCACCGCGAAGCCAGTCACGTCTGCGCCAACCGCATCGACGATGCCGGCAGCTTCGTACCCCAAACCTGCCGGGTACTTGACGGGTTCGGTGTATGCGTCGTTTCGCCACATCGACTCGGCGCGGTTGAGGCCGATTGCCTTGACCTTGATGCGAACTTCAGCGGGACCGGGAGCCGCAACCTGCATCTCGATGAATTCGAGAACTTCCGGACCGCCAGACTTCGCGAACTTAATAATGCGTGACATTAGAATCTCCTTGATTAGCGCCAGTGAACTCAGGCGGCTTTTGCAGGCTTAAAAGCTTCCACGCTTTTAAGAGTGATAGGACCCGTGTAGCCTTTTTCAGCTGCCCGCCTGCGGACGAACTCACCGTTGATCCGCAAGTTTCTGTTTTGTTCGGCAGCCCGGCTCCGTCTATGTCAGTCAGGCCGCCGAGACGCCGCCGTCCACGGCGACGGCCTGCCCGGTCAGATACGAGTTTTCCTTCGCGCAGAGCATCAGCATCGTCGCTACGACTTCTTCTGGCGTGCCGAGGCGCTTCATCGGCGAGCCTTGCGCGAGAAAGTCCTGCTTGTTGCCGATGTCGCTGCCGGTCACCATCGGCGTCGTGCTGTAGAACGGGCATACCGCGTTCACGCGAATCCCGCGGCGGGCATATTCGACCGCGGCCGTTTTCGTCAGGCCGACGACCGCATGCTTCGCGGCCGCGTACGCGGCGAGCTTCGGCGCGCCGCCGAGCCCGGCCATTGACGCGACGTTCAGAATCACGCCGCCGCCCTGCGCGAGCATCCGGCGGATCTGGTGCTTCATCCCGAAGAACACGCCCTTCGCGTTAACCGCGAAGGTCAGGTCGAGATCGGCTTCGTCGGTGTCGATCAGCGCCTTCATCGACGGCGCGATCCCCGCGTTGTTGATCCCGATGTCGAGCCGGCCGAACTGCGCGACCGCCGCGACGACGAGCGCTGCGACGTCCGCCTCGACGCTCACATCGCAGCGCTGCGCGATGACATTCGCGCCCGCTGCGCGCAGCGGCGCGGCGACGCGCTCGAGCCCGTCGGCGTCGAGGTCGCCGAGCGCAAGCCGCGCGCCCATCGCCGCGAGCTCGTGCGCAAGCAGCGCGCCAAAGCCGCTCGCGGCACCCGTGATCATCACGACCTGGCCTGCATAGCTGTCGATCTTCATCGCCGCCTCAGATCGTGATGCCGCCGTCGACGACGATGCATTCGCCGCTCGTGTAGCTCGACGCATCGGACACCAGATAGAGCACGGTGCCGGCCATCTCGCGCGGCTCCGCATGGCGGTGCAGCGGGATCTCGGCCATCCAGCGCTCGTAAATCTCCTTGTCCTCAAACAGTTCGCCCGCGAACCTGGTCTTTGTAAGGCCGGGCAGCAGGGCGTTCACGCGAATGCCGAGCGGCCCGCATTCCTTCGCGAACGCCTTCGTCATGTTCACGACGGCAGCCTTCGTGATCGAGTAGATGCCCTGCTTGTCGCCGGGCTGCAGCGCGTTCACCGACGCGATATTCACGATCGCGCCGCCGCCCTGCGCCTTCATCATCTTGCCAGCCTCGACCGACACGAAGAAGTAGCCGCGGACATTGACCTCGACGGTCTTGTTGAACGCGGCGAGATCGGTATCGAGGACGTGACCGAAATACGGATTCGCGGCCGCGTTGTTGACGAGGATGTCGAGGCGGCCGTGCTTGACGCGGATGTGCTCGAACGTGGCCTCAATGTCGTCCATGCGGCCGATGTGGCACGCGAGCGCCTCGGCCCGGCCGCCGGCCTTCACGGCCTCGTCGGCGACCGCCTGGCAGTCCTCTAGCTTGCGGCTCGACACGATCACGTGCGCGCCCTGCTCCGCAAGCAGCTTCGCGATTTCCTCGCCGATCCCGCGGCTCGCGCCGGTCACGAGCGCGATTTTCCCGGTCAGGTCGAACAGATTTGTTGCCATGTTTCGTTATCCCAATTAATTCAGAATTTGACAAAGTTGTTGTTCGTCGCGTTTGCGCCGCGGCCTCAGC
Source organism: Paraburkholderia sp. GAS42 (assembly GCF_050436565.1). Classification (NCBI taxonomy): domain Bacteria; kingdom Pseudomonadati; phylum Pseudomonadota; class Betaproteobacteria; order Burkholderiales; family Burkholderiaceae; genus Paraburkholderia; species Paraburkholderia sp. GAS42. The sequence goes on along the minus strand of NZ_JBNDML010000052.1, from coordinate 4,217 downwards.
GATGTGCGTCGATCACACGCACGGCCTCATCGGCCAGCTGCAGGTTCAGCGCGATCGCGCTCGACGCCCGCGCGGCGAGTACCTGCGGCGCGGTGAACGCGATCGTGCCGCCCGAGCTCACCGTGAGCACACGCTGCTCGCCGCCTGCTGGATCACGGCGCGCGTTTGGCCTACCCGTACAACGGGATCCGCAATCGCCCGCCGAGGGTGCCGACAGCACCTGTCACGAGAATGATCATCGGATCAGTCTGCACATGAGAATTTCGCCCGGATGGCGAGCTCTTGCGACCCTCAGGCGATATCAGCGAAGTCACCGTGCCGGCCCTTTCCGGCCGCGAAACGTGCCGCACCATTGGTACCTTCCTTATGGTGGGCTTCCAGCCCAGTCGCCCATTCGCGCTTGAGTGCATCACGCACCTGCAGCCCATAGGTTTCATAGACGCTTGCGCGGTCTGCACGCACCGCCGCTTGCGGAAAGCGGGCGATTTCATGTGCCAAGCTTTCTGCAACCGCTCTTGCCTCTCCCATTGGCGCGATTTTTTCGCACAGTCCGATTCGATATGCTTCTTCCGCGGGGACTTTTCGTCCAGTCAGGATGATCTCCATGGCGCGGCCTTGACCGACGAGTCGTGGCAATCTCACTGTGCCACCATCGAGAAGCGGAATCCCCCAACGTCGGCAAAACACGCCGAAATAAGCATCCTCGGACATGACGCGAATATCGCACCAAAGCGCCAACTCCATGCCCCCGGCCACGGCGGGACCTTCGACGGCAGCGATCACAGGCTTCGACAGTTCCAGCCTTGAGGGCCCAAGCGGGCCGCGCGGCGCGGGGGCCGCGCCCGGCGGAAATGCAAGGCCTTCGACGATCTCGGTCTGGAATCGTTTCCGATCCGCAAGGCCCGCAGCGTATTTGAGGTCCCAGCCGGCGCAGAAGGCACCGCCCGCTCCCCAAAACACGGCAACCTTGGCTTCAGGATCGGCCTCAAATGCAAGGAATGCGTTTGTCAGCGCGTCCGCCGTTTCCGGGTCACCGGCATTACGTGTATTTGGCAGGTCGTTGATGACCGTCGTCACCGGACCGTTCCTTTCGACATAGACGCTCATAGCAATACTCCTTCAGAGTTGAGTTGGACAATTGATCCAGATGGGCACTTGCGAGTGCGCGAACAGGCGAGCTGTAGTCAGCGCTAAGCGGTCTTCGTCTCAGCCAGAGAGAGTTCCTCACACATCCGTTCACGCATGACGAACTTCTGAATCTTTCCGGTAACGGTCATTGGGAAACTGTCGACGAAACGAACGTAGCGCGGAATCTTGTAGTGTGCGATCCGGCCACGGCAATAGTCGCGGATGTCCTCCTCCTCGAGCCTGCGTGAGCCGCGCAGGAGGACCCACGCGCACAATTCCTCACCGAATTTGACATCCGGCACCCCAAAAACCTGAACGTCCTGTATATCGGGATGGGTGTGGAGGAAGTCCTCGATCTCTCGGGGAAAGATGTTCTCGCCGCCACGGATAACCATATCCTTGATGCGCCCGACAATGTTGCAGTAACCCTCGTCGTCGATCGTGGCGAGGTCGCCGGTGTGCATCCAGCCTTTTTGATCGATCACCTCGGCGGTGCGCTGCTCATCGCCCCAATATCCGCGCATCACGGAATATCCGCGGGTGCAAAGCTCACCAGAGGTCCCTCGCGGAACTACCTGTCCTTCCTCATCAACGATTTTCACCTCGATATGAGGAAGAACGCGGCCGACTGTCGATACGCGCCGCTCCAGCGAGTCGACACGACTGGTTTGAAAACTAGCCGGACTCGTCTCGGTCATCCCGTAGGCGATCGTGATCTCCCCAATCCCCAAGCGGTCGACGACGCGCTGCATCACTGCGAGGGGACACGGCGCGCCAGCCATGATGCCAGTGCGTAGCGAGCTGAGCCGGAAGCGATCGAACTCAGGATGCTCTAGAAGTGCGATGAACATCGTTGGCACTCCGTATAGTGCTGTGCACGACTCGTTCTCTATTGCAGCGAGCACCGCGCCCGGTTCGAAGGCCGCGCCCGGAATGATCATGGCCGAGCCATGCGTGATACAAGCCAAATTGCCCATTACCATCCCGAAGCAATGGTAAAAGGGAATAGGAATGCAAACTCTATCCCCGGGCCCAAGGCCGAGTTCTTCGCCCACGAAGAATCCATTGTTAACTATGTTGTGATGCGTGAGCGTTGCGCCCTTCGGTTCGCCAGTCGTACCGCTGGTGAACTGAATGTTAGTAGGGTCGTCGAAATCAATGCTGACATCGGCTACCGATGCGCCAGAAACGAAGCGATCTGTCGAGAGATCCTCGAAGGGGATAGCTGTCGCGACCGTTGGACCGCCGATTTGAATGACGATCTCCAGATCGGGCAGGGCTTGCGCGCGCAATGCGCCGGATTTCGATGTTTCGAACTCAGGGGCAACGCTTGCCAGAATATCGAGGTAGTTGCTGGTCTTGTGCGATGTCGCGCAGACAATTGCGCGACAACCAACCTTCCTGAGAGCGTATTCGATCTCCGCAGAACGGTAGGCCGGATTAAGACTGACGAGGGTCAGTCCAGCCTTGGCCGAGGCGAATTGAGTCAGCACCCATTCAATGTTGTTTGGGGACCAGATCCCGATTCGGTCTCCGGGAACGAGCCCGAGGGCCATTAGACTTCGCGCTATGGCGTCGGCTCGGTCTCTCAGCTCGGCATAGGTCAGGCGTATCCCCTGCTCGCAAGCAACGACCGCAAGCTGATCAGGCCAAGTCTTGGCGGCGCGATCCAGCGCCTCCCCGATTGTCTCGCCCAGTAGGGGCCGACACGCCAAGCCAGACACGTAGCTTGATGATCGCCCCACCTCCCCGTGAACCCTCTCCGTTGAGAGCATGCCGCCTCCATGTAACGTTGGTTTCATTAAATAACACTGTTATTTTCATGTCAAGTCATTATTTTAGGTATCATGTGGTTTTTCCTCATGAGCCCTATGCCACCTGTCAACCCTGACTTTGAGGCCAGCAAGGAAGCGCGCGAGGTCGCGCTCAACCAGGCCCGGCGCCAACTTGTTCTGGACGGAGCCCGACGGGTTTTCAACCGCAGGGGCCTGGACGGCGCCTCGATGCGTGCAATCGCCGCCGAGGCGGGCTGCACGACTGGCGCGATCTATCCACTTTTTCCTTCGAAGGAAGCGATCTATGCCGAGCTGCTCGCGGAGTCGCTGGAGCGATTACATGAATGCGTCGAAGCGTCCTTCCGACTTGCGCCCAATCCGCGCGCGAAATTGAAAGCGGCCGCGCTTGCGTTCCTTTCGTACTATCGAGAAAAGCCCGACGAAGTGGCGCTGGGACTCTACCTTTGGCACGGGCTACGTCCGCGAGGACTCAGTCCCAACTTGAATGCCCAGCTGAACCGTCGTCTTGCGCTTACGCTAGATCTGTTGCGCGGAGCACTGTGTACCCTCGGCGATCTCACAGAGCCATCGGCCCGACTCGAGGCGAGCATGCTCTTCGCCTTTTTGATCGGTGCACTTATCGTTCATCAGACTGGCCGTCTGCGCTTGCTCGATAGCGATCTCGACGCCATCGCTTCAGGTCATCTCGAGGTGCTCCTCTCACGGTTGGGGAAAGCTTAGATACGAGCAAATGAAAGCAGGGCAGCGCACTCGGTCGCAATGGAGACGTGACGAATGCCGCTTTGTCAGGCTGGCGTTCATGGCCGAATCTGTTCGTCGCTGCACATACGAGCGACGCGATGACGGATTTCGGAAACACCGCGCCGCCGGCGACGGACTGGCGCCGCCGTAGAACTCTGTCACGCCCCACCGCCACTGCCCGCCCGCTGGCAACCACGCCCCGCCAGCGCGCGCCCTTCAGTTCGATCAGCGGATCCTTCGCCGCGCCTCGTTCGCCGAAACGACCAACCGGGAGACGACGTGAACGAAGCGATGCGGGATGCGCCTCCGTTTCGCATATTGCGCCAAAATCAATCTCCGATTGAGATCTCTAATCGAGATCAGTTAATTCCGCCTAACGCTGCAGACGGCTCGACAATGTGCGGATTGCAGTACTTTGCTCCAGGACACTCGCCATGGGAAATTGACTGGCAGCTCCTGGCCGAGGGTGTGTGAAAACACACTGATCGCCTACACTGAATCAACGCACTGAGATCGGGTGACTCATGAAGCGATTCGTTGAAGGCGATGACC
>NZ_JBNDML010000051.1:0-9536 GCF_050436565.1 Paraburkholderia sp. GAS42 | reverse complement strand
CGTTTGCCATGATGGCCTCCCGGAAAAGGAAACGGCCCGATCAGCGTAAGCCGATCGGACCGTTTCGGTCAGGCTGACCATCTCATTAAGCCAGGGCGGAGGAAGCTCTGGCTGAGCGGCTTCAGCCGGTCGCAAGGACCAGCAGAAGCCGGGGGCGGCCACTGCGCCTGAGAGCGCCGCAGCCGATTACAGACTAATGCGGTTTTGTTGTCCGTTAAATTGATGTTTACCGTTATCGGGTCCGCTTGGACCTGATGATCAGACCTGCGGCGCCACTAGCGGGCCGTAGGAGGTCTGACGCTGCCGGTTTCGGCCAGACATTGGTTGCCCGCAGAAATTGTGGACGACCGCAGGCCAGATGGGTGATGTTCCTTTCCTGATCGTGCAGCGATCTGCTGGCTTACGAATTGGGCAAGCGGGTCATTGAGGTGAAATTCCAGGTTGCTTTCCGGAAAGGCTGTCAGCAGTAGGTGGCCTTCGCGCGGGCGGCGGCCAGTTCGGCATCGTATTTCGACGGTGGGTATTGCGCCGCGTCAAGCGCGCCACGCGCCGAGACCAGGGCCGCGCGCAGCGAGCGCCGATGCAGCGCGCCTCTCGCGGCATTCACACGCAGGCACTCGAGCGGTCCAAGCAGCCCGTCCGCCTTCAGACTCGCCTCGACCTCGTTGACCACGGTGAATGCCGAGGTCAGCTGACCACCCTGACCACGGGCGAGCAACACCCCATGCAGGAAATCAATTCTCTGGTAATGATCCTCATACATAACCGTCCTTTCTGGTCTTCGCGCATGTGTATCTGTAGTACATTTTCTGGCGAAATGTTGCATTGATGTGTGCGCCAGGCAAGATAACTCCGCCCGGAAACCGGCAGGCCCATGCGGCATTGGGAATCCCCGCCACCCGGACGGGCTTTGGGCAGGGACGCCTTCCTGATTCACTGCTGCTTGATGGCATTCCGCAAGCAAGCCCCGGTGGTTGAATCCATTCGATATTGGAGACGTCTCCGTTTTTGTTGGCAGACGTTTGAATGAACGCGCGAATCCTCCCGAAGCAGAACTGCGCCGAACAAAAGCCCGCCATCGGGACGGACTACATAAGCGCCGTGCGGGAACTACACCGTACGAACCGCATTTACGACAGCTTACTAGACAACGTCAAGCAGCACGGCCGGTCAGCGTCAACGGTTTTGCTTCGCAGAATAAAAAGAAGGGGGCTCGCCATCCATTCTTTGGCGTTTCTTCGAGCCTTCGCCTGACCCGACAACACTTCGCGCTCAACCCTCCCGCTTTGCAACGGCTTGGCGGCCGTCATTGGTCGCTCTCAGGGGGCAGCGCTGCAGCTGACGCGTCTCTCAGCCCGTCGGCGGACTGCGTCCACTATCGTACAAACAGAGTTGACGGGTCGCGATATGATGCTTTCGAGGGTTGACAGCAAGCCCTCGGAACGAGCCGCTAAGGTCGCCGCCAGCTTCCGGCGACCTATCGCATAGTCCAGGGAGGCGAGATGCTCAGGTTGGTGCTGTGGGCCATATTTGCCGTGCCGGTTTTCCTGGTTGGGCAGCTTGTCGTATTAGCCCTGCTTCTCATCATCGTAATTCTGAACTGCTTCGATAGGCTCACCGCACCGCACGTTAAGCGGATCTCCGGTGCCTCCGCGAAGGAGTGACGCCGCGAGAGATTTGTGCGCCATCTCGCGCCACGGGCAATATGCCGCCGTTGTCTATGCGGTGGAGGGATTGAGGTGGCGCTTAAATCTGGCCGATGAACGCGCCCACTACCCACTACCGTACAAACAGCTTTGTTGCACTGGCAGCATGATTGTTTTCAGAGCCGACAGCGGCTCTCGAGACGTGCGTTCAGGCCGCCATCAACGCTTCGATGAGCGACATTTTTGTACAGCAAGGCAGCACGAAAACGAACCCTTCTGGCGCGCTTTCTGGCTAAGACCGGCTCTGCCTCGCGGCGACGCGCGTCACTAAAGCGACGACCAATCAGGGCGAGCCTTCGTCCCCAGGTTCAGACCGGCTGGAAAAAGTGGATGCCAACGTTTCGCAAAATGCAGGAGCGGAGGGATTGACGACGACCGTCCCGGGCATCCAGAAACGCCTGCGCGCTGTTGTGAATGATCGGCACCGCACCACGAATGCCAGAGACAGGTACTTCTATGTCCGCAATCAATACACCGTACGGCTCGGTCGATGCCGACATGTTGCGAATCGTGCTGGGTAGTCTGCGCTCGTGATTTCCCTCCCGGCAGGCACGCGCATCTGGATCGCCGCGGGCGTCACCGATATGCGACGTTGTGATCGAGCCCATTTGATGCGTTAGTAGCGCACGTCCGGTTCGATGAGCGGGATGTGGAAACGGGGCTACGGTGAGGTTATTGGGGCACCGCCAGACGAAAGGGGCGGCAACAGACACACTCAACCTACCGCTACCGCGCCACATCCGCTCGAGCGCGACGAGTTCCGTCCGGCTACCGCCGATTGGCAGGCATACTGGCTGTGCGGCGAGTGCGACTGTAGGGTAAACGCTGAAGACGACGAGTTTGAAGTGCCGGTTTTGAAGTGCCTATATTGGCTGAAACGAGGGATTCCGCAGACCAGGAAGCTGCAGATCGACGATGACGGGCTAACGGGGAATTGACGCGCCGCCGGAAGGCAGGCTAGGAGGGACCATGAAGGTTGCTGAGCTGGAGGGAGTCCTATTGGACTACTGGGTAGCACGAGCGGAAGATCTACTTCATCCGCATATCGACGATGGGCTATGTTGGGTGGAAGAGCCTGCTTGCGATGGTGACCCAGCGGGCGCCTTAGACACAGCGTTCTCTCCTGCGAGCGATTGGGCCGTTGGCGGCCCGATCATCGAGCGTGAAGACTACTGCCTACCCCGCGTCAACACAAATGTCGGCACACTGCACCACGGCGGTTACGCAGCATCCACACCGGCTGGTTTTTGCTTCTATGGAAAAACGCCGCTGATCGCCGCCATGCGTGCCTGCGTTGCAGACAAGTTCGGCGAGGAAGTGCCTGACGAGGCGACGACCGGGACTAAGCCGGAATAGTCTGCCCCGCCACAATCTTCTCCAGAGCCGCCTTGGTGCTTGCGTACCCGTCACTGAACAACCGCTGCCGGATCTCGATCGGCATGTTGCGATCGAGAGAGCTGGCATACCCCGTCGGCCCGCGCACGATTGTCACGCCGTCCTTCGTGTAGCACGATTTTTCTGCGTTCGGGCGACCGGAGGTGATGATGAAAAGCCGGCCAGGCAAACGGGCACGCCAAAGATTGCGTCGAGCCCCTTGGCGGGAACTGAGGCCGCCTAAAGTGCCCGTGTCGGCGGTCAACGAAGTAGGCGAAAACGAACAGCGCCGCGATAGCCAACGGCACCATTACTGAGAAAGCGAACCTTCACACAATGAGGCGTCCACCAGCAGAAGTATGTCGATTACGGAAGTTCGCCATCGGACCGGGTTCGGCCATGAACTGCCAATCGGCTCTGCCGGCAGTCGGACGTATGGGCGACTGCTTTCGCCTGGACGAGTGAGGAGGACAACCGCGTCCAGTTCCTTTCTCTGACGCCACAGGGAAGACGGGTTCTACCCTAACTCGCCACGATTGCCGATGAAAACGACGAACACTTCTTTGGCGCTCTGGATCCTGACGAGCAGACCACGCTTCGAAGCCCCTGTCCAGCAAGCTCACAGATGTTCATCGGATAGCGGCTCGTTTATCTAACGGACTGACGTCGGACCGATACCGTACAGACACCCCCTGCCGGACGTGAGAGGCTTTTCAACATCCTCGTACACCCGTAATTCAGGTGTCACTTTCGATGAATCAGGTGTCCGCTGCGGTTGACAGGTTGAAGAGGAGTGGCAAATGGAAAATGATCTTCATCCCACGGAGAATCGGCTACTGGGCCTTCTTCCCGAAACGGAGTTGGCGCGTCTGAAAACGCAGCTGGTTCCGGTCGAGATGACGCCGGGATTTGTCGTGTACGAGGCTGGGGAACACCTCGACCACGTTTATTTTCCGACGACATCAATAGTTTCACTACGGCAGACGATGCCGGACGGCAAATCAGCAGAAATAGCGGTCGTTGGCAACGATGGCCTGGTTGGCACCGAGCTTTTTATGGGTGACGAAACAACGACGAATACAGCGGTCGTGCAAACCCCGGGCGAGGCATACCGACTGAGCGCACCGATCCTGAAGGAAGAGTTTCGTCAGGCAGGCGTGATGCAGTGGCTGTTGCTACGCTACACGCTGGCGCTGTTCGCGCAGATCGCCCAGACGGTTGTTTGCAACCAGTACCACTCGACAGACCAGCGACTGTGCCGGTGGTTGCTGCTCGGTATTGACCGCCTGCCCTCGGACGAGCCAAAGGTATCGCCCGAACTGCTGGCCAACGCGCTTTGCCTCCGACGAGCCAGCACCAGGAAAGCCCTCGGGCAACTGGAGGACGCCGGTGTGATCCGGTGCGGCGACAGTTATATCGAGGTGCTGGACAGGCGGAGTCTGGAAAACCGTGCGTGCGAGTGCTATCGGGTTGTGAAACGCGAACTCGACCGATTGCTCCCCGATCTGGCTGCGCCATAGAGAGAACGGACTTGCAATAGAGTGAGTGCAGTCTTTTCTATCCGACGCCGTCGGAAAAGGGGGCATTATGGAAACGACGAACAACGCCGCACACGCTGCGATGCGGGAAACCGTTGACCTGTTGTACCGGGCTTTCGCGCATAAGGATATTTCCCTTCTTCGCAAGGTTGTGACGCCTGACTGGCAGTACATCCCGGAGTCTCCTGGACAGTTGCCGGGTCCGGACAAGATGATTCCAGTGTTTACGGATCTGTCGTCGGCGCTGCCTGACATGGAGATCAAGATTCTGGATGTCCTGATCCACGACCCCAAGGTAGCAGTGCGCGCGGAGGTCACTGGCACGCAGTCCGGGCCGCTCATGGGCATTGCTGCGACGTCAAAGCCGCTCCATTTCGCGATTCACTCGTTCCACGAGTTCCGCGATGGGCGGATCGCGAAAACGTGGCACCTGGAGGACTGGTTAAGTGTTTTTCGCCAGCTAGGGGAATTGCCTCCAAGGCTGTCCTGAGACGGCGCAATGGCGACGGGGGCGGGTACGGATGCTTAACGCACGGCTCGGCCTCTCCACTGATCCGACACCACCCACGAGAACCGACGGTATTGAGACCACGAGTCCACGATGTCCGAATCCATGGAACGGCGCCCCGCGAGATCTGCGGCGCATGTCGAGCCCCCTGAGACTCCCAGCCTGCAGGGTTTGATTACGCTCGCCGTCGGCGTGACGATCGTCGTAGCCCTCTATTTTGGGCGAGAGGTCCTTATACCGATCACGCTTGCCATTCTGCTCAGCTTCCTGGTTGCCCCTCTGGCCGATTTTCTGGGTCGCTTCAGACTCGGCCACGTGGCTTCGGTTCTCGTTGCGGTAATGATGTCGCTCTCGGTGATCGTCCTGCTGGGAGGCGTAATCGCTACCCAGATGACGGATCTCGCAGCCGGCATCCCTCGCTATCAGGCGACCATCGAAAAGAAGGTCGACGTCGTGCATGGCATGACGATCGGAACACTGAATCGTCTGGCGGAAGCAGCCGGCCACGCGTTCCGGGGAGCCACCGGTGAAGAGCCGAAAGCGACTCGCGGGAGCACTTCTGGCCACTCCGACGCTCAACCGTCCGCAGCAATTCCAGTCGAAGTGCGAGAGCCAGTGCTGACACCGTTTCAGCTGGCGCGGCGGGTGGTGTCTCCTGTCATTAGCCCACTCGCGACGACGTTCGTCGTATTCATCGTGACCATTGTCATTCTGCTGCAGCGTGACGATCTTCGGGACCGGGCAATTCGATTGTTTGGTTCGAGAGATCTGCATCGGACCACCACCGCGATGGACGAAGCCGCGCGGCGCCTCAGCCGGTATTTTGTTTCGCAACTCGGCGTAAACGCGGGCGTGGGCGTCGCTATCGGGACGGGCCTGTTCTTCATTGGGGTACCCAGCCCGATGCTGTGGGGCATTCTGGCTGCTCTGTTGCGACTCGTCCCCTACGTTGGAATATGGATTTCCGCTCTTCTGGCTACCACACTCGCTGCGGCAGTCAGTCCGGAGTGGTCGATGGCGATCTGGTCAGTGATCCTTTTCGCGACCGTCGAACTTCTGGTCGGTCAGGTCGTCGAACCGATGTTATATGGCCACAGTACCGGCCTTTCACCGTTCTCGGTTGTCGTATCCGCGATTTTCTGGAGCTGGATATGGGGGCCAATCGGACTCATCCTCTCCACGCCGCTGACGCTCTGTCTCCTTGTCCTCGGCCGCCACGTTGCGCGCCTCGAATTTCTTGACGTATTGCTGGGTGACCAGCCTGCGCTTACTCCGGTCGAAAATTTTTACCAGCGGGCGCTGGCCGGCGATCCGGATGAAGCACTCGAGCAAGCCGAGGTACTGCTACGCGACCGCTCGCTCTCCTCTTACTACGATGAAGTCGCCCTCAAGGCATTGCAGCTTGCAGCCATTGATGTATTGCGAGGCGGCGTAACCGCCACGCAACTGGCGCGAATCGGGACCACAGTGAGCGACCTGGTCGAAGGTCTGGAGGGCTTTGAGGACGTTGACCCCACTGCGGCAGAATCGGGCGGCAACTGGGGCGCGTTGGCGTTCGCCGGCGCCGAACAAAAGGTATTGCCGCAACCGGCTCCGTTTGTTCTATCTCCGGGTGTGGAAACCCTCTTGGCGCGGCGCGCGGCGAATCAGGTCCTTTGCATAGCGGGAAGGGGACCGCTCGACGAGTTGGCGTCGAGCATTCTCGTCCAACTGCTCGGAAAGCATGCGCTCGATTGCCGCGTGATCTCCCATGATGAGGCGTCACGCGCCCGGATCGGCAGCCTGGATGTCGCCGCCGCGACGACGGTGTGTATCTTTTATCTGAACATTGATGGCATCCCGTCGCACCTGCGCTATCTTCTGCGACGGGTGCGCCAGCGCTTGCCGGAAGCAGCCATCGTCGTGGGGCTCTGGCCGACAGGCGATACGGATCAGTGGAGCGAAGATCTCCAGAGCGCGATCGGCGCTGACTGCTATGCCACTTCGGTTCGGGAGATGGTTGACGCGTGCCTCGACAATCCGGCCACGGAGGACGCGCGTTCCGAGGCTTTGAATGAAGAGTGTTGACCGGTACCGTACAGACATATGCATTGTGTACGTGAGAACCTGTTCACCAGGGTCCCGTCATGTCTGGACGGTCGCTATGCGAAGACGCGACTGCGATTCACTGCCGGGATGAAAACGTCCCGGCTTCGACAGATGAGGCCCGCTAGCCGTACACGATATCTGGATCAGACGATCCGGATCTTCGTTGCGGAAAGGAGCCTGTGATGAAACCTGCCGAACAGAGGTCCGCCAACGCCGCCCCCAGTGATGCAGTAAGCCGGTGCATCGCCGCCACCCCGGTGGATGGCGACTACGAGGACGTTGCACCGCTGCCGCACGAGACCGACCAGTCTGTGGAATCACAACATGAAGAAGGTACGCGCGATGTTGGACGGCAGGCGCATAAGGACCTGTCGCGCGGCCTGACCGATACCGACCGGCGCGGTGGCGATGCGTATCAGCAACGCACACAGAATAATGCGAATGCCAACACGCAGACTCCCAAACTCCGTGCCACGCGCAAACGTTAGGCGTTTGCATGTGCGTGCGCCGGTACTCGCAGCTGAGCATGTGCCGCGCCCGCCCACCGCATTGCCCGGTTCTGCCATTGAATCGCGCCATGCTCATCAATCCGGGACGTCATCGTCCCACGTACTCACTACCGGAGGCGACTATGCGCACCCAGAGTCGAGAGCAACATCCAAACGGCGACAAGACCGAACACAACGTTGACGAAGCTGTCGAGGACACTTTTCCTGCTAGCGACCCGCCCTCGATCGGTGGCGTGACGAAAATCCGCTCCGAATCCGATCAAAAGAAATCACACGGGAAGCACTTGCGAGTCAAGGCCGGATAACGGCAACCGCTCACTTATTGCGCGTTGCAAGGATGGCAGCAAGCCCAGGGAGGATAACCCGATGAGCGGTCGCTTCGCTGCCATGACGCGCGTGGGCCTCCACTGTCTCGGAGGCCCGACTGCAACTACGCCATTGGCTGAACCCGGGACAGGTTCGCCAGACGGCTGAGCATCCACTGCAGGTAGCGCAATGGGTTCGGCGCGCAATTGCGAGCTACACCGCATGCTGGTTCAGCCAGAGCCGGCCCGCAGCGGTCATATTGATGTCACCATAGCTGTGCGACTCGTATGCAAGCCCGAGCGTCAATAGCTCCACCGCCACCGGGCGCAGTGTCTGCGCTTGTGGATCTGGAATTCGGTCAAGCGTAAGCGCTAGTTAAAGCACACTGGATCGTCAGATGCGGCGGAGAACAGGGGTTCAAGCCTGTCTACTTTTTGCCCCAGTTGTTCCACGCCATGCGCAGCAGCGTCGCATTGGCCGCCCGTCGGTCGAACAGTTCGGCATCGAAGTCGTCTCCCGCCCATGTTCTGTACCGCGTCGCTTCGTCGCCATCTGGGTCGACGCTTAGAACGCGCAACATCTCTGCATATCCGTACGTGCCACCCACGTCCTCGGGCGGACAGGCACGTTCTCCAGCACCAATCCACGCCTCGCTGTGCGGCTCATGGTCCGTTTGAGTGACTTCTTCCACGTGAATGTCATGATGCCAGTCATCGCCAAAGTCATATCGATAGAGGAACCGGTGTCCCGGGTATGCAAGCCGGTATAACCGCGCCTTGCGGTCATCCAGCATTTCGGGATCTTCAGCAAACAGATCGAGCATGTTGTCGTTGTCGCCCATCGCGTAAGTCCGCCCGTCGATCTCAAAGTCATGCAAATGCGAGTCAGTCCACCCAAAGGCGGCTTGCAGGATGTGATGCAGCTTGCGCAAGGTGATGTTGCCGTCGACGTGGATCCGTCGCCAGACGGGCGGTTCGATGTCACGGATCTGCGCGTGAAGTGTGTAGATGGTGTAGGACTTGGTCATGGATTCGTGCAAAGCATCGTATTGGACGCAGACAGAATTCGATTATCGCCTGGCGTCGCAATCGACTGCGCCTGCCGTGCTGCGTGTCGGGACCTATGCTGTGCGCTGTCCGGAAACCGACACGAATCGCGTCAAGCGGATGTTCGCGTCGAAGTGAGTCGCATCGCGAAGTTGAACGGCAGAAGATCGGTGATGTCTGCTTCGGGCGGCCTTTGCGGCAGCTCGGTGAGCACATGCAAGAGATATGCATAAGGTTCGACGTTGCACGCCCGGCACGTGAGCATCAGGCTGTAGATCATGGCGCTCGCCTTCGCACCGGCGACCGTGTCGGCAAAGAGCCAGGCCTTTCTCCCTGTGCAGAAGGGGCGGATGTCGCGCTCGATCACGTTATGCCGACTTCCGGATTATGTCGCGTCAAGGGTGCGGAGGGCCTTCCTCATGCCCTTTTGTGATTGCTGAGTCGGCATAATCCGTATGATT
>NZ_JBNDML010000050.1:0-11865 GCF_050436565.1 Paraburkholderia sp. GAS42 | reverse complement strand
CGACAACCATGACCCCCTGACGCAGCGACAATCACCTCGGCCGACCGGCCAAGATGTTTGTCGGTAAACCGGACTTCCTGCTTGACGCTATCCAGAAACAGGAAGGGCAAAGCTCGCACAATATGAAAAGTGACGCAAAAACGTTCTATACATGCGCGGACGCTGATGTAAAAATTCCCGCGCGATATCGGGCCAAGGTGACGACGTAAGCGGATGCTGACGAAGCGTCATGTCTGGTCCCAAGGGAACTGCGCTTTAGGGCGTTCAAGGCTTGAGCCTCTTAGCGGCTGCCTCCGTATGTGGTCCAATACCGTTGCGTCGCGGGTTGCTAGCAAGTGCGTGAGTTAGCGTGCTTTCTGGCGTTGGCATATTCCAAATTGCTTACGGTTTTGCCGAGGCCATAGCGGCGGTCCGGCGGCGATGTCACTTTTTTACTTGGCCCCGATTTTAAAAGCATCTCTCGACTATGGCAGAAACTCGACGTCGAACTCCGACCGAATTCGCCCGTTTTGGGCGCGTCGATAGAATCGGAGCGATTGAAGCGTTGCACGCCAGATTTGAAGACCATCGCTTCGCCGTCCACGCGCACGATACCTGGTCGATAGGAGCCGTGGTGGCGGGAGCGAAAGACATCGCGGCGAAAAAAGGACGCGAACGGGTCTTTGGGCAAAACCAGGTTTACTGCATGCCTCCCGAGAGTCCGCATGCCGGGAAGACGGTCGGCGGAATGTGCGAGTACGTGATGCTTTATGTTCCCGACGAAGCGTGGCGGCAGCAGTGTGCAGCCTTCGACGTGGACATTCGCCAACTCACGCGGGAATTCCCGGGTGACCTGCGACAAATGCGGCTCACACAGGCGTTCGTGGACCAGATTATCGTGTCGCCGGAGACGGTAGATGCGTGGTCGGGGGAGTGGGCGCTCTTCTGTGAATCGCTGCTGGGTAAGTATCGGGGTTCGCCTTCCTCGAAAGCCGCGTCATCGCTGCGGATGCGTACGGAGCCAGGTCTTCACCGTGCGTACGAATTCATGCATGAGTTCTGGAATCGAAACGTATCGCTAGAAGACCTATCGCGCGAGTCTTCGATGTCGGCATCGGATGTATGTCGCCGCTTCTCATCGGCCTACGGTCTGACCCCGCACAGATACCAGTTAGTGCTTCGCGTAACCAAAGGTAAGTCGCGGCTGCTCGAAGGCGTCGATATATCGGATGTAGCGACTGAGACTGGATTTGCCGACCAGAGCCATTTCGGGCGCCACTTCAAGTCAATCTTCGGCGTTACCCCGGGAACGGTCGCAAAAGCTCGTCGGTAGGCGTTGTATAGCTTCTTGGTGCGCTATGCCCAGCTATGTAGCGACTCGCGACATGTGTTTTGAGCGCCTCGACAGATACATACGCGCGCCAGAATCCGGTGGATATCCGAGCAGGTCAGCGAGCTTAAATGTGTCGTTGAGACCACGCTTTGGGAACTACAATTTCTGCAATTAGGTGAGTTTCACAAGCATGAGGTAGGCCTCCACGCTGGCCAGGTTTGCAGTTCGCTTTCAACTCGAAATCGGAAGTGCAGGTACGGTAGGAGGCAAGATGCAACTCAATCATGCATACGGTGACGGAATCGCGAACAGGTTCCGTCTGAAGAGCGCCCCTTCAATCACGACCCACCTCCGCCCGGGAGCATTCTTCGCTGCGACGCATATGCTGTGCGGGGATGAGGGTATCGGGCAGACGCTCCCTATTCCAGCTCGTTCCGCGTACATAGTTTGCATTCTCTTCCAGCCCTTGGTTCACGAGCTATGGCTGGCGGGGAAGCCGGTCCCCGTCGGCCCTCTGCCGGCCGGAACGATTTCCGTGGTGAATCTGGAGCAGGAGCCTACGGGTTACTACGGAGGACGGCTCGATTCGCTGCAGATTTACTTTCCAAAAGAAAGCCTTGCGGCGATGGCTGACGATGGAGACACACCGTTGGTCCACGACGTGGTTATCCCAAATGGGACGATTGACCCGGTTGCGTATCAACTTAGCCTGCTGATGCGTCCAGCGCTCACGCATCCGGAGCAAGCGAACCTGCTGTTCCTGTCGGGACTGATGGAGGCTCTTTTCGCCCATCTGTCGTGGCGGTACGGAAATCTCGCCGCAAAACGCGCCCCTTTCAAAGGCGGGCTCTCGCCGAGAGACCTTGCACGAGCGAAAGAGCTTATCGACCAAAATCTCTCGGGTGATGTCAGCCTGGCCCTGCTTGGAAAGGAGTGCGGGATGTCGCCAAACCATTTCGCCCGTGCCTTCAGGCAATCGACCGGCGTTCCGCCGCATCGGTGGCTTCTGTCACGCAGGGTCGAATTGGCCAAAATCATGTTGGAGCGGGGCGAGATGACTGCATCTGAGATTGCCTCCGCGACCGGGTTCGCGGACCAAAGCCATTTCATTCGCGTCTTCTCGCAGATTGTCGGTGCCACTCCAAAGGTCTGGAAAGCAGGACAGAGGCGCTAACGATTGCCCCAAGGCATTACGGTAAGAATATCCAATCTTGATAAGATTCTTCTATAGCATGGCGGGTTCGGTAGGCAAAATACCACCCAAATGAAAAGGATGCGTAGAAAGATAAAATATTACCGCGCGTGTGGTCATAGCATTCCAAGCGGGAAAGGCGAGGAGATGTGCAAGTTTCCGCTTTAGTCGGCTGTTTGATACATCGACCCTGTCGCGCGGTTGACTGAGGGCCTTGTTTGCAAAGTTCCTAGTTCCGGTGAAACCGAATCAGGAGGCGAAAATGAGGCGGCTATTCAAGACCAGCGGAGAAACGATAGACTTGAAGGGTCCTTTTTCCGCACGCGATGTTAAAAAAATACTCGAAAGCAACTCTCTAACGTTCGTCATGCTGCTCGATGACGAACATATGATGGTACTTCGGGATGAGGACAGGGATGGTAGTTGCGCAATAAACGAACTGGCGACCATCATCTGTGACCTCCCGCATATGCCAAAGATGCAACATCCCATCCGGGGGGACGCGCTCATTGTTCCCGCGCGAGACATCGCACCTTACATCGACGTGATATGACTGAATCGCGCTCTGCTCTTGAGTGCATCTCTTCTGCAACCAAGTTCATCATTTGGCAAAGGCGAGCAAATCTGCATTGACCTTGTCGGCCTGTGTTGTGCACATGCCGTGCGGGGCTCCTTGGTACACTTTGAGGGTTGCGTTGCTCAGCAGTTTGGAGGACAGCGCAGCCGAGTCAGATATTGGCACTATTTGGTCGTCATCTCCGTGCAGGATGAGAGTGGGAATCTTGATTTTCTGAAGGTCTTGCGTGAAATCTGTTTCAGAAAATTGCTTTACGCAGTCGTACTGGCCTTTGATTCCGCCGCGCATACCTTCGAGCCAGAACTCATCGATTACCCCCTGCTGAGGTGTCGCGCCTTGACGGTTGTAGCCATAGAACGGCAGCGCAAGGTCCTTGTAAAATTGGGCACGTTGCAACACACCAGCTCGAATCTTGTCGAATACATCTATCGACAACCCGCCGGGATTGCTCGCACTCTTGAGCATAACCGGCGGTATGGCTCCAATAAGAACGGCTTTGGAAACACGCTTCGTTCCATGGCGTCCGAGGTAACGAACGACTTCTCCACCGCCAGTTGAATGGCCAACGAGTATCGCATCTTTCACATCGAGCATGTCGAGCAAACCGGAGAGGTCGTCGGCATACGTGTTCATGTCGTTACCGTCCCAGGTCTGAGTGGAACGACCGTGGGCACGGCGGTCGTGGGCGATTACGCGATAGCCCTGAAGTCCAAGATAGAGCATCTGAGGGTCCCACGCGTCAGCGTCGAGAGGCCATCCGTGCGAAAAGACGATTGGCTTACCCTTTCCCCAATCCTTAAAGAATATCCGTGTCCCATCTTTGGTTGTATGGAAACTGCTGCCATTGCTCATCAAGGGCTCCTTCCGGGAAGAAGAACCCTGAGCAGCGGCACTTGTCGCTAGTGCGGATAATGGCGCGCCGGCGAGGGCGGCAAGGGCGGCGATGGTACGACGACGCTTTATGAAGCTCGGGACACTTCGCAGGTCGCTTTTCATGGAGCCTCCTTGCAAGATATCGTCATTCAGGAGGCGACGCCCGCGATTAGTCAAAGGCGAAATCGAGCTCCATGTCAACCAGTGATTGCCATCGCGTCTTGCAGGCCGTAGCTGGTTCTGGTGACTCGATACTGCGCGCGCCAATACCTGATTTGTTCCCATTTCGCACGGACACGTGTCGGAACGGCACGGAGAAGACGCCGATTCTTCCCCGCGTCGAGGCAAATGATTTCCTTCAGCTGATAGCAAGGTATGGCGCACCATATAAGGAGGGGCGCCACGTAGGATTCAAACGCGGGTGTTATGAAGAGGAGTTGGCGCTGGTTTGCTGGTTAACCTCGGTGAGAGCGTTATGCAGCCCATGCAGCGTCATATTTTCATGCGGCCGATTCGACCAGAGGTTTCCAGCCTTGCCCCCACTAAGCAACACGAAATCAGGATTTCTTCGGGTCCCACCGGTAGCTGTTCATCTGCGGGTTCAACTCCGTCTCTGCGAGGTTGTTCGCAAAGTTACATAGCGTCGCTAGGCTGACGCCCAGCACGACATCAAGGGCATTTTGGTCGTTGAAGCCCGCCTGTTTGAAGGCCGTGAGAGCAGAATCCGACACTGCACCCCGAGACGAGATAATTTCTCGCGTAAGTGACGCCACAGCATTCAGTCGGTCGTCCTTTATCTGCTCACCATCTCGAGCAGCCTGAACGATATGGTCAGGCAATTGAGCCTTCTTGAGCGCAACAGCGGTATGGCCCGCGACACAGAAGCCACAACCATGGACCGTCGCAGCGACGATTTGGACAATCTCTCGTTCGGCCAGAGACAACGACCCCTTCGCATTGATTTCCCCGAGGGTGAAGTATGCAGAGGTTGCCGCCGGCGAGTTGGCTAGCGTTGCGACGAGGTTGGGAAGAAAGCCGTTGTTTGCCAGCGAACGTTCAAGAAAAGGGCGGCTTTCAGAGGGGGCTGTCTCTGCGGTGTGAAGGTGCATGCGGCTCATGACGCTCTCCAGTAAAGGGTGCTGCTATTTTCGGCTCCGCCCCCCGGAAATACAGACCCGTCCGGCTCAAGTTTATGCTCGAACGGCTCAAGGTTGCGATGAGTCAAGCGTCACAAACCAGCATGCGCCCGCAGGAACCGTTGGAGACTGTCATTGAATCGGATAGGGTCCTCGAGGTATGGCAAGTGACCCAAACCGTCCAGGACATCGACCTGGACTGTGCGAAGTCTGGACGCCAGGTCTTCAGTGCAGTACGAAGGCACGAACTTGTCGAGTGACCCTCGAATAATCTGGACCCAACAGCAAATGTTCTTCAATTCATGGTTCTGGTTCCAACCGACCACTTCTCCGAAGATTCGACGGATATGGATTGGGTCGCTCGCTGCGGCGGCTCGTCGAAAGCCGCGTCCAATCACCGAACCTTCCTGTACGTTCATTTCGCAAAGTAGGACAGTTGCCCATCTGTCGGCATGGTCATCTTCGAGCAGAAGGTCATAGATAGAGATGCGCTTGCTTCGGTCTTGCGGTGTGAGATTCACGAACGTGTTGACAGCAGTCAGGCAGGTTACCGCATCTGGGCGTGCGGCAGCGACGGAGAGAGCGACGCGAGCATCGGTAGAGAGCCCAACCAGAGAATAGCGGGGCAACTGCAGTTGGTCCAGCAAGGCAACGATGATACCCGCGAAGCTCTGAAACGAGAGGGCATGGCCCGACGACGCGCCGTGACCCGGGAGGTCAGGGCAAATGACGCGATAGTCACGCTGAAAATAACGGCGTTGATAAGCCCAATTCGTTGACCGCCCCCCAAACCATGTACGAAAACGACGGGAATACCTTCGCCTTCGTCGGAAAAATAGATGTCGGCGTTACCTATTGTCGCGCGCATCTTCAACCTCGCTATCCGGGGGAATCTGTCATCGAAGATGCATGTCCGGCCAGGTGCGTGACCGTGCATCGTTTTGACTGCATTCTTGTTTCAAGAACAGTCAATTCGCGCTAGCGCTGCTACTCATGTTTGCTATCGCCGATAGACTGAGGCATACGAATTCCGGACACCGCCGGAGCGCTAAATCCGTCGGGACGGGCTATCAACCTCTACATCGAACAGTACTATGAACATCATCGTGCATCACCTCGAGAACTCGCGTTCGCAATGCGTCCTATGGCTGCTGGAGGAGTTACGGCTGCCCTATCGTGTGGTTCGCTATTCGCGGGACCCGATTTCAGGTCTCGCTCCCGATGCTGCACGTGACATTCACCCGCTCGGGAAGCGCTGCCGGTTATTCAGAACGACAATCTGACAATCGCAGAGTCGGGGCTGATTTTCGAGCATATCTTGAATCAATCTGATGTGAAGATTGGGTGACCAACTGATTCGGAAAGTAGTCATCGGTACCAGCATTTCATGCACTACGCGGAAGGCTCACTCATGCCACCGCTTTTCGCGCTATTGGTGTTGCAGCGAATGGGCGAAGCGGGACAGTCTGCAGCGGCGGATTTGAAGCGCTCTTTCGCGGGCCATCTCGCATGGATGGACGCCGAACTCGGTGGGCGACCGTGGTTTGCGGGTGAATCATTCACTGTTGTCGACATCATGATGAGCTTTCCGTTGGAGGCTGCACGTCAACGTGGTGGACTCGATGGGACATGCTCCAATCTCAATGAGTTTCTGGGTCGTATCCACTCGCGACCCGCCTATCGCGCCGCGATTGAAGCGGGTGGTCCCTACGCCTTGGCATGATGGCCATGGACGTCGGGAGGACCGTCAAAAGCCGGATGCGACTCAAGAAACACAGGTAGGTCTGTCACGGGTGGTTTTGCAGGAATTTCGAAGAACATTTCGCAAACCCACCCGCGATGATACGAAGCGTGATTCACGAGATGCATTAACATCGCGGCGGAACGTGGCTCGGCGATCTGATGGGCTGGCGGCTGCCGTTCCTGGTAGTGGCTGCCATGGGCGCGTTGGCGACTATCGGCCTCTGGCGGCGTCTGCCCGCGCTTGCCGCTCAGCGCAGTGCCGGCACCATTCTGTCGCAGCTCGCCTTGCTGAAAAGCCAGGCGTTGATGCCGCTCTATGCGATCGCCGCGCTGGGCATGGGAGCGACGTTCGCGGTGTTCACTTACCTGTCGCCGCTGTTGATTCATACCACGGGGTTCAGAAGCGAAGGCGTAACCCTCGGGCTGATGGTGTTCGGACTCGGCTCCGTGGTGGGGACGATCGGCGGCGGTCGCCTGTCCGACCGCAATGGCCCGAAGCTCAGCATGAACATCGCGTTGGCCGGCATCGCGGCATCGGTCGCCGCGCTCTGGCTCACCGCACACCAGCCGGTGCTGGTGTTGGTCAACCTGTTTGTCTGGGGCGCGTTCGCCTTCGCCGTTCCTCCCATCATGCAGGCTACCGTCGTGCTCGTGGCTCGACGCGTGGCGCCGGAGGCGGTCGGTACGGCGGCGGGGCTCAACGTCGCTGCGTTTAATCTCGGCATCTCTGGCGGGTCCTTCCTCGGCGGACTGACGCTGGCAGGCGCCAACGTCCTTACGACGGTGTACGCCGGCGTGGCTCTGGCGGTGGTGGGACTCGTGGTTGTCGCGATGTATCGATGGTCGGAGCGTCCGGCTGCCGCGCCTGCCCGAAACGCGCTGGGACGGTGCTAAACAAGCGCCCCCCTCGACGACACCGAATCATCCAACGAGAAACATCATGAACCTATCAAAGCTTCATGTACTGCAACCCGGACAACGGACCGTCGTGTGCGGATAATCTGTGTCGCGTCGGCGGCTGCCAAGATTCACGCCTTGGGATACCAGCGCATTTCCAATGCCTGCCGGCATTTGACTGATTGGATATTCGACGCAACTGGTCATTGTGTCCAACGCAGGTCAACTTCAGCCATGTCGATGGCACCTCGATGGTGCGGAATCGTCACGACAGCAAAATCACGATCGAGATCGCGGCTAGGGAGAATGGACATGCCGCGCATCATGTTTGTCATGACACGATCGTTCTCTGTCACGAAAGGGGCCTCTGTGCCTATGCTTGTTGTACCGGCCGCATGAGCCGGTGTTTTCAGGAAGCAAAGGGCCACGGCCGTGGCGGCGCTGATAGCCCAAACGTTACGTCCATTCACGATTGCCGAGCATGGCCGTCGACCTTTGAGAACCCTTGGAATGGACAGTCGCTTGGACCCAAGTCTGCGCGGTCGGATGAAGTCCCACGAACGCCATATCTATTCGGACTTGTAGGGAAGCGTCATCGACGCCTGACATAAAGTCCGTCAGTTTGGAAAAATGACGATTGAGCATCGGATGCCCTGGACTTATCTCTGCACAATTCCATGAGCGACGATGGCCGAAAACTTCATCTACCACTTACTACATGTTTAATTGAGGAACACCGCCTAGCGCTCGCATGTTGCCGTCGAGCGTGTGGGCATTGCGTCTGTCGTGATCTTCAAAAAGCCGCCAAAATCCCGCATTGCTAAAGGGTAGATACTAACCTAACCTTCCGAACACTTAATCTAAGCGGAGGCTCGGCGGCCATCCGTCTCTCTACTATAGGACTCGGCATGAACTGTGATCCAACCGATACGGCCGTGGTCTTCATCGACCCGCAGAACGACGTGCTGAGCCCGACGGGCAAGAATTGGGGCGCGGTGGGTGCTAGCGTCACGGAAAACAGAACTGTCGAAAACATGTTGAGGATCTTCAAGGCCGCAAAAGCCGCGAAGGTCAATGTATTCATATCTCCGCATTACTTCTTTCCGACCGATCGCGCATGGAAGTTCAACGGTCCGCTGGAAGCGGACGAGTTCGCAACCGGTACGTTCGCGCGAGAAGGCGCTCTGAACCTCCAGGGATTTGAAGGCTCGGGCGCAGATTGGCTGGCGGAGTTCAAACCTTACATTGATGACGGCCAAACCATCGTCGTGAGTCCCCACAAGGTCTTCGGTCCGCAAACGAATGACCTTGTACTGCAATTACGCAAACGTCACATGAGCAAAGTGGTGCTCGGCGGCATGCTCGCCAACATGTGCGTGGAGGCTCATTTGCGGGACTTGCTCGAGCAGGGCTTCGAAGTGTCGGTCGTAGCCGATGCGACCGCAGGACCTCGTCATCCCGTTTGGGGTGATGGTTATAAAGCCGCGATGATCAACTATGCGTTTCTCGCCCACGCCGTAGTATCCACTGACGACGTCATCGCGGCGATGACTTGAATCTCTGTGCGTTGACGTCCGAACTTCCTCACGTCACATGCCTCTCTGTGCAGCTTATACACACAGTGCTGAGCCGCGGCTCGAAATCCTCGAGCAAAAGTGATCGCGGATCGGCCATCCGACCCAAGGAGCATCGCAATGACCAGTTCGGCTTCCAGTACTTCGTCTGCTGCTAACAGTACCAGTCCTGCCGTTCCCGTCACGCATCATCGAACGGCGGTTGTGGAGGGATTGAAGATTTTCTACCGTCAGGCCGGTCCGCTGGGCGCTCCCGTTGTCCTGCTATTGCATGGTTTTCCAACCTCGTCACACATGTTCAGGAACCTGATCCCTGCACTCGCCGACCGCTACCACGTGGTTGCGCCGGACTACCCCGGCTATGGTCAGAGCGACATGCCGGATCGTGCTGAATTCGCCTACACGTTTGATCGCTATGCCGAACTAGTGGACGGCCTGCTCGACCAGCTCGGCACGCGTCGGTACACGATGTATGTCATGGACTATGGCGCGCCCGTGGGCTGGCGGCTTGCTCTCAAGCATCCGGACCGCGTGGCAGGTTTTATCGTCCAGAACGGAAATGCCTACGACGAGGGCCTCAAGGGATTCTGGGATCCGATCAAGGCCTATTGGGCCGACGGCTCGGACGCCAGCCGGAAAGCATTGCTGCCGCTGCTCACGCTCGAGACGACCATTTTTCAATATACCGATGGCGTGTCCGACCGCACGCGTGTTTCCCCGGACAACTGGGTCCATGACCAGGCGCTGCTCGATCGCCCCGGCAACAACGACATCCAGCTCGACCTGTTCTATGACTATCGAACCAATCTGCCTCTTTACCCGAAGGTGCAGGCGTATTTCCGGGAGTTTAAGCCGCCGATGCTGATCGTGTGGGGCAAGAACGACGTCATCTTCCCAGCGGACGGCGCGTATCCGTACAAAGAGGATTTGCCGGACGTTGAGACTCATCTGCTCGACACGGGTCATTTCGCGCTGGAAGACAAGGCGGACGAGATGGTGCCGCTGATACGCGACTTCCTTGCTCAAAAGGTCGATTCAAGACCGTGATTGAATCTTATGGTGATTCCTATGCTGACGACGAATTTCGCTGGCATTGATATTTAATGTCTATGCGTGTCGGTTCGCCGGGTGTGGTCCTTGAACGTTTTTGCCACGCCGGCACTTGCGCGGATTTCACCTAGTGGATGCCTTGCGGTTCGCCATCAACTCACCGACCTCCATGGCATGTGCTGTGCCCCACCGCATAACGGGGCGAGCGCGCTTGCCAGGGTCAGGCCGAATGCTGTTAGCGAGTACTTGACTCGCGGCGGAATCTCCTTGTAGTCGACACGATTGACGAGGCCATCTGTCTCCCATTCCTTCAATTGCTGGATTAGCATCTTGTGGCTAACTGCTCCGACCGCCCGCTTTGGTTCGCCATAACGTCGCGTGTCGTGTGCGAGGTGAAACAGGATCAGGGGCTTCCATTTACCCCCGATCACCGCCAGCGTTACGTCGAGGCCGCAGGTGAACAGATCCGTTTTCATGCGGCATCCCAATGTTACTTACCAAAAGATGAATACTATCTAAAAGTGTGGTTAAGGTCTGCGATGCCTGGACACAATTTATGATTTTGCAAGGAACACGCATATGGGTAGGCTGACGGGAAAGGTCGCGCTGGTGACCGGAGGCAATAGCGGCATCGGGCTCGCGAGCGCGAAGCGCTTCGTCGAGGAGGGGGCGTTCGTGTTCATCACGGGGCGGCGCCAGACCGAGCTGGACAAGGCTGCGGCGGCCATCGGGCACGACGTGTGGGCGCTTCAGGGCGACGTGTCAAAGCTCGATGATCTCGACCGGATTTTCGCCGCAGTGCAGGCGGAGAAGGGGCATCTCGATGTGCTGTTCGCGAACGCGGGACTAGGCTCGCTTGCGCCGCTCGGAGCGATCACGGAGGCGCAATTCGATCTTACATTCAACGTCAACGTGAAAGGGACGCTGTTCACGGTCCAGAAGGCGTTGCCGCTGATGAACGCAGGTGCCTCGATCATCCTTACCGGGTCGACGACAGGTTCGAAGGGGACGCCGGCATTCAGCGTATATAGCGCAACGAAAGCGGCAATCCGCAATTTCGCGCGCAGCTGGGCGCTCGATCTGAAAGACTCCGGAATCCGCGTGAACGTACTGTCTCCCGGTGCAACGGCGACGCCGGGCCTGATGGAGAGCCTAGTCTCGGGCGCTCAGCTCGATGCGATGCTCGGTGAGCTTAAAGTGCAGACGCCGCTCGGGCGTATAGCTGATCCGGATGAAACGGCTGCCGTGGCGCTGTTCCTAGCGTCGGACGAGAGTAGCTTTATGACCGGCAGTGAAGTGTTTGTCGACGGCGGTTTGGCGCAGGTCTAATCCGGACTGGACGGCGACGGACATTCTTTCCGCAGTGGCCGATACGTTATCGGTGGCGTTCGCCACTAGCGTCCGTTCCACTTCGCGGAACGAAACCGCTCGCGCGGTAGGGGGCTCCGGCCCGTGGTAGTGGTAATGCTGAGGAAACCGACTCTGTTTTCATGTTGATGGGCGAGGCAATC
>NZ_JBNDML010000049.1:0-11975 GCF_050436565.1 Paraburkholderia sp. GAS42 | reverse complement strand
CAGTTCGTCGTCTCCGGCGGCTACGCCGCCTCCGACTCCTCACTACCGGCCAAGATGAATGTCGGTACACCGGACGAAATCATTGTCGCCCCCCAAATGACACCGACGTTCAAGCCTGCTGCCTGGGTGGTGACCGACAGTCCGCAGTATGTGGACCGGCTGCGGCACGGGGTCGGACAGGTTCTTCAACTCGCCGTAGCCGGACGACGCCTGCGTGAGCCACTTCATCGCGTCGATTCGTTCAGTACCGCGCCAATCAGCGGAATGCCCTGGCCTTGATTCGAGTTTGCAATCAAGTGATGTGCGAAGAAATAGCCGCTCGAAAGCGGCCTGCGCCTGCTCTCCGGTTGACCCCGAGCGCTATGCATACGGGTTGCTGTGCACGCAATGGAATTCGTCGATTACGCGCTTCTTTGCGTCCGCAAGCTCCTGCTCCAGGAGCGCCAGAATACGACGTGCCTTCGTCACGTCGACGCCCCGCAACACCGCCGCGTCGATCCGCGCCTTTGCCCTGGCGACTCCGATGGTCAACCCCTCGGCAATCCCCTCTGCTGCTGTTGGCATTTCATACCCGGCATAGTGGTTTGCTGGACCGCACGATTGCGGCCTGCTCAGACATATCCTGGTGCCCCGACTGAACAAGCGCGCCGAGTAGCACCAACGTCGTAGACCGACCCCTTTTCTGCCGCCATGTAAGCGCACGACGACGCTTGTAGGTGGGCGTTGGACAAGGCTAGAGGGAAGGAACCGCGGAGTGGACCGACGCGACGCGAGCTTGAGCAGCTATCGTGATTGAAGAGGTCCCGTGATCGACCGTTCCACAAGATGTTGAAGCGAGCCTGCGTCAGGATGGGCACAGTCGTGCTCCGGGAACGACAATACAACCCCGCGGTTATCTTTGACGAAGCCTCGCCTCGCGGATTCATAAAACCGGCAGAATTCGCGATCGCGTTGCTGAGTGCAGCACCGTCGAGCCCTCCCGCGCTGGACAGAAAAATCGGCGGCATGGCTTGAAACGCAGGGGCGTCGGCGCTATGAACCAAAGCGAAACTTGCTGATATCTCGCGAGCTGGCAAGCAAAGGTCTGGTTTGGCGGCAAAATCCACCGCTAGACCGAGATCGCTTTCAGTTCGTCGGCGAGGTAGGCAACAAGCGCTCGGGCGGCCGGCCGGGCGGCCCGGGCAGCGGGATAAACGGCGTTGACTTCAATTGGCTCGACCGTCCAGTCCGGCAACAAACGGATGAGCTGACCATCGCACAACTCGGCACGGCACCCCCAGGACCCTGTGGCCAGAATCCCAAGGCCGGCAACGGCCGCAGCCGTGGTCGCTTCGTTCAGGGAGATAGTCAGACGTCCTTGTCCACGGACCATGACCCGGCGTCCACCCTTCTCAAAGGTCCATCCTCGCACTCCGGCACCCGGTGGACCCATGACGAAGCTATGATCGGCCAGATCGCCCGGCTCGACCGGCATTCCCGTGTTGGCCAGATAGTCAGGTGAGGCGACCAGTATCCGCGGGCAACGCCCAAGCATCGTTGAGGTGGCATTCGAGTCCTTCAGCGGTCCAAAGCGAAACGCCACATCTACGCCTTCAACGATCAGATCCTGCCGGTCGTCGGCCATTCGCAAGTCAACGTGCAAAGCCGGATGCGCGCTCATAAACCGCCCTATCCGCGGGATGACCTCGCGGACCCCGAAACTGGTCGACAAGGCAACGCGTAGATGGCCTCGCAGCTCCGTGGTTCCTCGCGCAGCGTCGTCTGCTTCATTTAGCGCGGAGAGAATCGCTTCAACGCGGGCGAGGTAATCGGTACCCGCTTCCGTCAGCTTAACGGCTCGCGTGCTTCTCACGAATAGCGCAGCGCCGACTTCCTCCTCAAGCTCCGAAATGCGCCGCGATGCCGACGGCTGGCTTAAGCCCAATTCCCGGCCAGCTTTGGTGAAACTCGATGTGTGGGCAACCCGTACGAACAACTGGAGGGTCGATAGCTTGTCATTCATTCGCGGAGAGAATAACTGAAAGTCATCCAGCCATTCTACCGCTCTCGACGCAAATGAATCAATATTCGATTCAGGCAAGGATGAGGCGATAAACAGAGCCATCGGCTCAATCGGCATCAAGCCAGACATCTACGTTTTTCTGGAGTAAAGCATGAGCACGTCACAAAAGGTTGTCGTCGTTACCGGCGCATCGCAAGGCATTGGTGCCGACGTCGTCAAGGCGTTTCGCAAACTCGACTACCGCATTGTCGCAACCTCACGTTCGATCAAGCCATCGGAAGATCCGAACATCCTGACGATTGCCGGCGATATCGGCGATCCCGCAACCGCTCAACGTGTCCTTTCCGAGGGTGTCGCAAAGTTCGGCCGGATCGACACGCTGGTGAATAACGCCGGCATTTACATTGGCAAGCCTTTCACGGAAAACACCAAGGAAGACTACGCCGCTGTGGTGAATGTGAATATGTCGGGGTTCTACTACATCACGCAACTCGCCATCGCTGAAATGGAAAAGCATTCGAGCGGCCACGTGGTTAGTGTGACCGCGAGCGTCGTGGACCAGGCGATCAGCGGTGTGTATTCGGTACTGGCTGCGCTGACGAAGGGAGGTCTGAACGCCGCCACGAAGTCACTGGCGATTGAGTACGCCAGGAAAGGTATTCGCGTGAATGCCGTTGCGCCGGGAGTCATCAGGACTTCAATGCACCCGTCGGAATATCACGACATGCTCGATGCCCTCCATCCGCTCGGCCGCATGGGCGAGACGAGCGATATCACCGACGCGGTCCTGTACCTTGATTCTGCGCCGTTTGTGACGGGAGAAATCCTGCACGTCGATGGCGGCCAGAGTGCCGGCCGTTAAGCACCAGGACATTCGGGCGCCGGACCAATTCCGGCAATTGCATCAACCGAAAACGGGCGAGCCAGCTAACTTACGGGTGGTGCACTCGGCGGGGTAAGGTCACTCCCAATC
Source organism: Paraburkholderia sp. GAS42 (assembly GCF_050436565.1). NCBI lineage: Bacteria > Pseudomonadati > Pseudomonadota > Betaproteobacteria > Burkholderiales > Burkholderiaceae > Paraburkholderia > Paraburkholderia sp. GAS42. Next base: position 9,000 of record NZ_JBNDML010000049.1, on the reverse strand, counting down.
GTGAAAGATGTCTTTGAGAAGCGGCCGGAATGAGCGCTTTGCAGCGAATCGCAAGATCCGGATTTTGCGACGTCTACACCATTTCCGTAAGATCGTCGCAAAGCCGAAGCATTATCAAGTGGCTCGAAGGCCTGGCGCACCTGTGCGCGTTAAAGCCGCTCTGCGCGCAGACCCAGTTCGTCGGCCTCGGCGATCGCGAGACTTATGTGTATGAGCTGTTTGCCGCAAGGGAATTCAATAACCTTTATAGAGGTGACTAAAATGGCATCTAGTGACATTCAGGAAATCAAGGCATTAAACGCAAAATACAACTTCTCGCTCGACGAGGGCAACGCTGTTGCATGGGCAAGTTGCTTTACAGCCGACGGAGCCTTCAATGCTGCGATCGGCGGAGCAAAACCAGAAGGCACCGAGCAGTTGAAGGCTTTCGTTCCTACGTGCATCGCAACGTTCGGGACTATGTATCACCTCACAACCAACGAAATTATTTCGGTCGACGGCGAAAATGCTCGTCAAAAGTGCTATCTGCAATTCTTCACGAAAAAAGACGGTACCCTTGACGGCTACATTTGCGTCTATGACGATTGGCTCAAGCGCGAGAACGGCGGCTGGAAGTACAGCCGTCGAGACGTGGCAACAAAAGACAAATTTACTCATCTGAAAGATTGATACAACACTCAACAAGCCAGGCGATTACCCACCAACCCGTCCCTTCGGATGCTTGGCGTGTTGCCGACATATGGAATCCGACCGGCCGCTTCCCGGTGCCAAGCAGTCGCTCCACCGTCCGATAGCCGAGCGCGGCGAACGACGCCTGTTGGGCCAAATCCGGTCCAATGATGAAACGACAAGGCCGCTCGCCGTCGCTCTGACTGTAACTGTCACAAGCTGGCGGTTGCCGCGCGGGACTTGCACACTGGAAAGCGCCGCCTTTGTACGGCGCACGCCAGGAGCGGTCGCTGGAAGCTGACGCGAAGTTTGGTAGAGAACGGACGCCTCCGGTGGCTACGCCGCGCCTGTCCCGCGCTCTGCGTGTGCCAACGCCAGCGCCAGCCTTGCCCCCACCGCGGCATTGTGTTTCACGAGCGCGATGTTTGTCGCCAGGCTGCGTCCGCTCGTCAGCGCCTTGATGCGAGCCAGCAGGAAGGGTGTCACGGCCTTACCGGTAATTCCTTGCGCCGTGGCCTCGGCGAGCGCCTGCTGAGTCAGCGCGTCGATCTCTTCGAACGTCATCGCTGCCGCTTCCGGCACCGGGGTGCTCAACACCACACCGCCCACGAGGCCCAGGTCCCACTTGGTGCGGATGAAGCGTGCCTGCTCCACCGCGTCGTCCAGTCTGAAGTCCGCGCGAAAGCCGCTGTCGCGCGTGTAGAACGCAGCGAAATTGTCTTGCTCGCAACTGAGCACCGGCACGCCGTGCGTTTCCAGGTATTCCAGCGTGAGCCCGATGTCCAGGATGGACTTCGCACCGGCACAGACCACCGCCACCGAGGTCTTCGCCAGTTCCTGCAGGTCGGCCGAGATGTCAAAGGTTTCCGGCGCGCCCCGGTGCACGCCGCCAATGCCTCCGGTGACAAAAACCTCAATGCCGGCCAGGGCGGCACATATCATCGTGCCAGCCACTGTCGTGGCGCCGAGTCCGCCGCCGGCCAGCACGGCCGGCAGGTCGCGGCGGCTGACCTTGTGTACCTGGTCCGAGCGGCCGAGCAGTTCCAGTTCGTCGTTCGAAAGGCCGATGCGGATTCGCCCGCCGATCAGTGCGATAGTCGCGGGCTCGGCCCCCAGGTCACGGATCAAGGCCTCCACTTCGCGCGCAGTGCGGACGTTCTCTGGATAGGGCATGCCGTGAGCAATGATGGTCGATTCCAGCGCCACGAGCGGGCGGCCGGCGGCCTGGGCAGCGGCCACAGGTGCGCTGCAGGTCAACCACGAGTGTGCGAGGTCCGCAACCATGTCGATGTTTTCGGCGGTGTGATTTCGCTTAAGTATGCAGCACAAGGCTGGTCCACGGTTCGCTGTGCAAGCACGGGGCGTCGTTGCCACCTGCCTGTTGCCTTGGAGCCGTCCGTCCCGGCGCCGTCAGCGCGAGGCTCGCGACGACACGCATCGACATAAGCGGCGGCGAATGCACGCTAAACTGGGTGCGCTACGGAAAAGTTCGATGGATCGGGCTCAAGGCGATGAAATTCACCGGGATGACGCTGCGTCTCACCATTGCGTGCCTGATTGTGTTCGCAGGAGTCGCCATCTTGCAGGATCGTTTTATCTACTTCCCTGAGAAGGTTGCAACCGGGGACGTCGTTTCCGGCGGACTTTCCGCCTGGCCGACACCTGAGGCGTTCCTGGGCCTCGTGGCCGAGCCGGCCGGATCTGCGCGCGCCACTGTCATCGTCTTTCATGGCAATGCGGGGCATGTCGGACACCGTTCGTTCTACGCCGCAGTGCTCACCCGGCTCGGGCTGCGCGTGATTCTCGCCGAATATCCAGGCTACGGGCCACGCGACGGTACGCCGGGCGAAGAGAGTCTGGTCGCTGACGCCCAAAAGACCATTGCGCTGGCGCATCGCCTCTATGGCGCGCCGCTGCTGCTCATCGGCGAATCGCTCGGGGCCGGCGTGGTGGCCGCGGCCGGGTCGCGTGAACGCGACAAGACCGCTGGCTTGATGCTCATCACCCCATGGGATCGGCTCGAGCACGTCGCCGCTTACCACTATCCGTGGCTGCCCGTGAAGTGGCTGCTGCGCGACCGATACGACAGCGTGACCCACCTGGCGTCGTTCGGCCGCCCTGTTCTCGTCGTGGTTGCGGAACGCGACAGCATCGTCCCCCCGCGCTTCGGCGAAGCGCTCTACAACGCTCTGGCCGAACCGAGACAACTCATGGTGGTGAAGGCGGCTGAACATAACGACTGGATGGGCCGCGTCGACGAAACCTGGTGGCGGGAGGCGATCGACTTCCTGCTCACGCCTTCGCATTGAAATATGAAATCACGCTCCGTCCCGTCCAGCAGGGAACGCTTCTATGTCCTCGATGCGAAGAACAGGCCCGTCGCGGTGTCCGACCGCAGCGAGTGGTCGCGCTGGATGACAGAGAACGAACTGATCTTTCGTCGCACGCTGCTGGACGAATCCGGTGTGACGGTCACGACCCGCTTCCGCGGTCTGTCCGAACCGAAAACCGGGGAGGCTTCGCTGTTCGTGACGCGCGTCGCCGGAATGGAAGCGCGAGACAACCGGAGCTACGGAGCACGTACGCTCGATGAGGCGCTGGAGCAGCATGAACGCGTCGTGCAGAAAATCCTCCGGATGCTGACCGGGCGGTGATCGCCACAGGGCGACGATTCTCCGCGACCGTAACCATGCGCCGCGCGGACAACATTGCTACCCGCGCGTCCGTCCGAAGGTCGCCACGCCCAAAGAGACTATCTGTCTGATTGAGGACCAGCAGCCTTTCGACCGTGGAATCGGATATGTCAATGGCGCGCTACGCTCGTCCGCACGGCTGCAGCCCGACATAACACTCGCTGAGCAGGCCACGGATCTGATTGACCTGTGCCGTGCGTGCGCTGACGAAGCCTTGGCGTGCCCGATGCAGTGCCAGCACCGCTTGCTGCTCGACGTTCTTGATCGGGACAAATCGCATGTTCGGTCGAGCGACTGCTTCACAGATCGCCTCGGCATCGGCTGCGTCGTTCTTGTTCGTTTTTACGTACGGTTTGACGAATTGCGGCGCCATCAATCGAACGGTGTGTCCCATGCCTTGCAGCTTGCGTGCCCAGTAGTGGGCACCACTGCATGCCTCCATGCCAACGAGTGCCGGCGCCAGATTCGCAAAGAACATCGTCATCTGCTCGCGCTTCACTTGCTTCTTCAGCACGATCTTGCCGTGCCCGCTAACACCGTGAACCTGGAACACGTTCTTTGCCAGATCGAAGCCAATGGTTGTAGCCTTCATGATGGGCGCTCCCGTCTGTGAAGTGGTTGATACGCAACTCCACTTTGGCACGCTGATGCCGTTTCGGGTGGGGGCGTCCATCCCATTGCTTGCGAGCGAAGCCTGGGACCGGAGTCGACCCGTTTCGGTCGCTCGACGACCTTATTTTTCGATGTCCGCTCACCGGCTTGCAGCGGACACGTCAGCCGACTACGCGACGCGCTCGGCGACGGATCCGGGCGCGAAGACAATGAAGCGTCAAGATCAGCTTACCGCTCCCGAGAGAACATCGACCGCTGTCACGCAATGCTGTCTGGACCGTTCAGGTAACCGACCGGCGACTGTTCTCGACCAGACCGACCGCCTTCTCCGTTGCAATCGCAGTATGTTTAAATCCGGCGCACGCTCATCTTGGCGCGGAGAGAGGACCTTATCTCCATTTTGTCATCCGCGTCGGAGCCCGCTTGCGCTTCAGAAATGCTACTGCCGCGGCGGACGGCGATTACGGATATTCCGATATGCCTGGAAAGGTGATTGAGCTTATGCCTTTTGCGCACTGCGGAGGTTGGGACGTGAACGTCGATGCCGACGAGGAAATCAGGGTGATGGAGTGTCACGCCGAACACAACGATGTCAAGTTCAGCGAGAGCCACGCAAGGCCCCTGCTTTTCCGGTCAGGCTTCGCGTCATGCGGCATTAAGCCATTCCAGAATGCGTCCCCAGTCCTGCGGCGTCATGGCGCCGAACCAACCGTCGTGATCGGCGTTGGGCAACAGCATGAGCCGGGCGTGATCGTGTTCGCTCGCGAAACGTCGTGCATGCGTGACCGGAATCAACTCGTCCCGCCGCGCGCCGACGATGACCAGCGGCCCGTCGTAACGCGATACGGCGGCGACCGAATCAAAGCGGTCATGCAGCAGCCACCGCACCGGGAAAATCGGATACTTCTCAGCGGCCACATCGGCCAGCGAATCCCACGGCGTAACAAGCACGACGCCGGCGATCGCCGACTCGTTGCCCTTGACCACTTGCGATGCCATGCCCGCGCCCAGCGATTCGCCCACCAGATAGACCGGCCCCCGCCATTGCGAGAGCACGGCCGACAAGGCGTCACGCGAAGCAACGGCCGCCGCTTTCATGGTGCGCTCGCCTCGCCGCTTGCCGTGCCCTGGATACTCGACAATGACGACGCGATACCCAGCGCGCACGAATACCTGGGCGAGCGGCAACTTGGTCTCCGCCGACTCCTCGTTACCGTGATAGACGACGAACGTGCCGCGGGGTTCGTGCTCCGCCGGCGTGACGACGTAACCTGCATAACCGCCTTGCGCTTTCCACGCGTCAACGTGGTTACCCGAGTCAATGACCGTGCGCAGATCGGCTGTGTCGGGCGTGGATGGAAGCAGCAAGCGGTCCTGCATCAGATACAGCGCCAGCGCAGCGCCCAGATAGGCGGCGACAGCAAAGCATAAGGTATAGGTGAGTAGCCGCATGCTTTGTCTCGCCCGGTGGGCTTTGTTGACCGTGGCGCCAGTATAAGGACAATCGCCGGCTCGATGCGCCATTCGCCATGCTCCGTTTGCCGCCATCACACTAAGGGAATTACCGTCCAACCAAACTTTGCCCGATATAGCGGGTAATGTCACAAAAGTGTCTGGCACAATCACGGGCTTATAGGAAAACGTCACATCGCTGTATAAAACGAATGAAAGTCAAAAACTCTCGACGGTGGGCTTCGCGAGGCCGCAAACGGTGGATCATCGCGGCGGCGGCACTTTTTACCGCCGCCGCCATCCGATTGATACTTCATCCGCTGCTCGGCCCGATCATGCCGGGCACCGCCTTTCTTATCGCCGCCATGCTCGTAGAGTATTACTGCGGCCTCGCGCCCGCACTCAGCGTGATGCTGGCGGGACTCTGTCTTGCGGATTACCTGTTCGTCCCGCCGTACGGACGCATCGACATCATCGATACGTCGGATATCCGTCTGCTGGTCTCGTATACGCTCATCACGATTGTTGTCATCACGCTGGTCGAGCGCTTGAGACGCGCCCAGTATCGCGCCGAACTGCTGGCGTCGGTGGCGCACTCGCGCTATGAAATGCTGCTGCGCGGCGATAACGAACGTCTGCTCGCGCGTCGCGCCACGGATGAAATGCATCGCATGCTGCATCACATCGCGCAGCACAACCGATCGCTCATTCTCATCAAGGCGCTCGATCCGGCAACGAGCGCGCCGCCCGGCAGTTTCGTCGCGGCGGCGGCAACCTCTACGGCTGCCGGAATCATCGACGACGAATCGTTTCTTACGGGTATCGCTTACGGGGCCAGGCATTCGCAAGTGCATCCGGATGATCTCGCGCGTCTGAACAACCGTCTGGTACCTGGCCATCACCGCATGCGTTTTCTATCGAGTGGACACGGTTGGCGCGCAGTCGAATGTGTCTGTGAACGCTTCATTACCCCGTCAGGCGAATTTCTGATTCTTCGGGCGGAGGACTGACCATGGACACCTCTCAATTTCCCGATGCTCAGGGCAACGATCATGCTGTTCTCCTTTTGCACGGCCTGTCGAGTTCCCCGGCGGAATTGCGGTTCCTTTCGCGCGTGCTTGTCGAAGAAGGCTTCGCGACTCACACGCCAGAACTTCGTGGCTACAGCGCCGGCACGGGACATATGCCGATGGAGCAGTGGATCAGCGCAGCCGTCGCCGAATTTGACGCGCTTGCAGCGCGACACCGGCATGTTTCGGTGTGCGGCCTCTCCATGGGCGCGACGCTAGCCGCCGCCGTCGCTCAACAGCGCCCGTCCGCGCGCGCGTTGCTGCTGTTGTCAATCACACTCAGTTACGACGGCTGGGCGATTCCCTGGTATCGATTTCTACTCGGCTACGTCTATTACACCCCATTGCGCTCACGCTACCGTTATCGCGAGCACGAACCCTATGGCCTGCGCAACGAGGCGTTGCGCTCGAAGATTGCACGCGTGATGCAGAGGGACGAAATCAGTGAAGTGGGGCCCGCATCCATTGCGATGCCAGCGCTTCACGAAGCGAGCCGGCTTGCGAACTCGGTACGCAAGAAGCTGACGAGCATTAGCACCGATTGCCTCATCATTCACGCGATCGACGATGAGACGTCCAGCCCGCATAACGCGCGCTACGTCGTGGCGAACGTCGGGGCGTCGTTTCTTCGCACCATCTGGCTCGACGACTCGTACCATATGATCACATCGGACAACGAACGCGAGGTCGTCGCGCGGGAATGCGCGCTCTTCCTGCGCGAAAGCGCCGCGGCGTCGGCGTCCTGCAACAATCCAACGCCAGTCGTATCACGGGCGCTCGCGCGGCGCCTGAGACAGTTGGCCGCCGTGGCGAGGAAAGCATGAGGCTCGACGTCACTTCTATTGGACGCCGGTGCCTGGCGCTCGCAGCGGTAAGCGCGTATTGCACAATGGGCGTCGCACACGCCGATGAACCGCAGGCGGACAGCGATTGGAAAATCTCGGTCGGGCCGGGCATGTATGTATTCCCGAAGTTCCCTGGCTCCTCGCAGCTTCAGGTGCTTCCGTTCCCCGTGCAGGACATTTCATGGAAGGACCGTGTTTTCTCACAGGGTCCAGATGTGCTCGGCGTCAACGTGCTGCATGGAGAGAACTATCATCTCGGTATGTCGGTGAGTTTCGACTTCCAGTCGCGATCGTCGTCCGACGATGCGCGGCTCAAAGGCTTGCCCGATGTGCACTATGGACCGAAGCTGCGGCTCTTCGGCGATTACACGGTGTGGGCGTTCACCGGTGCGGTGGCAGCCTATCAGGACATCGCGGGAACAGGACAAGGTCTGACGGCGACGGCCGATTTATTCGTATCGGCGCCGATCGGTAACTGGCTCATTTCGATGGGTCCGGGCCTCACCTGGGCCAACGCGACCTATACGCAGACCTTGTTCGGCATCACGCCGCAGGAAAGCGCGGCATCGGGTTTGCCGCACTACGATACCGGTTCCGGCTTGCGCGATATTCACTTCAACGTGAATACGACTTACAAAATCAGTCCGCACTGGTCGGCGAGCGTCGAGGCCGTTGTGGGACGCCTCGAGCGTTTCGCCGCAGGCAGTCCGATTACCGAGCGCCGGCTCGACCTCAACGGCATGGCGTCCGTGCTTTATCGCTTCTAGCAACGATAGTCTTTCGCGCGATCTTACCGGCCGGGATAAACCCCGCGCACATACTCCACTGTGGTCCGGGAGGAAACAGCGAACAAATAATCGAACATCATCTGTGCAATGTCCGCTGTGTGCCGCAGAGCGGCTGCATTAACGGCTTCGCAGTATTGTTTCCGAAAAGACCGCTCATGGCCGACTGCTGTCCCACGCAGAGGACCGCAGCCGACCGCGCTGTCTCGCTCCGATCCCGTTGATCAGGCGTCGGAATCGTTCGACGCATCGTGTGCGTGCCGTACGCGGTGTCATCCGGCCCGATCGACGCAACCCAGCGATGCACCAGGTGTGAATACTGACGCGTCGAGAGATGCGGTATTCATGGAGCCGGCTTGGGAAGAGGAAGTCGGGAACCGTCAGCCCAGCCGCCCTGATCCATGCCTCAACGCTGTCCCGCGTCTGCTCAGTAATCTCGAACTGAACCGGCCGCTGCGTTTTCTGCTGCATGATCGTCGCCCGGCTGGCGACCTGCTGCCCGTGGCATACGTCGCAAACCCGCAGCTTCGTCAGATCGCATGCGCGTAGTTTGCTGTCGATGGCAAGATTGAACATCGCGAGATCGCGGACCCGCGCCGAAAGCTGTAAGCGGATGCGAATGGTCCAGATTTCCTTGAGTCTCAATGGCGGCTTCCGCCCGATCAACCTGTCCTTGTTCCAAGGTATCTTGCCGCCGCTACCTTCGTCAGTCGCTTTCATGACGATCTCCATTCAAGTGAAGGGAGAATCAGTCTGCGCCAAGCGTCAGCGGGCGCTGTTCGTTAAGGGTTGTTCGACGCCTGCCCTTGTCTGCTGCACCATGAGGGCACGATGACGCATGCGGGCAGGCGTTGGACAAGCCTCGAGGGAGGAA
>NZ_JBNDML010000048.1:0-12107 GCF_050436565.1 Paraburkholderia sp. GAS42 | reverse complement strand
TCCTCCCTCGAGGCTTGTCCAACGCCTGCCCGCATGCGTCATCGTGCCCTCATGGTGCAGCAGACAAGGGCAGGCGTCGAACAACCCTTAACGGGTAGCGCCAGTGGCCGTCAGGCAGAGACCGGCCAGGAGCGGTCCGTCATCCCCAACCGAAAAACGTCCGTTGTTGTTGGGCCAAGCGCCATTCGCGGGGAAACGGCTTCGAGTCATCGATGTGTTGCCTGACCGGAATCCAGGGGAGTGCTCCTGGCAGCCATCCTCTCAGCCATCCACGCTTGCAGCGATTTCACCGCTGGTTGAAGCTCTTCCGCCTTGGGGTGTACGAGATAGTATCCGTTGGACAACGGCAGCGCTTTGTCGAACGGTTCAACAAGCGACCCTTCAGCGAGCTCGGCTTCCACCAAGATGGGACTTGTCAGGACCAGCCCTTGCGCGTGCACGGCCGCCTCGATTGCCATCAAGGACTGGTCGAACTGAATGCCGTTGATCGCCTCGATCTGCGCATCGGCAAGACTGCTGAAGCGTGTCAGCCACACCCTCCAGTGAGGATGCAGCGTGTTGTGAAGCAGCGTCGCGGATTGAAAATCTTCGGGTCGCTTCAATTTCCACTTCTTCGCGTAAGCCGGGCTGCAGTATGCACGTGCCTCGTCGGTGTAAAGCAGTTGCACCGCGAGTTGCGGATCGATGCCGTCGAAATATCGGACCGCGAGGTCAACGGCGTCGAATTCAAAATCGACAAGCGTGGTGGTCGTGTTCAAGCTCAATGCGATTCCCGGGTGAGCTTGCAGAAAGTCGGCCATTCGAGGGGCGAACCACTTTGCGGCAAAGCTCGGCGGCATCGATAGCCGAACGCCCTTGTTGTGACGCTCCCGCAGGCGGCGGCTGGCATGGATGATCTCCAGGAGCGCCGGCTGGATCCGTGCGAAATACGCGCGACCTTCCACGGTCGGCGTTACCTGTCGTATCTGCCGTACGAACAGGGCGACACCGAGCCAGTCTTCGAGCTTCTGGATCTGCTGGCCCACCGCACCGGGCGTCACGTTCAGTTCCTGGGCAGCCAGAGAAAAACTGCCGAGCCGCATGGCAGCTTCCAGAGCCACCAAGGCTTTCATTGGAGGAATGGGTTGCATAGCGCAGTTTTTCTATTGCATGGAAGAAATTAAATCATTTGTAGCGCATAGGCGGCATGAAGACAATCAAGACTCTAAGCTCTCCATCGAGATTATCGCCATGAACCCCGCCTACCTCGCCTTCGCCGCGCTCGGCCTCATCTGGGGCACCAACTTCATGTTCATGAAGTGGGCGAGCGTCGACATATCGGCATCCCAGATCGTATTTCTTCGGACGCTGTTCGGCTTCCTGCCAATCCTCGCCATGGCGCTGTTCAGTGGTGAGCTGAAATGGCGTCATCTGCGCCACGCGCATCATTTCTTCGTGATGTCGCTTCTCGCCACTGTGGTCTACTACTACGCATTCGCGAAGGGGGCCGCGCTGCTTCTGTCCAGCGTGGCCGGCATGCTGAGCGGCGCGATCCCGCTGTTTTCTTTTGTCGTCGCCTGGGTGCTATTGCGGCAGGAACGCCCGACCGCGCGGATGATCGTCGGCATCGCGAGTGGATTCGCCGGCGTGCTGCTGATCGCGCAGCCGTGGAATGCGCACGGCGCAGGCGTCAATTTGCTCGGGGTGTCCTACATGGTCGCCGGCTCGCTGAGCGTCGGATGCTCGTTCGTCTACGCGCGACGCTTTCTCACCAGCCTCGACCTTTCACCGCTGGCGCTGTCGACCTGGCAGATCGGTTTCGCGCTCGTTGTGATCAGCGGCGTCACAGACTTCCACGGTATGGCACGTGTAACGGGTGACACGCGTGCCGCGCTTGGGCTCGTCCTGGGTCTCGGGCTGACTGGAACCGGAGTCGCCTACATTCTGTATTACTTCATCGTCAGGCGGCTCGGCGCGGTCGCGGCTTCCAGCGTGACATATATCCCGCCTGTCATTGCCTTGCTGCTGGGATTGTCGATCGGCCACGAACCGATGCGACCACTCGATCTGCTCGCAATGGCGGCTATCTTCGCGGGGGTGTATCTGCTGTAGAGCCGGCGGCGCGCGATGCCAGCTGCCGCTTCGCGGACGCGATCGGCGCTCAGTTGAGTATGGCGGCTTTCGTCGAATCATTTCGACCGGTGTCCGAGGCACATATGTGTCAGGGCGACTGTGGTATCAGCGCAGACTGAGCGTGCCGACGCGGCGGCGGAATGAGCGTCCAAGAAAGACCCTGAACTACGAGACGCCCGCCGAACGATTTCACCAATCTGTTGCATCCACCGGTTGAATCCGCAGTTCGTAAGCCGACGGCCGCGGGCAACGCGGTGAATGTCCCGTCAGGGTCGCGTGCGGTCCATCGACGACAGGCAGTGACCGGGCAGTTCCCGTCATTCCTCTGCCTGAGCAAATGGACGCCCATATGGCCGATGCGCTTCGGCAGCTAACATTTGCCTCTCAGTGTTGCCCCGAACGGGGCGGCCGGCTGCATACAGCCATCGGAGCTTCCGCTAGAGGGATGGACATACGCAAGGGATCTCACGCTCCATGTTCCATACAAATTGTGATTACCCGTCCGGTAGCCGCCATGACCTTCGTCTCTTGCACGAAAGGGCGGGTGAAAACAAGGCGGCCGATTACCTTGACCCGCTCCCGCCGTTCCCGCTCCCGCCGTTCCCGCCCCCGCCGTTCCCGCCTGCGCCTGCGCCCGAACCGCCTGCTCCTGCGCCGTGACCGCCTGCGCCTGAACCGCCCGCGCCTGAACCGCCCGCGCCTGAACCGCCTGCACCTGCACCCGAACCGCCTGCACCTGCACCTGAACCGCCTGCACCTGCACCCGAACCGCCTGCACCTGCACCTGCACCTGCGCCCGAACCGCCTGCGCCCGAACCGCCTGCACCTGCGCCCGAACCGCCTGCGCCTGCGCCCGAACCGCCTGCGCCTGCACCCGAACCGCCTGCGCCGTGACCGCCTGCGCCCAAACCGCCTGCGCCCGCGCCCGAACCGTCTGCGCCCGAACCGCCTCCGCCGTGAGCGCCTGCAGGCTGTCCTTCAGCCAACTGCAGTGAAGCAGAATTCGGAGAAGGTGCACCGCGGTGATCGAACGAAGCGGAAGAAACGGGCGGGGCGAGCTCAGCACTGTCAATTGCAGCTCCCCGGGCAGGAGGTGACGATGATCTCGCGACATGACCGGACGAAGACGCCTGTTGCGTTGGCGATGTGGGTGGGGTGATCCCGGGCGCATGCCGCGCGATTGCGCTCACGTGCGGCGCCCAATGGCGGCGATTCTGTGTGGCGGCATAGCTTGCTTGACCAGGCCCTCGTGTAACCGACTGCGGCGCAACAGAATCCGCAGTAGGTCCAGCGCGGTGATCGGACGGAGCGGAAGACACAGGCGGGGCGAGCTCAGCACTGGCAACCGCGGTTCCGCGAGCGGGAGGCGACGATGATAGTGCGACATGACCGGACCAAGACGTGAGTCGCGCTGGCGACGTGGGTCCGATGATCTCGAGCGCCTGATCATAGTCGAACCGATCGCCATACGCGATGATACCCATGACCCCGACAGCCAATGCGCTTGCCGACGCAACCCAAAGCACAAGGCGTCTGCCCCGCGCAGGCGGTGCGGCCTTGATGTCTGCATCGGGGCGGCCTGCACCCGAATGCGCAAGCTCGAACTGTCTGAACATTTCAACACGCTTCGGATCGTTTCGTCTGATCCTTCCATTCACTACTTTCATGTGCCGTCCCCTTGCGGAGTGCTCATCGAAATGAGCCGCGGGATCCCGAACCAGGTGTGTGAAGCCGCCGGAACCATCTGGCAAGTGACGCACCGGTCGGCGTGCGGTTTCGTTTGACCGTTCTGCGTGTTCCCCTGGTTCCGCCACGGCAATGCGAGCGGTGTACCAGGTTTTCTATCGTGAGCCTTGAGCTATGAAAACGCTCGTGACAGACACTGCCAGAACCGATGGATAGCCAGCATTCGCTGTGCCTGTTAGGCCGAACCCGAATTGAATTGTGGGATCGTGCACATAGCATGGGCCTACACGATCCGACAGGACCTGCGCCAGGCGAGGCGGGGGTCGAACTGGTAAAAGATGCAAAGAGAATGATCTATTTGTGAACCTGCCCAAAACCTTGACGCGGAAATAAGGCAAATCCGGGGATGGCTTGCGACTAACACGACAAAAGAAGCGGAAGCTCTAAACGACGGACGTCGCAAGGCAATCGAAGCGCCGGGTAAAAGTTTGCTACCCAATACCATTCATGTGAAGAAGCCGGGGTGACGTAGCAGCACATTCGAGCGTTTGCTACATCACGCAAAGGTTGTTGTTATCCGGTTACAAATTCGGAAGCAGGCTCACGCTGCCTACCTGCCGAATGTCGGCAACGGGTCGGCTACGGAAGTTCGTCGTGGAAGGGGGTTCGGCCAGGCCCGGACGGTCGCGGGGAGCACCGGATCGCCGGCTGTCAGTGGCCCCTCTGCTGATCGAGCGCGCGACAGGCCGACTACCGCTGTAGGCGATTCAGGGTCAACGATGTATTGCGACAGACCGCCGGGTCTGGGGCGTCGGGCTATGCTTTTTTGAAATCACATAAAAAAACAATCAGCACATTGCCGTGCAAAAGCACTTTCAGCAAAGCAACGGAGCATGACCATGGCGTGGAACAGTGCATCTTTCGAGTCGATTCTCGCGATGATCATAGCGGTTCTGTTCGCGGTTGCTGGGGCGGTCAATCTCGCAGGACGCGGCGCGGTGAAGCGCGACTTCGCACGCTGGGGTTACCCGGCATGGTTTCATTTGCTCTGCGGCGCTCTTGAGCTGTTGTGCGCGGCACTTCTTTTTGGACAACAAACCAGAGTTTTGGGCCTGACGCTGGCCGGTGCGATCCTGGTCGCCGTGCTCTTCACGTTGCTACGAAACCGGGAGCCGTTCGGGCATCTCGCCCCGGCGTTGATCTTCTCGGCTCTCGTTGTGGTTACTGTGGCGCTCCGCGGTTGAGGCCTGCTCGCCACCAGGCGAGTGAGCCCGGGACGCTAACAGGCCGCGCGGGCAATCCGTGCTGCATGTACTTGAAATACGCACATGGATAGCCGCATTGGAGCAACTCCAATTTGATCACGTGCGTCACGTGCCGGTCGTCGTCGTAACCCTTATGCAAAGCAGCGAGTCACATCAAATGGCTTCTGCTCCTTCAGCATATGGAAACACGCATGCGCCAGCTTGTGTGCCAGTGCCTTGCGCGCGACCACGGTGTTTGTTCTGGCCTTTTTGCGCTCATAGAAGCGCTTGGCTTCGTCGTTATAGCGCAGCGCAAAGTTGGCCGCCTCGATGAACGCCCAGCACAGGTATGGATTTCCCCTTCACCCTTTTTCTTGCCGTTGCTTATGCGCTGGCTGTCCACGCACCGCGCATAGGAAGCGAAGTTACCGGCGCTGGCGAAACGGTCGATGGTCCCGGTTTCCAGCACGATGACGGTGGCAAGCGTTCGGCCAATGCCGGGCACCGTGGTCAGCAGGGCGTAGTCGGGATGTGGCGCGACTTCCTCCCGAAGACGCCTTTCCACGATATTGATCTGTTCGCAGAGCGTCGTGATGACCGCGACGTTCGCCTGAACCGCGAGCGCCACGTCGTTTGGCAGGTGCAGCTGGTCGACAGCCGCCGGGTCCAGATGCTTGACCTGATCGCTCGTGATTCGCCGGCATTCCCGTCACGCACTTGCGCATAGGTTGCGGCGCTGCTGGGCTTCGAATGACGGCTCCGGAGCTGGACGTGTGACACCTCTGGGTCGCGTGTCGCCGATCGCCCGCTCACGAGTTTCGAGCTACGTACGTATGCACACCGCATGAGACAGCATCCAGCCCAAAAGCTGCAGTTGGGCCGACTCTTCCAGATTGGTGACAATACCAGTGCGCACCGACAGCACCCTAAAGATTCATGCTCGGGTGCCGATATGCAGATCGGCGCGCCCATCTTGCAGCGCGTTAGCCGGCGCGCACGGAAACACTCGGGTTGCGATAAGTCGATAGAGGATTGATAGAGTATGCAGATCAAGAAGACCAGCGCCCTGACCGGCGTGTCATTGGCATCCATCGGACTGTTGTCCGGGTGCGTCCAGTTCGTGTCCGTTAAGGATATAGCTAGCGACAAGCCAGGGTATCTCGCGACGCACTTCAGCATCGAATCATTGCCCACTGGGGTGCGCGACAAACTACCCGCTCCTGGTGCGCACACGCTGCCGTTCAAGATATTGACAATGTCGGGCACGCTGTCAGGGCACGTCGGTGCCGTCGCGATGAAGAACGATTTCAAAGCCACGCTGATTAACGCGAAGGACACGGGTTTGGTCCAGCAAGTGCTCGAGACGTCAGCTAACGACGTACCGAGCGGCGCGACGTTCAGCCTTTCGTACCTCAACATGTACAGCCTGAAACAGGAGACGGCTTCATACTCGCAGACGATGGCCTTCATTCCGTTCGTCGTGCATGACAGCGACAATAACCAGTTCGCGTTCGATGCACCAAAGGAAGATACAACGTACACCACGACGTTCAAGATCGGCACGACGGTTCAAATCGCCAACTTCCGCACTACCGTGTCGAGCTGTCACACAGGCCACTACTATCCGGCTTCGCAGGTCAACGCCGCGCTGACCGGCAAGGCGATCGACCTCGACTGCGAGGACACCAGGGACGGCATCATCCAGAACAAGACGCGTCGTACGTATCTGACCGAATACGGCGTTGGACTGAGCCGTTCGCTCGCGACATCGACCGCGAAATTCGATTGGACGTATAGCGACTTCGAAAAGGACGGCGAGAAAGCGCCTACCCGTTTCGGCAAGCCGGCGAGCGACAAACCCATCTGATCCGGACGCGTTTTTCCCAGACGTGCCTTTTCGAGCCCCGCCGATTGCGAGGCGAGGATCTCTCGCTTCACATCGCCCGTCGACCTCGAAGCTGCAGTATCGATACTGTTCGGGTGTCATCGCCTGACCTCCTGGGCCTTTCACTCGAGCGGAACCGTCAGGCGGTCGATCACGGCACCCGTCTGAGGGCGTACACCACGCCACCATGCGAATGCTTCTGCTGCCTGCTCCACCAGCATCCCGACTCCGTCCGCGACACTCTGCACACCCGCATTCCGCGCGAGTCTCAGGAAGGGCGTCAACCGCTTGCCGTAGGCGAGTTCGTATGCCGCACCCGCGGGACTGAAAACGCTCGGTGGAACCGGCGGCAGATCGCCGGTCAGACTGGCCGACGTCGCGTTGACCACCAGATCGAACCGTCCCATCGCTTCAAGTTCGCCGTATCCACAGGCGACCAGCGGACCGCTCGTAGCGACCCGTGCGACCAGCGCCTTGACCTTTGCGATATCTCTGTTAGCGACGACCAGTTCGGCGGGTCGCGCGGCAAGGAAGGGCAGCAATGCGCCACGCAGTGCGCCGCCCGCGCCGAGAATAAGCACGCGCTTGCCGGCCATCGGCAAACTCAGGTTGACTTCGATATCGCGCACCAGGCCGACGCCATCAAAATTCTCGGCGATGATCCGGCCGTCCTTAAAGCTCAGCGCATTGGCGGCGCCAGCCAGTTCCGCCCGTTCGCTGCGTTCGCCGGCCATTGCAAATGCTTTCAGCTTGAACGGCGCGGTCACGTTCATGCCTTTGCCGCCCGCTGCGATGAACGCGCGCACGGTCTCGGCGAATGCGTTCTGCGGCTCCAGTGGACCTTCGATTGCCGTATAGGACATGTCCTGCTGCGTCTCCTGCGCAAAGAGACCGTGGATCAGCGGGGATTTCGTATGGCCGATCGGATTGCCAATCACTGCATACTGGTCAGTCATCATGGCCTCACTTTCGAATACAACACGCCATCAGATTGCATCGCGTCGATCTCGGCTGCGCAGAAGCCCAGCGATTGCGCCACTTCCGCGTTGTGCTGACCGAGATCGGGCGCGACCTCGCGGATCGTCGTGTCGCAGTCGGAGAAACGGAACGGCAGGTTCGGCAGGCGCAACTTGCCGTAGCGCGGGTGCTCCTGCTCGACCACCATGCCTCGCGCGACGATCTGCGGATCGGCGAGCACTTCGTCGATGCGCTGCACCTTCGCGCAAGGCACGTCGATGTCATCCAGCAGTTCAAGCACCTGTGCGACGGGTCGGTTTGCCACCCAGGGCTTCACGACGGACAGAATGTCCAACCGGTTCGCATTGCGTCCCGCGAGGGTGTGAAAGCGTGTGTCGGTGCCAAAACCGTCCGGTCCGCCGTGCGACTCGACCAGGGCGGCGAAGCGCTGCCACGCGTCGTCCACCTGCGCTGCGATCACGAGGTCGCCGTCGGCGGCACGGAACACGCCGTAGAGCGTTGACGTGGGCATGTCGTGACCAGTCTGTTCAGGGACGATGCCTTGCATCGTGTAGCACTGCACCGCGTATTCATGCATCGACACCAGCGCGTCGTACAGCGCCATGTCGATGTGCTGACCGCGGCCGCTCTTCACGCGACCAAGCAGCGCGGCATTGATCGCGGCCACCGCGTGAATGCCGGTGTACATGTCGCCGAGCGAAATACGCATCAGCGGCGGCGGTTCACCGGGAGTGCCGATCATCTGCATGATCCCGCTCTTCGCTTCGGCAATCAGGCCGAAACCGGCGCGATGCGCATCGGGTCCCGTGTGGCCGTAGGCCGAGATTGAGCAGTAGACGAGGCCCGGATTGCGCGCGGACAGTTCGTCATAACCCAGCCCGAGCTTGTTCAGTGCACCCGGCCGGTAGTTCTCGACGAATACGTCTGCCGAGTCGCACAGCCGCTGCATGAATTCCTTGCCGCGCCGATCTCGCATGTTGACGCTGACACCGCGCTTGCCCATGTTGAGTTGCAGGAAATAGCCGCTCTGTTCGTCGTCGAGCACAGTCGCGTGCTGACGCCCTGCGTCGCCGCTGCCAGGACGCTCAACCTTGATGACTTCGGCGCCTAGCGCCGCGAGACAGCGTCCAACATACGGACCGGCCAGAAAATGGCTGTAATCGACGACGCGAATACCTTCGAGAGGACGTGCTTGCATCAGAATGCTCCCGGTCGGCGCGGCACCATCAGACGATGCTCGCCATGCTGAACGACATTTCCGTCCTGATTAATCAGTTCGGACGGCAGTACGACGATCCCCCAGTCGGGACGGCTCTTGCTTGCCCGCATCGCGCCCACGCGGAACTTGACATGCAGCACGTCATTGACCTTGATCGGCAGGTTGAAGTCCCACGTCCACCCGAGCGACATGCCGGGCAGGAAGCGGTAGTCGCTTTGCGTCTTGAGCCCATCGGCGATAGACAGGCCAAACAGACCGTGTGCGACGATCGAACCGAAGTGGCTCGCGTTCGCGTATTCCTCGTCCACATGAACCGGTGTGTGATCGCCCGTGAGGTCGGCGTAGGCCAGGATGCGTTCTTTGGTTACGGTATAGGTTGGGCTCACGCACTCGTCGCCTTCGCGGGCGTTATCCCAGTATTTTTCAATGATCGTCATGTCACACCTCTGAACGCGGATTGATCGCCAGCGCCTGCGCGACGCGGGTGGCAGGCCTGGCCTGAATCAGTTCGACAGCAAGGCCGTCCGGCAGGCGCAACCAGTTGCGTCCCTGTGGCATTTCGCTGACGTCATACTTTTGCGCGGCAGCCAGCGCGGCCTCCATGTCTTCGCACATGACACCCAGGTGGCCCAGGCGGCCTTCAGGCGCGTCATGCTGCGGGTTATGGATGAATTGCAGACCGCCGAGCGTCCAGTACTGACGGGGTTCCTCGACGGTGCCGTCGACCTCGCGCATCGTCATGCCGAGAACGTCTTCGAAAAAACGGATGTGCCAGTGGATGTCCTTCACCCAGATGGCGACATGCTCCAGATAAGCCTTGCTGCCGTTCATGCGGTTGTCTCCCTGTGTTGTCGGTCGGTCATGGCGCGCTCGATGCCCTTGATGCACGCCACCAGCGTCGCGTTGACGGGCGTCGGCACGCCGTGCCGTTGTCCCCAGCGCACGACCGCGCCGTTGATAAAGTCGATTTCGGTGATGGAGCCTTTTTCGAGGCTTTGCAGCATCGAAGTCTTGAAGGTGGCGGATAGTCCCTCGCCGGCGAGGGTCCACGGGCGTTCGGGATCGGTGGTGGAGAGCGTTACGCCTGCGGCCTGGGCGACCGCGATCGCTTCGGCGACCGCTGCGAGCGCCGCCGTCTTCAGAAGCGGTTCGTCGTAAAGCTGACCGTAGGTCAGGCCCGTGGTGCCCGTCAGCGCGCCGGTTGCGACATTGACCAGCAGCTTGTCCCACATCGTGCCGACGATGTTGTCGCTGACCGCGGTGGCCAGTCCGGCGGCGTTGAAGGTTTCAGCGATCGCCGTCACGCGGGAGGTGATCCGGCCATCGAGTTCGCCGATGTAAGTCGCCTTGCCGGCGACGCCGGACTCGATGTGCCCCGGATTGCGCATCACGCCGCCGACGTACGTCTTGCCGGCCAGCACGCGCTCGCGCCCCACGATGTCGGCGAGCACATCTTCGTGCCCAAGGCCGTTCTGCAACGACAGGACCAGCGTGTCGGGTCCGATCAGCGCGAGGGCGCCGCGCATCGCCGCATCGGTATGAAATGACTTGACCAGCACGACGACCAGATCGACGGCGCCGGCCTCCGCGGCCCGCGTCGCCGCGCGGACTTTCACGCGACGCGAGCCGTTCGCATCGTCTACGCATAGACCATCGCGTCGCATGGCCTCTATGTGTGCCGCCGAGCGGTTCAGCAGCCAGACTTCGTTGCCGCCTTCGGTCAGCGCCGCGCCAATGGCGCAGCCCAGCGCACCCGCACCCAGAATCGCAATCTTCACTGTCGTCTCCATAATCTGGAGATCAAGATACGATTCGGCGCTCATGTCCGCAATGCAATGGATACAATGACGTCATTGCGCCAGACAATATTGCTATGAACCCGGCAGAACTCCCCGATCTGAAGCTGCTGCAGCTTTTCGATCTTCTCTACGATGTCCGCAGCGTCACACGCGTCGCGGAGCAGCTCGGACAGAGTCAGCCGACGATCAGCATCTGGCTCGGGCGTTTGCGGGAGCATCTGCAAGACCCGCTGTTCATACGTACGCCTGGCGGTATGGCACCGACGCCGCAAGCCGATGCGCTTATCGGCCCGTGCAGGGAGATTCTTGAATCACTGCGGCGCTTCCTTGCGTGGGAGATTGCATTCGATCCCACCACCGCAAAGCGGCGGTTCCGCATCTGCATGACCGACGCGAGCCACATCACGTTGCTTCCTCGAATGCTGGCGCACGTGCGCGCGCAGGCGCCGGGGATCCGCCTCGAAGCGGCCAGGATCGACGGCAATACCGAACGCGCGCTGGAATCAGGTGAGGCAGACCTTGCGATCGGTCACGTGCCCTGGCTCGGCGGCAACATTTACCAGCAGCAGTTGTACACGCAGGACTGGGTGTGTCTGATGAATAAGCATCATCCGCGCGTGCGCGGAAAGGTCGGGCTTAAGCAGTACCGCGCGGAAGGCCATGTCGCCATCGTGGCAGGGACCGGGGCGCAACTGCTGGAGCAGGCTCTTGTGCGCGAGCACGTTGAGAGGGACGTTGTACTCGAGCTGCCGGGTTTTCTCGGGCTCGGGGCCATCATCAAGAGCACCGACCTGATTGCCACGCTGCCGCGGCATATCGGCGAGACGCTGGCGACGGTGAATGACCTGTCGGTGCATCCGTGTCCGATACCGGTGGAGGGATTTGCGGTGCGGCAGCACTGGCACGCCCGCTATCACCACGAAGCGGGAAATCGCTGGCTGCGCGATCTGGTGGTTCAGCTATTCAGCAGTTTGCGGTGACTTTTCGCGGGACTGCGTTTGTCGCGGCGTCCTGAGAGGCTCTGCCTTATTGCTGTGCGGAGAACAGGTCTCGCGCTTACGTCTTCCACAACGCGAACTCCCCATGCGCGAGTAATGAGATGGTCACCCCCGCCCTGCGCGCGGGTAGTGCGGTAGGGTGTTCTCTTTTCCTGGGAGGCCATCATGCAAGATGTAACGCTGGTT
>NZ_JBNDML010000047.1:0-14427 GCF_050436565.1 Paraburkholderia sp. GAS42 | reverse complement strand
CAGTTCGTCGTCTCCGGCGGCTACGCCGCCTCCGACTCCTCACTACCGGCCAAGATGAATGTCGGTACACCGGACGAAATCATTGTCGCCCCCCACGGTGATCGTGGCGAGCGAAAGGCATGCCGCCAGACCAATTGACCGTTCGCTGGAGCGACGTATCCGCGATGCACGCCTGGGCAACTTCAAGCCGCTGTGCGACTTCGACTGGAGCTGGCACACACGCTGCGACCGGCTTGCCGTTTGTATAGAGCAATTACGCGAAGGAAGACAGACCGTAACCGACCGTACAATAGTTTTCCCACCGCGCAAAGACTAGTCTTCAGCCAAGGCGTGCGGCACAGACATCCTCTCTCAGCGGGCCGTTACGCTCCGCCGTATCCTTTCCGCCCGCTCATCGGGACGCTGCGCATTGAGCGGCAAACCTATCCGCGGCGGCGATGCGATCTACCGCCCGCGGTCCCGCGGACGAGATATGCCGTCGAACGGCAGAGAGATAATCCTCGCCTCAGAACTCGCGAGACTTCAATGCGCCAATTCACGGCAGAACCCTCAGACAGGCAATGAGGTCCTCACCGAGCGCGCTTGCCCTTGAAACAGTATCGCCGAGTCGACTTCAGCCTGCGGTTCGAGCCGGAATGCTTCGCTGAAGACGGCATTTCGTGCATGGATGAGTGACAGGCTGCTAGCCGGCTTGCGGTCAGCATCGGCCCGACCTGGTCGCAGGCGCTATTCCCGCAGGCGATAACTGCTATGCCGCGAGGCGCGTGGCGCCGCGCTCCCGACGTAGATAGACTGCTTCGAACCGCAACAGACTATCTTCGCAGAACGCCAACATGCAAATTCTCGTCACCAGTGCATCCGGCGCCAACGGCGACGGATATGGTTCGCTTCTTTCTTTTGCCCTCGACGGAACAGCACGCGGGACGTTTAGCGCGGATCCTCGCATCACGGATCCCCGCGGCCTGAGCGTGAGCGCGAATCGACGGCTTCTCTATGTGAATAGCGGCAGCGATCGAATCCTCGCACTGGACGCTAGCGGAAATGTGGTACGGGACACAGGAGAGATCCCGGGGCTCAATGCGGGAGGCGGCAACCTTGCACCCGACGGCAAATACCTGGTCGGCATGCGCAGCGCACGGACAATCGTCGCGTTTGCCGCCGATCTTGCCGGTGCGCCGCAAAAGGTCCTACCTACAGGGATCGTTCCGTTTCCCCGCGGTTTCGCGTCGGCCGAAGACGGAACCCTCTATCTGGCCTCGGGCATCGGCCCGGGGGGCGAAGGGGAAAACAGCATTGCTGTATTCGACGCAGACGGCACGCCGCTAGCGTCCCGATTCATCACGGACGACGCAATGAGTCCATTGGATCTCGCGATCGCGCCCAACGGAAACATCATCGTATCCAGCGAATTTCCGTTTCGCGCGCCCGACGCCGTGACGAGCATTCGTGAATATGACCGCTCGACCGGCAGCCTGGTGCGTGTATTTGCCCCTCCACCCGGGGTCGGCTTCCATCAACCCCGAGGCTTACGGTTCGGTCCCGACGGACATTTGTATTGCGTTGCGCGCGACAACGTCATGGCATTCGACTTTGGCGATGGACACTTCCTTGATTCCGTGGTGCATATGCCACGGCTCAATGGCCAGGCCATCGTCTTCTTTCCACTCCTCGCGGATTAAATTCGCCAGTCCTTGCCACGAACGGCTCGAACTTCAGATCGGTGCAACGATGTCTGAACTTTTCACTCGATTGCGTGCCACCTGTGAACGGCCTGTCGCCCTCGACGTCTGCCTGGTCGCCTTCCTTGTCGCTGGCAGCGCATTCTCGTCGTCATCTCCGAGCCAGGTTTGTTCTCCTCCCGTGGCAGACCCGGAACAATCTGGCGCAAGCCGGGCCGAGGCATTGCCGCTGCAGTGGCGATCTGGACAACAATATTGCTTGCCGGTCCGGTCACCAGTCCGGTGGATACTCAACATCTGTTGCAACATCCCGGAACCCATAGTCCTCAAGCACCTGGCTCGCATCACTGCGAGCGTCCCCATTCAGTCGAGCTCCCCTCGGCTTTGTGACATCAATGTTGGACGCTCACTGTAGCGTCGAATAGACCGCACTTCTCATAACAGTTATACCGACGACGCATAACCGCTCGCAGCGCGCCGGCCTACGTTTGCTCGATGCACTCAAAGGGCGACGGAGTCAACAACCCCGCTACCCTGCTCGCGACCCTACGAATTCAATCAGGCCACGACACCCTCAGACAGCGACTCGTAGTCGGTATAACCGCGGGCGTCACCACCGTAAAACGTTGCGCGGTCGTATCGATTGAGCGGCGCACCGCTACGCAGCCGTTCCGGCAGATCGGGATTGGAGATGAACATCCGGCCGAAGGCAACAAGATCTGCGTGGCCGTCGACGATAATCTGTTCGGCATTCTCACGCGTGAAGCCGCCCGCGGCGATGATCGTGCCTTTGTAGATCCGGCGAATGTCCTTCGAGGAAACGTCGAGATCGCTCGTCTCCTTCTCCACGATACCCCGAATGCGAGGCTCAATAACATGCAGGTAGGCGAGATCATACTGATTCAGCCGTTCTGCCACGTAACCGAACGTCGCATGCGGGTCGCTATCGGACATCGTGCCGTACGTACCGCTCGGCGAAAGACGGACGGCCACGCGGCCAGGACCCCAGACGGAAACGACCGCGTCGAGCGTATCGAAGAGGAAGCGAGCGCGATTTTCGATCGGACCGCCGTACACGTCGTCTCGGTGGTTCGTCCCATCGAGCAGAAATTGTTCGAACAGGTAACCGTTCGCGGCGTGAAGCTCAACGCCGTCAAATCCGGCCTGCTTCGCAAGCACAGCACTGCGACGGAATTGCTCGACAATGCCCGGAATCTCATTCGTTTCGAGCGCGCGGGGAACGGGCAGTTCCGCCTCGGCAATCTGGCCGTTCTCATCGCGAATCGCAGCGTACTCAAGCGAACGCAATGCGGACGGCGCAACGGGCGTGACGCCGTCGGTATTGGCCGGATGCGCCTGACGTCCTGCATGCCACATTTGCAGGAATATACGAGCACCCTTGGCATGGACGGCGTCGATCACCCGCTTCCAGCCCTCAACGTGTTCCTCAGTATAAATTCCGGGCGCCTCAACGTAAGCAATGCCGAGCTGGGCTACGGCCGTTGCGTCGGAAATGAGCAGCCCGCCGTCCGTCGCACGTTGCGTGTAGTACTCGACCATGAGATCACCCGGGACGTTGCCCGGCTCAGTGCGCATTCTCGTGAGCGGCGCAAGCACGACACGGTGTTGCAGATGGAAATGTCCGACTTTCGTATGGCTGAAAAGCTTGCTCATGACGTCATCCTCAAAAGAGTATTGGGTGACGACATGTTGGCTGCAAACGCCACCAGGCAGTAGAGGCTACTGAGCGATAGTTATAATTCCGGAATGGAATAGGGAACTCAGCGACCGGACGCAATTCTGACAAGGACAGAACGATTGGATGCGCCTGGCACAGCCCTTCATGGGCAGAATGCGACGGCAGGTGGCCGGCTGTACATGGCACTTGAACTGTGCGAGAAGAGCTGGAAGCTCTCGCTGGATGATGGCAAGCGCGCGCCTGGCCGGTGTACGGTTGCAGCAGGTGATATCGCGGCGGTCCTCACCGCCATCGCGAACGCCAGGGCGCGCCGCCACCTCAGCGCCGACACACCCGGGTACCGGTCCGTGCGCCAACTGCTGAAGCCTGCGACTACCCGTGCCGCCGCCCCGGTGGCGCGGCGATCGGCCTGGGCGGCAGCGCTCGCGCTCGCCGGCCGGGCCGACAACGACTGGGAAACGTTAGGGCCTAACGTGCACCAAAGTAAATCGGTTTCATGCCGTCATTGGGGTCGCGGCGAATCGACGCACGGATCGCATGTTCCATCGAATGGATCGAATGATCTAGTGCGCGAAGCGGATGATGTGAACCCGACACCGATGTGTCATCGGCCACACCACCGTAGCCTGACACAGCGGAGTTGTTCATGGCGGCGCTGGCGTCCGACTGAGCAAACGAAACGGTCGGGACGCCGAGTACCGCGGCAACTGCAATGGCTTGAATGAGCGATTTCATAATGAACCTCCAGTCCTGGATTTGCTGCGAACTGTTGTCCGTAGCAGGTGATACCAAGTCTAGGAAAGCGATCGCTCGTAATTAAGCAGTTTGTTCACAAGGGTGAATTTCGATTTGCGGGGTAATCCCTGATCCCAATCTGAGGCCAGTATGGTTCGGCATTGCGCGGTGCATGCCAAGCGATTCGACGCATGAGGAAACTAATCGGGCTGTTGTGCGGATAGCGAACATGCCACTGGAGCCTGCGTCGTTGAGGGCGCGGTCCATTCCTGCGGGGAATGACTGTTATCGATAGCGCCCATCTTCTTCTCGAGCGCCTTGCGCTTCATCATCTACTCACCGTCAACCGACAAGAAGCAGATCATGAATTCCTTCCAGTCCTACACGATCGCCACCGCACCCGTAGCGTCGAAGCCCACCCTTGAAGAAGCGAAGCGTACCTTCGGTTTTGTACCGAACCTCCAGGCGCACATGGCCGAATCACCGGAACTGCTCGCCGGCTATACGGCGCTGTGGGATCTCTTTGCTAAAAGCACACTCACGCCTCACGAGCAGCAGGTCGTCTATCTGACGTCGAACTTTGAGAACAACTGCCACTACTGCATGGCGGGCCACAGCACGCTCGCAAAGATGATCAAGATGGACCCGGCAGTGATCGCCGCGCTTCGCGCCGGCGCGGCGTTGCCGGACGCGAAGCTGGAGGCGCTACATCGCTTCACGACGATTGTCGTGCGCGAACGCGGATTCGTTCCGGACGCGGAAGTGGAAGCCTTCCTCGCGGCCGGCTATACACGCCGCAACGTGCTCGAAGTGATTCTCGGTGTCGCAACCAAGGTCATGAGCAACTACACGAATCACATCGTGCATACACCGTACGACGCTTTCATGAAGGGCAACGAGTGGACGAAGCCCGAGCACGTGCCCGCTACGCCCTCTGCCGCGTGATTCGTCCAGCCTTCAGGAATCTATGGAGAAGTGTCATGTCGATGCGGGAGACACTCGACGCCTTGAGGGCCGACTTCAAGGCGGCCAAGCATCCCCCTGCAACGCGGCGCCGGTAATACATCCGGTCATGCTGCCGAACCGATCGCGAGCGGTCAGGCGGGCGGCACAAAATCAAGGCCGGACACCGTACGCCGTATTTCAGGCTGAAAGACCAGGACGGCAACAACGTATCGTCGGCCGCTCGGCTGGCGCAAAGACCGCTCGTGGTCGCGTTCTACCGCGGCGTTTGGTGCCCGTGGCCAACCGATTCACTCAGAACGACCGCTTGCAAATGCGGATTCAACCGGTGGATGCAACACACTTAAGCCTGCGCAAGCAGCAGGAGTGTTGCAGATGAAGCAGAGACGACCGCCAGAAAGTAACGGATGTGCCGGAGCAGCGTGGGCCAGCTCGAACTGGAGAGACGAGGCTTGCGCCCAGGCGAGCACGTCGATATCGCCGTTTTGCGAAGAAGCATGTGGAAGGCTTCTGGTTGTGCTTGTTGCAAGAGTTCGGCCCGACTGAATCGGTGTCGCCGAGACCGACAGTGCGAGAGGCGCGCCTGGTTCGTTTTCTACGTTCGGTAGCCGGGGTCGGCGTGGCGCACCTGGCCAATACCCGCAAGCAGTGGACGGCAGCGATCTGCCGGACTGACAACGGACCTTCGACTTGAGAGCCACATGAAAGCGATTGAATTGCGTCAACTGCGCTACTTCTCGATTCTTGCGCGGGAACTCCATTTCGGCCGGGCGGCCGACCTGGCGTCGATAACGCAATCTGCGCTTAGCCAGCAGATTGCGAAACTGGAAGAACTGGTGGGCGCGCAATTACTGAACCGCGACCGGCGCGGCGTGACGCTGACCGCTTCGGGCGAGGCTCTGCGGAACAGCGCCGATGCCATATTCGCTGAGGTTGAGCGCGCGTTGCGTGAGGCGCAGGATGCCGCGGGCAGTCGAGAATCCAGGCTCTCGATCGGTCTGGTCGAGTACGCGAATCTGCCGTTTATTCCGCCCGCGCTCATTCGTCTGCAGACACTATATCCGGACATCACGATCGAGCGCCACGAGATGAACACGGCGCAGCAGATCACCGCGCTGACTAAGGAACATATCGACATCGGCTTCGGCGTACTGGTCGACACTGCACCAGATAACGACGACATACTGGTTCAGCCGCTGTTCGAAGCAGACTGGGTCTTGTTGATGCGCAGCGATCACCGCCTGGCAAACGTCGACTGCCTGAACCTTTGCGATCTTGCGCAGGAGCGCCTGATCGGCTCGGCACGTGCGGTCAATGCGCCGCTTTATGACTCGATGGTTGCCCAGTTCCAGCGAGCCGGCTTCACCCCAAACTTTATCTATAAAACGACGCAGGTACAAGTTGGCGTCACGCTCGTCGAACAAGGGCTCGGCGCAATGATCGGCACTACATACTTATTCTCGTCGCTCCCAAAAACTTTGCGCTACCGGCAGATCAACGGCCTCAAGCCCGTAACGGTCCAGATGCTGTCGCGCACAAACGAACGCAATTCACTGATACTTGACTTTCTCGATCTGGCGGCTGAAGAAGCGCGTTGCGCGCAAGCCCGCACTACGGCGCCTCGCGCCTCCGGTCGATAGGCGCGTTTAGGTGCGCCTGCTCAACCGTGATCGGCGTGGTGTAACGTTGACTCTGCCAAGCGAGCACTACGCGACAGCGTCTATGCCATCATCCGGCAGGTAGAGCAGGCGCTACGGGTTATTCGGGAAGCGGCGGGCTATCAGAGTTTCAAGCCCTCGGTTGGCCACATTGGAGATGCCAATCCGCCGTTCATCCTGCTCGCGTTGATCCAGTTTCAGGCGCTATATCTGGCCATCACGGTTGAGCGCCACGAGATGAACACGGCGCAGCAAATCGCCGCGCAAAAAAAACAGCATCGATTGGGGCCATCTAGGCTGATCGAACAGGGACTAGAAGTAGTGACCGGTGCGATCTACCCGTTCACATCATTTCGGCAGACAATCAAATATCGGCTCATCAATGACATGGAGCCGATGTCGGTTCAAATGTCCTCGCGTTTGAAAGAGCGCGATTCACTGATTTTCGATTTCGTTGAAATGGTTACCGGAGAAGCGTATCGCGTGGCGCCCTGAACCTCCAGCCGGGCGCACCTCGCGATAAGTACGCGGTTCGCTTCACGTGTCGGATCGATTAGCGCTAGTAATCGGCCTTGCAAGTATTTCGAATTGGCTAATACCGATGATGTCATCCAAACTTCTCCTCAACGCACGAGCGGCCTGATGAACTGGTGGACCACCGTCGAGTTCATCCGCCGGCATGCGTTCACGCACCGTCTGTTTCATGCGTATCGTGAGAATTCGGAAGTGGATGTGACATCACGAGAACGCATGCTAGAGATTGCAAAAAACCGCGCAATCGATGTATGTCGCGCATACCCAATCGACTGGAGTATTGAAGATGACCCAAGCACAAGCGAAGCCCGGAAAGACCCTTTTGTCCCCTAACGATCACACATTGATCATGATCGACCATCAGTCGCAGATGGCATTCGCGACGAAGTCGATCGATGCGGTTCTTCTGCGCAACAATGTCGCATTGGTCGCGAAGGCGGCCCGCGAGTTTGGCGTGTCGACGATTCTGACTACCGTCGCAGAAAAGGCCTTCTCCGGTCCGATTTTCGACGAAATCAGCTCGACATTTCCTGGTCAGACGACGATCGATCGGACTAACATGAATATGTGGGAGGACCCTCGCATCACAGCTCGCGTAAACGAAATCGGAAAATCACGCATCGTGATGGCGGGTCTCTGGACCAGCGTCTGTGTCGTCGGGCCGGCGCTTTCAGCGCTTGATCAGGGGTTTGAGGTGTACGTGATCACTGATGCGTGCGGCGATGTTTCGGACGAAGCGCATCAACGCGCGCTAGATCGTCTCGTCCAACAGGGCGCACGCCCGATGACGTCGCTGCAGTATTTGCTCGAGTTGCAACGCGATTGGGCTCGGACCGAAACCTACAATGAAACAGTTCAAACCTCGGTAGCGCATGGCGGCAGTTACGGACTAGGTCTGATCTATGCGAAGACAATGTTCGGCGGTTCCGAGGGACACTGAACAAGATTTGTCATACCCGCTCGGCCTTGGTCGATTATCGCCGCGGTCGAGCCGGTGGCGATAATCGAAGTGCAGGTTGACCGGTGACAGCGATCAGCAACACGGTGATCGTTATTTATTCAGGATAACGATGTATTTATCATATTATCGACGCCGCGTGACTAAATCGAGTCGTCTGATTTTTCTGTGAATAGTCGTAGGTTTCCACGGTCTTTGATTCGCGATGCAGCCAGTCGATCTCGCCGCTTTGCGTGATTAACTCGAGCGACTGGCGCGCTTCAATCCGATACTTCGACGTCAAGGCAGGACCAATGAAACTCTATCTGTTATCGCTAGGCGCCGGCATCCTGGTCGGCATTATCTATAGCCTGATCAATGTACGTTCGCCAGCACCTCCGCTTGTCGCACTGCTGGGCCTGCTGGGCATGCTGATCGGCGAGCAGGCGATTCCGTCCGCGAGGCAATTGTTGGGTTATTCGACGCCACCGGCCCTATCGCATCAGGCGAGCGGAACCGGTCGTCTTTCCAGCACCCGGTCGGGTCATGCCGTGTTGCAGGCAAACCGGGGGCTTGTTGGCAACGAGGAGGAACACTCATGAGCATTACCATTACTCAACCGGACCTGATCCTCCACAACGGCCGGGTTACGACGCTGGATCGTTCGAACCCCACGGCAACGGCTGTTGCGATCAAGGATGGCAAGTTTGCGGCGGTGGGCAGCGACGTCGAGGTCCTGCTGCTCGCAGGGTCATCAACCCGGGTGATCGACCTGAAGGGGCGCAGAGTACTGCCCGGACTGATCGACAATCACATTCACATCATTCGCGGCGGACTGAGCTTCAACATGGAGCTGCGTTGGGATGGCGTGCGCTCCATTGCCACCGCGATGGACATGCTGCGCGAGCAGGTTGCCGTCACTCCGGCGCCGCAATGGGTACGCGTGGTAGGTGGATTCACCGAGCATCAATTCGACGAGAAACGCTTGCCCACGATCGAAGAGCTGAATGCGGTTGCGCCCGATACACCCGTGTTCATTCTGCATTTGTACGATCGCGCGCTACTGAATGCGGCGGCTCTTCGCGTGGTCGGCTACACGAAGGACACGCCGGAGCCCCCGGGAGGACAGATCATGCGAGACAGCGCCGGCAATCCGATCGGCCTGCTGCTCGCGCAGCCGAATGCATCGATCCTGTACGCGACGCTGGCGAAGGGTCCGAAGCTGCCGTTCGACTATCAGGTGAATTCGACACGCCACTTCATGCGCGAACTTAACCGGTTGGGCGTGACCGGTGCGATCGACGCGGGCGGCGGCTCCCAGAACTATCCGGACGATTACGAGGTTATCCAGAAACTGTCCGACGAGGGCCAGCTGACGATCCGTCTCGCATACAACCTGTTCACGCAAAAGCCGAAGGCGGAGAAGGAAGACTTCCTGAACTGGACGAAGACGTCGAAGTACAAGCAGGGTAACGATTACTTCCGCCACAACGGCGCAGGCGAGATGCTGGTGTTCTCGGCGGCGGACTTCGAGGACTTCCGTGTCGCGCGTCCGGATATGCCCCCGCAGATGGAGGGAGAGCTGGAAGACGTCGTGCGCGTACTGGCGGAGAACCGTTGGCCGTGGCGTATGCATGCGACCTATGACGAAACGATAAGCCGCGCGCTCGACGTGTTCGAGAAGGTCAACAGGGACGTGCCGCTTGCCGGCATCAACTGGTTCTTCGATCACGCCGAGACGATTTCCGAGAGGTCGATGGACCGAATCGCTGCGCTGGGTGGTGGCGTCGCGGTGCAGCACCGGATGGCGTACCAGGGAGAGTACTTTGTCGAGCGTTACGGTGCGAAGGCAGCCGAGGCCACGCCGCCGGTTGCGAAGATGCTGGAGAAGGGAATCCGGACTTCGGCCGGTACGGACGCAACACGGGTCGCGTCGTACAACCCCTGGGTATCGCTGTCGTGGCTGGTGACGGGCAGGACGGTGGGTGGTCTGCAGATGTATCCGCAGCGGAACTGCCTTGATCGCGAAACAGCCCTGCGCATGTGGACCGAAAATGTGACCTGGTTCTCGAATGAGGAGGGCAAGAAAGGCCGGATCGAGGCAGGTCAGTTTGCCGACCTGATCGTCCCGGACCGCGACTTCTTTGCG
Source organism: Paraburkholderia sp. GAS42 (assembly GCF_050436565.1). NCBI lineage: Bacteria > Pseudomonadati > Pseudomonadota > Betaproteobacteria > Burkholderiales > Burkholderiaceae > Paraburkholderia > Paraburkholderia sp. GAS42. The sequence goes on along the minus strand of NZ_JBNDML010000047.1, from coordinate 4,073 downwards.
TGCGCTGAGGACGAGATTGCCGATACCACGTCGCTGCTGACCGTGGTGGGTGGCAAGGTGGTATACGGCACGGGTGAATTCGCGTCGTTCGACGACAGCGCACCGCCGCCCGCGATGCCGGACTGGTCGCCGGTGCGTCGCTTTGGTGGTTTTGCCGCGTGGAAGAACGCGAGCGGCAACGGCGAAGCGGCGCTGCAGCAGGTCGCAGCGGCGTCGTGTGGTTGTGCGACGGCATGCGGTGTGCACGGTCACGCGCATGCCCGCGCGTGGACGGCCAATGCGCCGACCTCGGACCTGCATGGCTTCTGGGGCGCGCTCGGCTGCTCCTGCTGGGCGGTCTGACGTGAGGACAGGCGCGCTACAGGGAAATCCGTCGTGGGTGGCCGCGTTGCTGGCACGGTCGTGGGTGCTGCCGCTGGCGCGGCTCGCCCTCGTGTCTGCGTATCTGATCGGGGGCATCGACAAGCTCGCGCATTTCCATGACGCCATTCTGGAGCAGGAGCATTTCGGCCTGCATCCAGGGGCGCTGTGGGCGACGCTGGCGATTGTCGTCGAACTGGGCGGCTCTTTCTGCGTGGTTTTCAACCGGCTTGTCTGGCTGGGCGCAGGCGGTCTGTCCGCACTGACCGCCATTGCCATGCTGGTCGCCAACAATTTCTGGAGTCTGACTGGCAATGCACGTTTCATCGCATTGAACGGTTTTTTTGAGCACCTCGGGCTGATTGCCGCCTTTATTGCCGTGACGTATCTGGCCAACGACGCTCACCGGTCCCGTGGCAAGGCATAACTGAACCCAAAAAGGAACTTTCACCATCATGCATCACAGAGGAACTTTCAACATCATGCGTAAATTCCGTTCCCTCGCTGTAACCGCGCTGGTCGCGGGCACACTCGCCGTGGGGTCATCGCTGGCGCCAGCCAGCCCCCCGGTGCTAGCCAGGCCCGCGGCGGCGCCGTCGTTGGCCGTAGGGCCGCAGTACGACACGACACACGTCTACGTCGCGCCCGAGGACGTCGACAGGTTCACCGACAGCTTCGTCGCGACGTTTGGCGGCCATAAGTCGCAGCAGGGCGTCTTCCAGGTGACGCCGACGCCGAGCCAGACGATGTCGCAGCTCGTGTTCACGCCGGCCGGCACGTTGTCAGTATTTGGCTTCAAGACGCCGGTTCCGTACCCGTTCGGCAGTGAGCGCACCGGCTATCTCGTGACCGACATGGATGCGGCGGTGAAGTCGGCGAAGGCGCATGGCGCGGATGTATACGTGGACACGTTCCCAGATCCGATCGGGCGTGATGCGCTGATCTCGTGGCCGGGTGGTGTGCACATGCAACTGTACTGGCACAAGCAGGCGCCGCACTACGATCCGCTGGAGACGGTGCCGGAAAATCGCGTGTATGTGTCGCCGAAGCGCGCGAACGCGCTCATCCACGATTTCGTCGTGTTCTCGCACGGCAAGCTCGTGTCCGATGACCGCCAGGCTCCAGGCATCGAGATTGGCCGGCCGGCCGACACGTATCGGCGCGTGCGGATCGAATCAGGCTTCGGCAAGATCACCGTCCTCGTGACCGACGGCCATCTGCCTTACCCGTTCGGGCACGAGTTGACCGGCTACGAGGTCAAGGATCTCGCCGACACGCTGAAGAAAGCGCAGGCGGCCGGCGCGACCGTACTCGTGCAGCCGTTCACCTCGGGTGGCCGCGACGCCGCGCTCGTGCAGTTCCCGGGCGGTTACATCGCCGAGATTCACGCGGCCGTGCACTGAGCCAGACCGGATGTACCGGCCGTCCCCGCCTGGGAAGAAGGCGGGGACGGTCTGGTTTCCTTTGATTGCCCGCCACGTCGCCGCCGGGAGGCCTCCGGGTCAGATGATTCCGGCGTCTGAGGCGCCGGAAACGGATTGCAGGCGACGGGTACGATAGCGAGGCGACCATGCCAGGATTTTCAGCACGGGGTCTGATGAAATCCGAAGATACGAAAGCGTCAGATAACCGTCGGCAATCGTGCCGCCGAACGGGCTCTCGCGTGCCGCACGCTCCATGTCTACGTGGATCCATTGGTTGTCGCCCGTGCATTGCGCGAAGGCGTCGATGCGCGCCTGATCGATGGTCACCCAATCCGATACGCCCAACTCCTTGCCAACGAACTCGTCAAGCGTTGCTACGCTATATCCCGGGATGCTCATCGTCTAGTCTCCTCAATTTCACCGGTTAGCTAAACTGTTCGCGGAGACGCTTCTTGTTCAGCTTGCCGACGCTCGTTTTTTCGAGCGCCTCGACGAGCTTGACGATCTGCGGCACCGCGTACTTCGAGATCTGTCCTTTCTTGCTGAACGCCAGGACGTGCTTTTTGACATCATCCTCAGTAAGCGTTGTGGTTAGGTCCATCCTGGGTACAACCAGCGCCACGGGCCGTTCGCCCCACTTCTCATCCTTGACACCGATCACGGCAACTTCCGCAACACCTGGATGCTGCGATATCAGGCTCTCGATTTCGAGCGACGAGACCCACTCGCCGCCTGACTTGATCACGTCCTTGATGCGATCGGTGATCTGCAGATTGCCCGTAGCGTCGATGTTGGCAATATCCTGGGTATGCAGATAGCCACCTTCCCAGAGCTGCCCGGACGCCTCCGGATTCTTCAGATAGCCCTGGGTAAGCCACGGTGCGCGCACGACGATCTCTCCGTATGCCTTGCCGTCGTGCGCGACGTCTTCCATGTCCTCATTCACGATGCGCAAGTCGACGAGCGGCACGGGATAACCGGTCTTGCAGCGCAGGCGCACCGCCTCGTCCGTGTCGATGCCCCCACTGCCCGGTTTCAACTGCGCGAGGCTCAGCATGGGGCACGTCTCGGACATGCCGTAGCCGGTAAAGATATCGATGCCACGATCGAGCGCCGCGCGCGCGAGGCCGTGAGGCAATGCGCCGCCGCCGATGATGACTTTCCACTTGCCCAGATCGACATCCTTTGCCTCTGGACAGCCCAACAGCATGTGCAGAATCGTGCCGACGCAGTGCGAGAACGTGACTGCTTCGTCGCGTATCAGTTGCACGAGCCGCTCCGGCACATAGCGTCCTGGATAAACCTGCTTCACACCGAGCACGGTGGCGATGTAGGGCATGCCCCAGGCGTGAACATGAAACATCGGGGTAAGGGGCATGTACACGTCGCCGCGATGAAAGCGTTGCCCCGACACCGGGCTCGCCAGCGCGGCCATACCGGTAATCGTGTGCAGCACCAGTTGCCGATGTGAGAAGTAGACGCCCTTGGGCAAGCCGGTGGTGCCTGTCGTGTAGAACGTGGTGGCCCGTGTGTTCTCGTCGAAATCCGGGAACGCATAGCTGGGCTCGCTCCTGGCAAGCATGCACTCATATTCTTCAGCGAACGGAATCGTGTGCGCGCACGCTTCGCTGCCTTCCTCACCGATCCAGACGAATGTGCGCACCGTTTCGAGCTTGTCCCTGATCGCTTCGACCACAGATAGAAAATCGGTGTGAACGAGCAGGATCTCCGCGCCGGCGTGATTGATGGTGTAGGCGATTTCCGAAGGCGAGAGCCGCACGTTCACCGTCTGCAAGACGGCACCCATCATCGGGATCGCGAAGTAGCATTCGAGATAGCGATGACTGTCCCAGTCCATGACCGCGACGGTACTGCCATGCTGCGCTCCGAGTCGGCTCAGACCGCTGGCGAGCCGCGCGATGCGTTCGTCCAGCGTCCTGTAGGTCAACCGTTTCTGCCCTCTGTAGACGATCTCCTGGTTGGGCGCGTGGGCGAGTGGCGTATGCAGCAGGTGCTTGATCAGCAGTGGATAAGCATAGGCTGACGGCGTCGGGTTCAGCGCCTCGTCGTGCATCTACATCTCCCTGGTTGCGATAGTGGGTACCGGCTCACGAATGCATCCACCCGCGGCGTCCGTGTAGTGGCATCTCGGGCGGTGCGGAGGGTGCAAGGTGGGTCATCGGCGGTCATCGATGTGACCTCCGTGAGGCAGGCGCGTGGATCATGTCCGTCGATATCGCTTAGCGGCCGCCCTGACAGCCGGTCAGGTCGATCTCGGGCACCTGATGG
>NZ_JBNDML010000046.1:0-18598 GCF_050436565.1 Paraburkholderia sp. GAS42 | reverse complement strand
ATCAGCTTCGGCAAGCCCTGGCCTTCGTAGTCGAGCGGATGCTGCACGCCCTGCCAGCCGCCTTCGCTGAACTGGCGGAAGGCGTCCCTGAAGCCGGGCGTCGCGGTGACATTGCCGTCCTTCCAGGCGCTCGGGTTGCGATCGCCTTCGACGTTCAGCGGCGCGAGCACTTCGCCGCACAGCTTCGCCGATTCTTCGAGGATGGCCTGTGCCGTGTCGAAATTCGCGTCTTCGAAACCGGGCAACGCGGTGATGTCGTCGAGACCGGCCAGTTCCTTCATCACGAACAGCATGTCTTTGATAGGCGCGGCGTAACGGGTCACGAGTTTTCTTCCTGTGGAGTTTTGATAAGCGCAGGGCGTTGTGGCAATGCGATTCGATGCGCCATCGTAACGGTCGCGGCGCGCATGCCCGATACCCAAATCCGCCTTTTTGTTGACGGAAGCTGCCGCGCTACGCGCCACAATCTGGAAGTGGCGCCGCCCTCAAGTCATCGTGCGGTACGTTTTGGGCGTGCTGCCGGTCCACTGCCGGAATGCCCGGTGAAATGCGGTCGTGTTGCCGAACCCGATGTCGTAGGCGATCGACGCGATGGCATCAGCCGATCCTGTCAGCCGTTGAATGGCAATATCACGCCGTACTTCGTCCTTGATCGCCTGGAATGTCGTGCCTTCCGCGACGAGCCGCCGGCACAGCGTGCGCACGGAGTAATGCAGATGTCGCGCGACAGCTTCAATGGCTGGGATCGTCGGCAGGCAGGCTGCGATGTACTGGCGGGTGCGGTTGGAAACCATCTGCTCCGCGAGCGAGACAAAAATCCAGTCTTCAGGCGCGCGCGCGAGGAATTTTTTCAGATCCGGTTTGCGCTGCCGGATGGCCATATCCAGGTACGTCGCATCGAATGTCATGAGTGTTCGCGCGCAACCGAACTGGACCGGCCCCGGGAACAGGTACAGATAGTCGCTCGCACGGGGCGGACGGCGGCAATCGAATTCCACACCGGATAGCGGAATTTTCTCTCCGATCAACCACGATGCAACCCCGTGCGCGAGCTTCAGCATCAGTTCACGGCCGAGGATGCCAAAGCCTGGGCCGTCTGGATCCGGCACAAGTTCAACGCAGCACAGCGCACCTTCGCGCCGCGATTCAAGCCTGAAGTCATCGACAATCAGATGAAAGAACTGACCGAACCGATGCATCGCAATCTCCAGGCGCGGCGCATCAAGCAGACTTAAACAGAGATATTTCAGCGTCCCATTGCGTAGCGGCCGGCTGAAGATGCCAGGCATTTCGTCGTCGAGCTCTATCGCCAGCAGGCGATAGAGCGTCGAAAACTGCTCCCGCGTGACACGGGCGCCAGGCTCATGGAGCAATTCCTGCGGGATACCCGATTGCCCGGCCGTTCGTGCGACCGCCGCCGGGTCAGCGCCCGCAAGGAAGCCGTTGACCAGCGCGATGGGGACGGTGCAGGAGAATTGATTCAATTGAGTAAGGTCAGGTCAAAACTCAATTTTATCTCCGGGCCGCCCTGGTTCTTCTTTATGGCCCGCTTCCACTACATTTTTTCAGAGTGCCCGTCCCCACGGGTCGACTTTCACGAAATTCTCCTGAACGATTTATACCGGTTGCTCGCCAGACGGCGACGCACACATGCGTCTAAGCCTTGTCGTAGCGATAAACGCCCTGTCCCGTCTTGCGTCCCAGCCGCCCTGCCGCCACCAGTTCGCGCAGCAGCGGACACGCGCGATATTTCGAATCTCCAAAGTCTTTCAGGAAGACGTCCATCACCGAGAGGCAGACGTCCAACCCGATCAGATCCGCGAGCGCCAGCGGACCGATTGGATGGTTGGCCCCAAGACGCATGCCCGTGTCGATCTCCTCCGCGGTCGCGACACCCTCGGCCAGCACGAAGAACGCTTCGTTAATCATGGGCACCAGAATGCGGTTCACCACGAAGCCCGGGGAATTCCTGACATTGACCGGCGACTTGCCCAGTCGCGCGGTCAGTTCGCAGACGGCTGCCACGGTATCGTCGCTGGTCTGCAGGCCGCGAATGACCTCCACCAGCGGCAGCAACGGGACCGGATTGAAAAAGTGCATGCCGATGAAGCGCTCCGGCCTGCCGATCGTCGCGGCGAGTGTCGTGATCGAGATCGACGATGTGTTCGACGCGATGATCGCATCGTCGCGCACCACTGCCTCGATCTGTCGAAGGATCCGGATCTTCAGGTCGGCGTTTTCCGTGGCCGCCTCGATGACGATATCGGCAGCAGCCAGCCGCTGATAATCGGTCGAAGTCTGGATGCGCGTGAGCGCTGCGTCGCGTGACGGCGCATCGACCTTGCCCTTCTCGACAAGTCGCGCAAGACTTGATGTCAGTGTGGCGACGCCTTTAGCGAGTGCCGCATCCGTGACGTCGACCAGCACCACCTTCAGTCCTGCGAGCGCCGCGACCTGGCCGATTCCGTTGCCCATCGTACCGGCACCGACGATGCCAACTGTTTCGATTTTCACTGCCACTCCTTTCTGTGGATGCTCACGACACGCCTGTTGACGTCGCTCGAATCGAGAATCGTAGCGCCCGACCTCGCTGACCGGGGTATCCAGACGCGCCGTTTCGCTGACAAAATCTGCCGTTATTCGAGGGAGTGGCGCTGGCATGTATACGGTGTACGAACGTCCTCCCGGCCTGTGCAAGCATGCAGCCAGGCGTGGACGCACGCTCAATATTCTCGAACGGCCTCTATCGGGCTGCATTCCGATTCGGGCGGGGACGGCCAGGAAGTGCCGTTCGAGGTGACGATCTAGATTTCCCTATTGCGGACGCCCAGAGTCCGCCCGGCAACGAGACATGATTTCGGCGCGGAGGCGATATCCCCGGTCGGGCACTGCGGTGCAGGTGCAGGTGTACCATCCCAGCACTCAAACATGGTCTTCGCCAGTCCCGTTCTAGCGGGGGTGACTTCCAGTCAAACCGCAGAGGTCAATCATGAGCTCATTGGTAATCGCCTTGATCGTGTTTGTGTGCGTCTTCGGCAGCGGGATGATCGGCCTGGCTCTCCGCACTCTCCTTCCCGATCATCACTTGAGCGAGGATTCGACGGTTATCGTGAAGTTGGGAGCCGGCCTGATGGCGACGCTCGCGGCTCTCGTCCTGGGTCTCCTGATCGCCTCGGCAAAGGTTTCTTTCGACCGGCTCAACGACGAGTTCACGCAGACGGCGGCTACGGTCATCGTGATCGATCGTTCCCTGGCCGACTATGGCCCGGAGACGAAGGAAGCCCGCGAGCTCCTGCGCCATACCTACGCCTCAGCCGTGGAACTGTTTGCATCCGGGGCACGTGCCGGGAAGGCTAACGTGGACGCTCCGCAGCGCCTGGTGCGAATGGTGCAGTTTCAACAAAAGCTTCGGGAACTGGCACCACGAAACGACATGCAGCGCGTGCTTCAATCGGAGGCGCTGGCCAGCAGCCACGACCTGGCCCAAACGCGCTGGATACTGTTCCACCCAGGGCAGGGCGCAATCCCAACGCCATTCATGGCGGTGCTGGTGCTCTGGCTTAGTATGCTCTTCGCCGGTTTCGGCCTGGTCAGCGCCAACAACCGAACCGCCATTGCGACGCTTTTCCTCTGTGCGCTATCGGTCTCCGGCGCTATTTTCCTGATCGAGGACCTCGCCCACCCGCTCGAAGGGTTTATGCAGATTTCGCTCGAGCCCGCGCGGATCGCGCTCTCCCATCTCGGCGAATAGGCCCGCGCTCCCCAGCCACCGTGTCGCCTTTCGACGCGATTCCGCGCTCGGACTCTGGGCAAGGTTCAGCGCCGCGTGCGGATCGAGCGCGAACTGCTCCGGTGGTCGATAAGACGGGGCAAGGTTCGAAGGAGGCTATACGATGATCGCGCTGTTTACTGACTTCGGTGCCGATGACGTCTATGTCGGACAGTTGAAGGTTGCCTTGCTGCGGCACGCGCCAGCCGGCACCACCCTCATCGATGTGCTGCACACTGCCCCGAATTACGACCCGCTGGCAGGGGCACATCTGCTCGCCGCGCTTCGACGCTGGTACCTGCCGGATACAGTCTTTCTGGCCGTCGTCGACCCCGGCGTGGGCGGCGAGCGCGACGCGGTGGTGCTGCAAGCCGACGCGCAGTGGTTCGTCGGACCGGACAACGGTTTGCTCTCGGTCGTGGCGGCGCGCGCGACGCGCACCCGGACCTGGCGCATTACATGGCGTCCCGCGATGCTCTCCGCCTCGTTCCATGGTCGCGACCTGTTCGCCCCGATGGCAGCCTGGCTCAGCCGTGGCGACCTGCCTCCCGACAAGCTGACTGAAACCGCAGGTTTGCGTGTGGGGTTGGGTGCGGACGATCTGGCCGAAGTCATTTACGTCGATCACTATGGCAATGCGCTGACCGGGCTGCGGGCAGGCACCGTGCCCAGGAATGCCCGGCTGGCCATTGCGGCCAGAGACGTCACCTATGCCCGGGTCTTTTCCGATGCTCCGGACGGCCAGGCTTTCTGGTATGAGAACTCGATCGGGCTGGTGGAGATTGCGGTGAGTCGCGGCAGCGCCGCGACACAGCTTGGTGTGCGTGTCGGGGATCCGGTCCACGTGACCGACGCCGGCGAGCCGGCGCCGTAGCGCGATCGCTCCACGCGACTCCGGGCACCCACCACGGCAGCGCCGCCGCCGTCAGGAAGACTTGCACTACGTGAGCGCGAGCACGAAATCGAACCGGGCCGCCTTTTGCTCGCCGTGGTCATCGATCGTCATCAGCAGCCGGCGATCGAACAGGAAATCGCGAACGTTGCGCGGCTCCCCGGGAAAGTACAGTTGAGTGGTGAGGATCGGCCCGTTCGGCGGCTGCACCGTCACGTGGAAGTGTCGTGTTCGCCCCGGATATAGACCCGGCACGATGGTTTTGAGGCGGTAGCGTCCCTCGCTGTCGGCGAATTGGTGGCCGCGCAGCCGGAACCCCTCGACGTCATACTCCCCGGCGTCATTGGCGTGCCAGAAATCGAGCAAAGCCCCGGACACCGCCCTGCATCGTGTCGACAGCACCCGCCCGGTCAGGACGATCTTCGTTCCATTGATCCCCGGCTCGAGCAGCGATGCGCGTTGCGGCGAGTGTGGCAGGAAGAACGGACCTGCCGTCTGCTGCCGGGTCGGTTCTTGTTCGTCGGTGCAGGCGGGTGTAGCTGAAACTTCGTCGGCCCGGCCATAGTTTGCTTTTCCGAGGGCCAACAGCAGCAACGTGGACGGCACCGCACCCGACCTGCGAAGAAAATCGCGCCGTCCCTGGCTCACGCTTCGTGTCCCCATCGTGGAGGCTCCTTGCTTCCCGCTAGATCGTCACGCTGCGCGGTGCGCGCTATGGAGCCGACAAGCGGCCGTGCGGGCGCCGTCACGGCTAACGGAGCCTGCACCTGTGCCGACTATGGTAAGCCTGAACTTCAGGTCGGGTGAGCCTTCAGAGGCGCAGCCTGCGAATGACCGGTCGTCGTCATAGGGGCGGGACTCGCCGGGTGCACCGCTGCGCGGTTATCTGTTTTAACCCATTCTTACAGCGTGGTGTGTTGCTTGCAAAAGCTCGATCAGTGGTCTAATTTTTTGACGTTCTCAATAAGAAGCACACATTGAGCGCAGGCGCAGGAAGTACCGCGCACGAGGGACGCCGTACTTGACCACCTGGCTCACAGCCGCGGTCAGAATTTTCCGCCGCCGGGCGACATCGGGCCCGTCGCGCGACCTTGATGGACTACCGACATGACCCTACCCAATAAAGCCCAGGACGTGTCGGCCAAACCGCCCGTTTCTCGCCTGTCGACGCTCGATCACATACAAATCGCGTCGCTGTGGTTTGCGCTCTTTACTCAATGGATGACGGTCGTTCCGGTGCTCGTGCCGGCACAGGTGGCCGAATTGCTCGGACGCAATGCCGCGATAAAGGAAGGCGTAGCCGGCTCCGTCATCGCGGCCGGCGCATTCGTCGCGATGATCGTGGCGCCGCTGGCCGGGGCGTTATCGGATCGCTGCACTGCAAAACACGGGCGTCGGCGACCGTTTCTGGTAGCCGGCGTATTCGGCACCTCGGTCGCGCTGGTATCGCTCGCGTCGTTCAACGGCGCAGGGAGCGTATGGCTATACACACTCGCGTTCCTGCATCTTCAATTCTGGTGGAATTGGGCGGCGGGCCCGTACGCCGGGCTGGTGCCCGATGTCGTGCCGAAACACGACGCTAACCGCGCGAGCGCGTGGCTCAACGTGATGACCGTGCTCGGCACCATCACCGGCAACGTAGTGCTCGTCGCGTTGTATTCTCCGCGTCGACTGTATCCCGCGGTCGCCACGTTCATTGCGATCATGTTGCTCTGCCTTTGGCTGACGATTCGCGGCTCGCCCGAGCCAACGCCTGCCGGATCCCGTGAGCGGTTCGAGCTCTTCGCGTTCATCCGCTCGTTCTATCTCGATCCACGCATCCACCGGAACTTCTACTGGGTGCTGGTAACGCGCCTGCTCGGGAATATGGGAATCTGGTCAATCTTCACTTTCATGTTGTACTACCTGCAGGACGTGATAGGCATTCATCATCCGACCAGCCTCCTGAATGGGCTGCTTGGCGTCGGCGTGGTGTTGGCGATCCCGACCAGCCTGCTGGGTGCACGTCTCGCCGACCACCACGGCGTTGTTCCCGTCGTCCGCCTGACCAGTTGGATCATGGCCGGGGCGGCGATCGGCCTGGTCATCCTGGCGCTGTATCCGAACCTGTTGCTGGTGATCCCCGTCGCGTTGGCTTTCTGCGCCGCCTACGGCACGTATCAGGCCGTCGACTGGGCGCTCGCGCTGAAAGTGTTGCCGGATGATGCGTCGGCCGGCAAGGACATGGGTATCTGGCAAGTGTCGATGGTGCTACCGCAGATCTTCGGCCCTGCGGCGACCGGGTGGATGCTGTCGTGGATCAAGTCGTTTGCCGGGGCTGGGCCCGCCTACGTCACCGCGTTCATCGTCGCCGCGGTGTGGTTCGCGCTGGCGGCCTGGCTCATCTCGCGCGTCAAACTCGTTCACGACACGTATTCACCGGACTCGTCGGGTGAACATACTACGGAGCCCGCCTCGCCCTGATGCGGGCGCCAGCTGGAGCGACCGGTTTCCGTCTCCGGCTTGAACGGCGGCTCCTGGTCGAACCCGGTTCCACGACGAGAAGCTGACGGAGCCTCCGGGTGAACAAATCATCGCCGTAGGCTCGGGTCGTCGAGCAAATGCTATGGCGAAACACGCGAATCAGGCAGAAGTCGGCCAACAGGAGACATTCAACCAGACCTGCACGCGGACGTTCGAACGTCCGCTCCGCCCCAGAACAACTGACGCACGCTTCCGGCCATGTCGATCCACGCGCGCCTTTCTGGGTGACCGTGACGATATAGATGGCGTCGGTGTCCGCCAGCATGGGCACCGGCGCCCTCAGTAGCGCGAAAGATCGGCGAAGTGATCCGATTGTCAGGCAGAAGGCGCTGGCATTGAAGGACCGAAAACCTGCGCCCAGGCTCCGGGCCTCGCGCCACTCGTGGCAAGCGCCTCAGCGAGCTAAGTCGATCCAGGACTCGACTAACGGAAACCGTAGACCAGGATCTTTTTCCCCTCAAAGCTTTCTTGCACACCCTGCTCACACTGCGGTGGACACGTTACGCCGTCCGGGGTCTGGCCTGACACGGTGACCGCCCTATAGACAACCGATTGGACGAGCGTCCCATCGGCAGCGACGACGATGTTCAGATCAGTCTCGACGCCGGCCGGGACGGCTCCGCCAGCGGTATAGACGATTTTCATGGTGCCAGTGCAATCGGAGTTCACCGTGTAGGTGCCGGTTTGGTTCGGATTGAAGGTAGTTTGCCCCCCTTTCGGCAGCCCGCCGATAACCCCAAAGTCGGTGCGTGAGAAACGGCCCATTCCGTCGAACGTCACCAAGGCGACGTCATCGAGGATCGAGGGGGCAGCGTACGGATGCACTTTGCCATCGGCACCTATCAATCCAAGAATCTCTCCGTGACCGATAAACCCAAACGGTCCCTTTAGCGTTGCGTTCGAGCAAAGGCCGTCGTGGCCACCGGCTTGCGCGGCACCACTGAGTAAAAGAAGCGCAACGGCTGTCGCCGACAAAATGCTCAAATGCCTGATCTTCATGGTCGTCTCCTTGCTTCAGAATCAGACGCTTGATATCAAGCGCACAGGGGCTTCCCCCTGGCTGCATTAGGCGCCCAGTTCGATTAGTTGAAGCAGAAAATGGCTGTAGTAAACCCTGGCAGCCGCCGTTTGCGGAACAAGCGATGAAAGGACGCGGGGCCGTGGCACAATACTGCGGCACTGGCCACCGCTTTTTTCAGCAAAGTGTTACTCATCTTCGTCTCTTTTTTGCGAAACCAGGCCGCTAGCTAAATCAAGATGACGCGCCGGGCTGCCGGCAAGCGCTATCGCGATTGCATACCCGCGGCTGCCAGTTAGCGCAAGTTGATTTCGCGGATCGCCACGCACTCCACGAGACCTTCCGACTACCGACTTACATGTTTAATGACCACTGTCGGGCTTGCATTGGGGTAGATGACCACAGGTAGCCGCCCCCCAGCGATCCATACTGCCGCTTGCACTGGTGCTCCCAGAAACCCCGCCATACCCAGAGTTATTGCTAGCATTGGCCGATGCCGATTGCTCATCTTTTTGCCCGGATGCATCCTGCGCTTGCGCTGCGCCCGCAAGCGAGAGAACGCCCAGGAGCACTGCAGACACAAATATTGTCGTCTTCATGGCTTAACTCCTTCAGTATGAAATCAGGTTCAGTTAGGGCGGCCGCTTTGACATAGGCGGAGGACGTAGCAGCCGACATGCGCGGCAATACCGCGCTTAGCGTCCGAGGTGACAGGAGCACCTGAATGACCGCCGGTGGGCTGGTAAGCCCGGTGCGCAATAGAGAACGCACTATTGCTGCCGACGTGAAATTGAAGCAGTTGCCGATGCACGAATGAACCGAATATTCGCGATGCTGTCGGTTCGAGCATGCGTTGGGCGTCGGGTGGGTTCGCTTGAATCTCGGCATCAGGATCAAAACGAGGTCGGCATCGACAATTGAGGTGAAATACATCGCACATGGTGCCTATGTACGCACTGCATGTTCACCGTTCGCTAATAATTCTCCATTCCTAATATGTATGCGAGAAAAGAAATATCCGCATTGTCTTGCGATGAATTACACCATCCTTATTCCGAATTATGCTGCATTGTTCTGCCGTGTAACCTTGTCAGTTGTAGTTAGATCGATTATTTGATGCTCGGTATCAAATGTTCCTTAAGGGGCGAACAAATGTTCGGTGTCGCTTTGCGACTATTCGTCAAAGTGACTTCTTGAGAGCGCGGGGCACACGCTTGGGTAACGGATTCAGGTCGACGCGACATAAGCACAACTGCGGGTTGCTGGTACTGCGCACCGCCGCACACTTACCCTCGATTGTCAGCTTTGACAAGTCTTCCACCCAATCCCCACAGCGGGCACAGACCGCTAGCACAAAGGGGCGTATGCTGAACGTGACCCTCCGAGGAGGCCTCCTATGGCGTCCGGTACTCAAACACGACGTGATCCTGACGTGGGCGAAAAGCCCGGGGCCAGAATATCACCGAGCGCGAGTGAAACAGCTAACATAATCGGGCGCCGCCGATTCGGTGAATTTGTGAATCTTGTTCGGGGACCGGTTGCGGCACTCAGTGCCGAGCAGAATCTCCGCGTCAAACGCGAGTTATTAGAATCACTGTCGCGTCGGGCGGTATATTGGATGGCGTTGGTGTTGGTCGGAAGCTTGTTCGAGCTTAAATCTGGATATTGGATAGTACCCGACTATTGGATCAAGGCGTCGGATATTTATCGTTTGTTCCGTGTGGTCTGGATCTTTGGAATGTGGGGGATGGCCGCTCCCATGGCAATATATTTACTGAAAAAGACCATGGCGCTTCCAAAGCACGCGGGCGTCGACACGGTCGAGCAGATGCACGGGGCATTGGCTGCATTGGTCATACTGACATCGGTGTGGTGGGCGGCCGGTAGCTTTGGGTTAATCCCCCTCCAATTCCAGTTTCATGGTACTGGTTCCGGCAGGATTGGCTTCGTGGAGCTGACGCTGATCAGCTATACATTTACTGTGCTGCTGCTCGCACCTAGTCTTCGTGCAACTTTAGGTTCACTCGTGCTCGGCACTATCCCGTTCGGATTTAGCGTGGGAAGTTATCTGTTCCTTGAACGGCCAGTATGGTTTGCCTGGTATATGGGTCAACTAATTGGCTATTGTCTCATCGCATGGTTTCTTTGTTACAACCAGGAGCGCGCATGTGTAAAAGAGATTATTCTCGAAGAGGCGCGTTCGCAGGCCGAGGCGGCAATGGCGGAGAAGAACCAATTTATCGCTGCGATAAGCCATGATTTGCGCCAGCCGCTCACAACGCTCGGCTTGAAGTTGAACTATATCGAGCGGACCATAGAATCAACCAGGCTGGCCGAAGATGTCTCGATTGCGAAAAGGCAAGTGGATGCGATGGAAGGGATGATTAACGGCACACTGGATATCTGCCGCCTGGAGTCCGGCACCTGGAGTGTAGAAATTCAGGAGGTTATGCTGCCTTCCCTTTTGCAAGGCATAGTTGTGGATATGCAGCCGCTAGCCCGGGCGAAGGGGCTGAAGTTAAGACTCCATAGTCGGCCCTATCTGACCCATACGGATCGACATGCGTTGGACCGCATCGTCCGAAATATGGTGACCAATGCCGTCCGTTACACGCCTTCCGAACAGGGAGGAAAGAAGGGGCATATTCTGGTGAGTTGCCAAAGGCGGGGCAACCTCGTAAAGATAAGCGTCTGGGACAACGGGATCGGTATCCCTGAAGATAGGCAGGCGGATATCTTCAAAAGCTATGTACAGGTCGATAATCCCGAGAGGGATCGTGAAAAGGGATTCGGTCTGGGTCTGTCCATAGTTCAGGGTCTCGCGAACCTTCTTGGTCACCAACTGGAGGTGCATTCGACACCAGGTCGGGGATCACGTTTTTCGGTTACGGTTCCCTTCGCAGGACGCATAGCGCCAGAGTTCCTCGAGGTTCAGACGGTTGAAAGCGCCGACCTGGACCTGACCAATATGGTGGTGGCGATCATCGAGGACAATAGCGACTTGAGAATCGAAATATCGATGCGCCTGATCGAGCATGGATGCTACGTCGTGGCGGGAGAATCATCATCCGACGTGATCGAGCAACTGCGCATCGAAGCTTTGGCAAGTGGTCCGCACTTCATCCTCTCCGACTACCGGCTGAAAAACGAGGACGGCATTGCCGCGATTGCGGCAGTCCGCGCTGCTACCGACGCTTCGATCCCTGCGATCCTGTGGTCGGGGGACACCTCGTCAGCTGTGCTCAAAAAAGTAGCCGCCAGTGGCATGAAGCTTTTGTCGAAACCGGTTTCTGAACAGACCTTATTGACCTTGCTGGCAAAACATAAGCCAAAAACATCGACCGAAGGCAGGTGAAGGTGATGGCGGTGGAACGTAACTAGCACAAAGGGGCGTATGCTGAAAGTGCCCCTCCGAGGAGGCCTTCTATGGCGTCCGGTACTCAAACACGGCGTGATTCTGACGTGGACGAAAAGCCCGGGGCCAGGATATCACTGCGCGCAAGTGAAACAGCTCACAAAGTCGGTCGCCGCCGATTCGGTGAATTTGTGAATCGCGTTCGGGAACCGGTTGCGGCGCTCAGTGCCGAGCAGAATCTCCTTGTCAAACGCCAGTTATTGGAATCACTGTCGCGTCGAGCGGTATATTGGATAGCGTTGGTGTTGTTCGTAAGCCTGTTCGTGTTCGTACTTGGAAATTGGATCAAGACGTCGGATATTTATCGTTTGTTCCGTGTCGTCTGGATATTCGGACTGTGGGGGATGGCCGCTCCCATGGCAATATATTTACTGAAAAAGACCATGACGCTTCCAAAGCAAGTTGGCGTCAACGCGATCGAGCAGATGCACAGGGCATGGGCTGCATTGGTCACACTGACATCGTTCTGGTGGGCGGCCGGTAGCTTTGGGATAGAGCCACCCATTTTCTGGGCCTACCACGGTGATATTCATATTATTTTTCACAGGACTTTCTTCCTAAAGCTGACGCTGATGTGTCATGTATTTACTGTGCTGCTGCTCGCACCTAGTCTTCGTGCAACTTTGGGTTCACTCTTGCTCGGCATTATCCCATTCGGATTTAGCGTGGGAGGAGTTCTGTTCATTAATCGGCCAGCTTTGCTTGAGTCACTTACGGCCCAACTAATTGGCTATTGTCTCATCGCATGGTTTCTTTGTTACGATCAGAAGCACGCATTTGTAAAAGAGATTATTCTCGAAGAGGCGCGATCGCGGGCCGAGGCGGCAAGGGCGGAGAAGAACCAACTTATCGCTGCGATAAGCCATGATTTGCGCCAGCCGCTCACAACGCTCGGCTTGAAGTTGAACTATATCGAGCGGACCATAGAATCAACCAGGCTGGCCGAAGATGTCTCGATTGCGAAAAGGCAAGTGGATGCGATGGAAGGGATGATTAACGGCACACTGGATATCTGCCGCCTGGAGTCCGGCACCTGGAGTGTAGAAATTCAGGAGGTTATGCTGCCTTCCCTTTTGCAAGGCATAGTTGTGGATATGCAGCCGCTAGCCCGGGCGAAGGGGCTGAAGTTAAGACTCCATAGTCGGCCCTATCTGACCCATACGGATCGACATGCGTTGGACCGCATCGTCCGAAATATGGTGACCAATGCCGTCCGTTACACGCCTTCCGAACAGGGAGGAAAGAAGGGGCATATTCTGGTGAGTTGCCAAAGGCGGGGCAACCTCGTAAAGATAAGCGTCTGGGACAACGGGATCGGTATCCCTGAAGATAGGCAGGCGGATATCTTCAAAAGCTATGTACAGGTCGATAATCCCGAGAGGGATCGTGAAAAGGGATTCGGTCTGGGTCTGTCCATAGTTCAGGGTCTCGCGAACCTTCTTGGTCACCAACTGGAGGTGCATTCGACACCAGGTCGGGGATCACGTTTTTCGGTTACGGTTCCCTTCGCAGGACGCATAGCGCCAGAGTTCCTCGAGGTTCAGACGGTTGAAAGCGCCGACCTGGACCTGACCAATATGGTGGTGGCGATCATCGAGGACAATAGCGACTTGAGAATCGAAATATCGATGCGCCTGATCGAGCATGGATGCTACGTCGTGGCGGGAGAATCATCATCCGACGTGATCGAGCAACTGCGCATCGAAGCTTTGGCAAGTGGTCCGCACTTCATCCTCTCCGACTACCGGCTGAAAAACGAGGACGGCATTGCCGCGATTGCGGCAGTCCGCGCTGCTACCGACGCTTCGATCCCTGCGATCCTGTGGTCGGGGGACACCTCGTCAGCTGTGCTCAAAAAAGTAGCCGCCAGTGGCATGAAGCTTTTGTCGAAACCGGTTTCTGAACAGACCTTATTGACCTTGCTGGCAAAACATAAGCCAAAAACTTCCACCGAAGACAGGTGAAAAAGATGGCGATGGGACGTAAAGCGTGGTGTCGCAGAGATCTTCACGGCAGTCCCTTAGCTGGCCCATTTCCCCCGGCCAGCTCGGCATTGACTTTAAGTGCCGCTTCTACGCGGTTTCTGACTCGAAGTTTGTCGTAAATAACACAGGAAACCTGCCTGACATGTCCCTCGGTGACGTTAAGCTCTCTTGCGATCTGTTTTCCTGAGAGGCCACCTGCAATGCAACGCGCCACGTCCCACTCTCGTGTAGAGAGTCCAAGATGATGCTGATTCCGGATAGCTGAAGGCCCTTGCGTCGAGCAGGCAAAGCGCATCAAGACTTCTTCCGGAATCCAAAGTTCACCTCCTAAAATCCTGCTCAGTCCAATGAACATTTTTTTGTGCGCGCCGCCCTTCAAAATGATTCCTCGAGCAGCGTAGTCACGCATGCACATTCGCAAGATTTCAACTTCATCATCGTTTCCAGGAGCGAGTCCCGTGCAGACGACCACGGGAACATTGGATGGATTGCCAGCCTGGAAATGTTTCAGCGTCGTGGCGCCTCGGTTCTCACCGTCCAGATTGAGATCCAGGAATACAAGGTCTGGGGGAGGTACCTTGCTCATTTCTTCAAGCGCGCTGGCAAGCGTAAATACGGGTGTGACTTCGATTGGGACTACGCACAACTCGGATGCGTGTGTTTGGACATATTCGGAAAGAGCAACGCAGAGAATTTCGTGGTCATCGACCCATAGGATTTTCATGGCCGCCTCCCCCTTAATACCTCAGAGAAAACCATCGATTGCGCGCTACGTTTGTGCGCGACACCGCTTGATAGCTAACTTGAACACTGGCATTCTCCGAGCGTCGAAATTCGCGCCTCAAGCGCCGCAGTAGGCGCGTGCCCTTGACTTCGGGTCGACGGGATCGACGCAGTTCTGGCCGTTTGGCGGTGCACTCGCACGCAGGCTGAACACGCGGAATCCAGAGTCGGCAGCATCGCGCGATCGCGCAAACCTTTCAGAGTCGTCATCGCCTGCTTCGCCTCGTTGAGGGTCCGATTCTTGCTTTTCGCGACCGGGCCGGTGGCGCGACATATCGAAGAGCATACATCGCGTTCTGGAAGGGAGGAACATCACAATGTGACGCCGACGCCGGAAGGCAGCGGGTTGCTCGCGCAGTGCAACCTCCAGGTGACCATCCCGGACAGTCGAGGCCCCGCTTCCGCGCACGGGGTTCCACAAACTGTCGCGATCAAGCTAGGTGCGCCGCCTCCGCTGGGCGTCGCGACTCGCATACGACTCGAAATGGTCCTTACTAATTGCGCCGTAAGACGGCGCTGTGGTCGCCTGGGGTCGAACGACTGCAACTGGTTGAGAGTACGCATCCGCTGGAAGTGAACGTGACATTCGCGGTTATAGGGGATCCGCTTGGCAGCAAGGTGAAGACGGATTCAACCGGTCGATGCAATAGTTTCGATGGAATCGTTCAGCCGGGGTTTCGTAGTCCAGCGTTTTCCTCGATTGACGGCACGGAATGACCGCTCCGCATCCGGTTCCCGCCCGTGGAAGTTCGGCGGCTCGACCGTCTCCAACGGGTCGCGTGCCGTCGATCGGCGGCAGGCAGTGACCGGCCACAAGACGGCACTCACAATTTTAGAAACGCGCCTGGATCGTACGGAAACCGGTGCGCGACTGCGTTCGGAATCGGACACGCGGTGTCTTGCTTCCCGCGCTACACGCTGTTGCGTTCCGCATGCAGCGGCTCGACATCTTATGCGGCGCTCCTTAGCGAAGTGCAGCCGCTACCGCCTCGTCAATCTGCAGCGCAAAGCGTGCTTCAACATCGGGCACCGTGTAGCCAAGTGTCAGTTCCAGATGCGCGTCGCCTAGCACCAGCTGAACGAATGTCGCTGCCCGCAATGCAGCAGTCGATTCGTCAAATCGCCTTCGCAGAATTTTTGCGGCGAAGGCACGCACGACCTTTGCACCATTTTCGTAAAACACCTGACCGAGTTCCGGAAAACGCGCGGCCTCAGCAACGATGGCCCGGTAAAGCCCCAGAGTATCCGGCGTAGTAAGGCCTCGTGCCAGCAACCATCCCAACTCGCGCAACTCGACTTCGGGTGCGCCATCGGATTGCTCGCCCTGAGCGCTGGCAAGCAGCGCGCCCACCTGAGCGCACATCGCGCTCACCAGACCAACGAAGAGCGCCTCCTTCGACTTGAAGTGGCGGTAGACCGTCTGTTTGCCGACGCCGGCGGCCGAGGCGACATCGTCCATCGTTGCCAAACCAAAACCCTCGCGTAAGAAAACGGTTTTCGCGCCGTCAAGGATTGCAGACCGCTTGCGGCATTGCAGCGGGCTCAGGCCAGGGAGAGAAGAAGTGTCCATGCGAGATAAATAACAGATCGATGAGTAGTTGACAAGACTGAGCGGTCTCGTTTAGATTTGTCAAAACGAGACCGATGGGTCTCGTTTATATGACTGTTCAACTTCGCAGCCGATCATTGGAGAACGCTTTGAAACTGTTCATGACAGGTGGTACTGGCTTCATCGGGCAAGCGGTCGCGCGCAAGGCAATCAGCCTCGGCCATCAGGTGACGGCGCTGGTGCGCGAGGACAGCTCGGCGGCCGCCAGCGCGCTGGCACGTCTCGGTGTGACACTGCATTCCGGCGACCTGCGCGAGCCACAGTCTTTCGCTGCGACTGCCGGTGCCGCTGATGGCGTGGTGCACACCGCATCGACCAACGATGCTTGCGCCGCTGCTGCTGACGAGGCCGCGGCTGTAGCGATGCTTTCGCATTTGCATCCGGGCGCGGCGTTTGTGTATACCTCGGGCACCTGGGTCTACGGCAATACGGAGGGGGAGCCCGCGACTGAAGCATCGGCGCTGAACCCGACACCACTCATCGCCTGGCGGCCCGCAGTGGAGCAACAGGTGCTGGCGCTAGCAGCACGCCGCTCGATTGCTGCAGTGATCCTCAGGCCGGCGATGGTGCACGGCTACGGCGGCGGCGTCTTCGGCATGCTTGCCGGCATGGTCCGTCAGACCGGCAGTGTGAGGATCGTCGGCGATGGTCGCAACCACTGGCCTGCCGTTCACGTCGATGATCTCGCCACGGCCTACCTGAGCGCGGTGGAGCGGGCGGCAAGTGGGGACGCTCGAGTCGCGGGACAGATCTTCAACGTGATCGCGGAAGATGCCGTTGCCGTTGCCGAAATGGGTGAAGCGATTCGGGCCTCGGTCGGCGCCGATCGCGTCGAACCCTGGCCGCTCGACGATGCTCGCAAATCGCTTGGACCGTTCGCTGACGCACTGGCGCTCGATCAGACAGTAAGCGGCCAGCATGCCCGACGAGTTCTTGCGTGGAAGCCCCATGGCCCCGGCCTGATTGCGGACCTCTCTGTACAAAAGCACTTTCAGCAAAGCAACGGAGCATGACCATGGCGTGGAACAGTGCATCTTTCGAGTCGATTCTCGCGATGATCGTAGCGGTTCTGTTCGCGGTTGCTGGGACGGTCAATCTCGCAGGACGCGGCGCGGTGAAGCGCGACTTCGCACGCTGGGGTTACCCGGCATGGTTTCATTTGCTCTGCGGCGCTCTTGAGCTGTTGTGCGCGGCACTTCTTTTTGGACAACAAACCAGAGTTTTGGGCCTGACGCTGGCCGGTGCGATCCTGGTCGCCGTGCTCTTCACGTTGCTACGAAACCGGGAGCCGTTCGGGCATCTCGCCCCGGCGCTGATCTTCTCGGCTCTCGTTGTGGTTACTGTGGCGCTCCGCGGTTGAGGCCTGCTCGCCACCAGGCGAGTGAGCCCGGGACGCTAACAGGCCGCGCGGGCAATCCGTGCTGCATGTACTTGAAATACGCACATGGATAGCGGCATTGGAGCAACTCCAATTTGATCACGTGCGTCACGTGTCTGCTTTTTGTAGCGATGGCTGGGCGCTCCGGGTCGCCCGCCGCAGATCGCCGCTTTACGTGGGCGGCCCAGGAAGCGACGTTCGCTTCTTCCGCACTGGCATTCACCGCGCAATGCCGAACCACGCCAGCTTCAGATTTGGGAGCAGAAGCCATTAGACGTCATTCCGAAAAGCGAAATTAATCCTTGCGAACAATGCGCTTAATTATCGGCGACCTCTTTCCTAAACTCGGCATTACCTGCGTTTGCTGGACAGCGTCAAGCAGGAAGTCCGGTTTACCGACAAACATCTTGGCCGGTCGGTCGAGATGTTTTTCGCTGTTAGTTGGGCATGGTTGTCGCTCCGTTCGGGTTGTCAGCGGGTAATTGACGGCGTCGCTCCTTCTGTTTGTCGCTGGCTTTGCGGCGCCGATAGCTTTCAACGTTCAGCTCGAAGATCGTCGAGTGATGCACAAGGCGGTCGATGGCCGCCACTGTCATGCCGGGGTCCGGGAAGACGTCGTTCCAGCCGGAGAACGGCTGATTGGCCGTTATCAGAAGACTTTTGCGCTCATACCTCTCGGCGATGAGCTCGAACAGCACGCTGGTTTCGGCCTGGTCTTTCCTCACATACGAAAGATCATCGAGGATGATCAGGTCGAACCGGTCAAGCTTCGCGAGCGCCGAAGGCAACTGCAGACTCTGGCGCGCGACCTGGAGCTTCTGCACGATTTCGCCGGTGCGCGTGAACAATACTCGATAGCCGGCGTCGATTAACGCATGGCCGATGGCGGACCCCAAGTGACTTTTTCCGCCGCCGGGTGGACCGAACAGGAGGATTGTGGCGCCTTTCTCAAGCCACGAATCGCCGGTGGCCAGCGCCATCACATGCGCCTTTGAGACCATGGGCACCACGCCGAAGTCGAAGGTGGCAAGCGTCTTGGTCGGATCCAGATGTGACTCGGTGCGATGACGCTCGATTCTTCGTTTGGCCCGCTCGGCGAGTTCATGTTCGAGCAATGCACCGAGTAACCGGGACGCCTGCCAGCTTTCCTTGTCCGAGCGTTCAGCGAAGTCCGGCCACAACCGGCCGATCGTTGGCAGGCGCAGTTCGTTGAGCATAAGTGCGAT
>NZ_JBNDML010000045.1:0-21140 GCF_050436565.1 Paraburkholderia sp. GAS42 | reverse complement strand
CAGTTCGTCGTCTCCGGCGGCTACGCCGCCTCCGACTCCTCACTACCGGCCAAGATGAATGTCGGTACACCGGACGAAATCATTGTCGCCCCCCATGTTTCCCCGCTTCGAGAGGCCGGCCATTGCCCGCTATCGCTTTGACCGTGAGGCCTGTTCCCTCCAACGCTTCGGTGTCAAACCCGTCGCCTTGCGGAACACCGTCGTGAAATGCGCCTGCGTATGAAATCCCACAGCGTAGGCAATTTGTGCAATCGGCAGGCGGCCTTCCGCAAGTAGTGATTTGGCTGCACCAAGCCGTTTCTCTGTCAGGTATGCATGCGGACTCAGTCCCGTGGCAAGCTTGAATTGTGCAGCAAAGTGCATCCGACTCAAGCCCGCGCGTTCTGCTAGGTCTGTCAGGCTAATCTGCTCACCGAGATTGTCCTCGATGTACTCAATGGCACGCTTCAGCCTCCAAGGCGCAAGTCCTTGGCGAAGACCCTCATCTGAAAACGCATTTTGAAACTCCATCGCGCGAGCAAGAATCGCCATGCCAAGGCTCTCGCAATAAAGACCAGAAAATGGACTTCGCAAGCTCGTGGCCTCGAGCAAGGTACACCCCAGCTTACCCATCACGGTGTCGGGGGCAAACCCGGGGTCCGACAAATGATATTCAGGTGGACAGCTGCATTGCTGCAGTTCCTCATAGGTTGCGACGAGAATCGCGCGCGGCACGAATACATGGACTGCTTCGACCGGTCTTCTGAAGCTGCAACGGATTTCTTCTCCGGGCGCTGCGATTTGAGTGCCCCCAAATCCTCCCGTGCCCTTCGTTATACGTCGACCATTTCGAAAGCAGTCCACGATGGTGTTCCGCAGCAGCACTTCGATAATGTAATGTGCTTCAAGTACTGGAGCGCGCAACTGCCGCTCATGTTCCGCAGTGTCACGCCAGAATGCGATAGAAATGCGCGACGCTGTGAGTTGGACATGGGCGCACTTTCGCCAGTCCGCCTCTTCTTCGAGCGAGTTTCCGGGGCTTCTGTTTTGAAGCCCGGGCTCACATGCAAACATATCGGGATACATGACACTGCCCCTTACTCAACATATTACGTAGTACTAATCTAATTGGCCTTATTCCGCACCAATAGCAAGCACGCGACTAAGCTTGCAGCGTGGAATTCAGGTAGGTGCGTGGCGGCTCTCTATCCGCACACAGGCGGAGAGCTACTCCGCACGTATCGGCCACATTTAAATTTATCGGATTTGGCTGCTTTGGCGAACAGAGAACAAGGACGCACGGGCCTTGTCCTCTACGCGCGACGTAGTTCCGCACACGCGTTGCCACCGCTGTCATTGCTGGTGCTTCGACACTTACCAAAACGACCTGTGTCGCCCCGAAATCGACGACTGCCATGCATACGCCGAATGCGTCCGCCTCCGGGTAGCGCGCACTCTCAACTTCGAAGAGTTGTTGATATCGGCCAAGGGATGCTGGAGCGTCGACGACTGCAATCCAAATCGAATCTATGCCGGTCACGCCGTTGGGATGCAACCGGATATCACCATCAGGAACTCGAGCGGTTCGAGGCGTCATGTCGCAGCAAGCGAAAGGAAGTTCTCTTGAAGCTGGCCATCCAACTCTCCACCGCAAGTCAAAGCCGTCTACCGTCTTTCTGGACCCGTCAATGGGTCCAGCCATCTGAATACTGTGGCTTTGCGCACAAGCGAGTAAACCGGCAAGGTCCTGCGTACTCACGGCAAAATCTACCAAGCCCTCGCCATCGGCTTCCAGAATGTGCTGCCAACGGTCTGCTGGTGAGTGCGCGGACCACTCAATCAGCTCAATGAATGACCCGTCACCAAATACAACCAACGCATTCCGCGTCGGTGCGTGTCCGTGTGCCCCCCCGGCAACCACATTGAAACCCAGCGCCCGATAACTGCGGCTCGCGTCCGCGAGATTCCGTACCGCGACGACCACATGGTCGATTTGCAATTTCGGGTTCACAACGGGAACTCCTTCAAATACTGACCGGCCGCAGCAGGGTCGTCACCGCATCAATCGCTTTGCAGTCCAATCAGGAGCGACTCATATCGGCTCGTATCCACCGTCTGCCGTGTGAGTCTCTTCGCCAGCGAGGGCGGGTGTGAATACACAAACAAGTCGAAGGTCACCTTTGATAGCACGCACGACGTGCCGGTCATGCTTATCAAGCACATATACGCTACCTGGCCCCAGCTGAAATCTCTCGCCACTCGCGAGGTCTACGACCTCGCCTTCGCCAGCGAAGCAATAATTAGCCTCCACGTGATGCCGATACTGCAGTTCCATCTGGGTGCCCTCTTCGACTGTCGTATCGTGAAGAGAAAAACCTACACCGTCTGCGGCAACGACCAACCTCTTACTGTCCCAACCTTCCCCACGAACGTGTCTCGGGGTTCCAACGGTCAAATCGACGTCACGTACTAACATTTCATGTTCCTCTCACTACCGAGCGATATCCCCTCGGGTCAACTGCTTGTCCATTTGCCAGTAACCAACCAAGCATTACTCAAATGCGAGCGACATGCGTCGTTGGACCAAGCAAGGCAGCGCGGAGTGACAACAAAGGCCTTGAAGCATGGCCCCATTCACCCGCCCCTCTCTACTTACCGTGGGCGACAAACACCTTTGCGTCGACCCAATGGTCACCGGTCAGTCGATACATCGTATACGGAGACACGGCGAGGTCACCGTTGGCGTCAAAGGCAATCGGCCCCGTCAAGCCGTCCATGCTTGTCTTCCTCACCGCCTGAAGTACGTCGACGGCTTTAGTAGATTGGGCGGCCAATACCGCCTGCACGATGACCGACGTTGCATCGTAGGCATAAGGTCCCTGGAATCCTTCCAGCTTTGCCTTGAATCGCGCCTCATAACGGGACGGAAAACCCTTTGCTGGCATCTTGTCGGATGGCAACCCGGGCTGGACAGTGACCGTGCCTTCACCGTCGCCGCGCGCCATATTCAGGAAGGTGTTGTTGTTGAACCCTTCGCCGGCGAGCGTCGCACGCATACCCAAACTTCGCATCCGTCTGACTATCTGGCCGGCTTGCGCATCAAATCCACCGAACACAACCACATCAGCGCTCTGGGAGCGTATCCGGGTCAAGACGGCGCTGTAATCAACTGTCTTGTCAGTTACGTACTCTCGGGCGACGATTGCGACGTGGCGTTGGGTGATGAAATCGTTCACCCGGTCGGCAAGGCCCGCACCAAAATCGGTCCGGTCGTCGATAATTGCGACCCGCTGGGCCTGAAGGTCTTCGACGATATAGCGTCCCAACTCGGCACCGGCCACCGCGTCCTGCCCAACCACTCTGAATGACGACTTTTTGCCTCGAAGCGTATATGTAGCGTTCGTGGAGCTCGGGCTTACCTCTGCTATATGAGCGTCGTCGTACACGTTCGAGGCGGCGATACTGCAACCAGAATTAAAATGCCCTACCACCCCGGCCACAGACATGTCCGCAAAGCGCTGGGCGACCTGACTTGCGACTCGCGGGTCCGCCTGGTCATCTAGTGGCACCAACTCGAATGAGACCGCACGGTCGACTATCTTCGGATGCCGCTCATTCGCATCCTCGATTGCCAGTCGCGCAGCGTTTTCCATTTCCTTTCCGTCGGCCGCCGACGGTCCTGTCAACGGGGCAGCAAATCCAATGCGGACAACAACCGCGTCCTCCGCCTGAGCGCCCTGACACCAGAGAGCTCCCATCACGACAAGCACGCCGGCAACGAAAGGCTTCAACGTGGTCATGAACCAGTTCATGATTTGCTCCCGATGAACGTTACGTCCCTAGTTCAACGGCGCGGTGTAAAACCACAGGCATTGCTGCATCGCGCATATCCATACAATAGAAACAAGCCTCGCGGAATGCAAACAATTTTCTTCGAAAAAACCACTTGTCTGCATTCAATCATCCAATTAAGCGCATACATTTTTCAGCATTGAATTTTTGGGCCACCAACGATTATGGTTCTATTTCGGGGCTCTCAGCCTTCATCTTATGTAAGAGCACAAGGTGCAAAAGGTCAATGTATGTATCGTTCCGAGGAAACCGCTATGGTTCCGACCAAAGCGCATCATTCCGCCAGACAGAGGGGATGCAGACACTGACGCACAAAAGTGGAGCAGATTTCAAAAATGTTGCATACAATATGAACAGATTGCTCCGGGCGAGGTGCGAAATGTTGCGAACATCTGGCTGGACTCCGGTCCTTCAAGATGGGAACGGTCCCACGTATTTGGCAATCGCAAATGCCGTCGCCGAAAGCATCAACAAGGGCGAACTCCGCGTTGGCGACAGACTGCCCCCACAACGCGTACTCGCCGCGTCTCTCGGCATCGACTTCACAACCGTTAGCAGAGGCTACGCGGAGGCCCAACGACGAGGCCTGCTTGAAGCTCGTGTGGGTCGAGGCACCTATGTGAAGGCAATACACCGTCCGCCCGCCAGCCCAACGAACGTGTCCGGCATCGACATGCTGATAAATCAGCCGCCGCCGTTCGACAATCCCACACTGGAAAAGCGAATCTGGGAAGGCGTGCCTGCAATGCTGACCGAGCGCGGCATGGAAATGCTCATGCGTTACCAGGTGCCGAGTGGAGCCATGAGAGACCGCCTGGTGGGGGCAAACTGGCTGGCTCAACGTATTCCGGGGCTTGGGCCTGAGCGCGTCCTCGTTTGTCCCGGCGCACAAGGCGCACTCCTTGCCGTCTCCATTATGTTGGCAAGCGCAGGCGACACCATTTGCGTCGAAGCGTTGACATATCCAGGCTGCATCCTGCTTGCGAAGGAACTGGGCATCCGTCTGTCGGCCGTCGAGATGGACGAACATGGAGCGATACCCGAATCACTTGACGCAGCTTGCCGGTCCGAGAAGCCGAAGGCGTTCTATTGCACTCCCATTGTTCACAACCCCACCACGATTACGATGCCTCTGGACCGGCGCATCGCGTTAGTTGAAGTAGCGCGCCGTCACAACATCCCAATCATCGAAGACGATAATTATTGGCCTCTGGTCAACTCGCCCGATGATTCTGCCGACGCCTTGCGCGAACTTCCCAGTCTTGCGTCCTTGGCGCCCGAGCTGGTCTATTACATTTCGGGACTTGCGAAATGCGTTTCTCCCGCACTGCGAATCGCCTATCTAGCCGTTCCTGACCAAAGCTCCGCAGAAAGAGCTTCCGTCGTGATACGTGCGACGGCTTCGATGGCCGCACCGTTGAGCGCAGCTGTCGCTACTTACTGGATTGAATCTGGCTTGGCAGAAGAGATGCTTCGTGCAATACGCACAGAAAGTGAGGCACGCCAAGTTATCGCGCGCCGACATCTTGGTGTGGACCTTGAAAACCGACATAGCCACGGCTTTCATTTGTGGCTACCGTTGCCCATGCCCTGGACGCGCAACGCGTTCATAACCCAATTGAAGCTCTCAGGTATATCCGTCGCTGGTACCGACGCCTTTTCGGTTTCCGAGGCGCCCGATGGCGTCCGACTCTGCTTAGGCGCGCCGAGAACACGCAGCGACCTTGAAAATTGCCTGCACCGAATCGCCGACATCCTGCATCTCAAATCATATGAACCGAGTCAGGTAATCTGATGCTCGTAGTGCTACGCGCTGAGATGTTCGTTTGAAGAACGCTAGGGGCCGAGCATCGCCTTCTGGCGTGCGCGACTACGCGACGTGATATTGAGAGGGTCGGGACGGTACCGTCTTACGGCATTGAGGTACCGTCTTGCGGCATTGAGGTTTCGTCCGTGCCATTCAACCATAGGCGATACGAGTCCAAAGGCTTCTGCAGCCTCCTCTGCGGAGGTGGAAGAGGCATCTTCACGCGACTTATGAACATCGCGGCGATGATGCACTCTTTAATAATACCC
The DNA here is from genome assembly GCF_050436565.1 of Paraburkholderia sp. GAS42. Lineage (NCBI taxonomy): Bacteria > Pseudomonadati > Pseudomonadota > Betaproteobacteria > Burkholderiales > Burkholderiaceae > Paraburkholderia > Paraburkholderia sp. GAS42. The sequence continues at coordinate 15,233 of NZ_JBNDML010000045.1, read as the reverse complement.
TCGCTCCACTTTGCTCGAAATGTCCATGCACCTCGCTAACATGCAAAGCGAAGCGCCCAAGTTGTCCAAAACACCTAGATATCCAGAGTGACGCCCTCACGATTGAGCGTTCCGTCCTCGAGGTGAGGCCCTGGATGCGGGCGTGCGATACAAATCAGCGCTTCGCCCGGTTCGACGTCATGCGCTGGAGGTTCAGTGTAGTCGACCTCACCTTTAACAACTCGCGTCACGCAAGTGCCGCAACTGCCCGAACGGCAGGCGTAGAGTGGCTGAAGACCATTGGCTTCCGCCAACTCGAGCAGACTGCCAGCTTTCGGCCTCCAGATTGCAGTCTTGCCACTTTTGGCGAACGTGACCACGACACCCTCGCTGTTGTCCACTTCCGCTGTCTGTTCGATTCGACGCGAGACCGAGCCCGGGCCGAAGCTCTCAAGGTGGATTCTGGAATCCCGCACGCCTAGTGATAGTAACGCGTCGTACACGCTCTGCATGAAGCCCGGTGGTCCGCAAAGATAAACCTCGTAATCGTCAAGGGGAAGCACCCTTCGCAGAAGCGTCCGGTCGATATATCCTTCGCTGTGGTGCGTTTTTCCGAGAACATCATCTTCAGATGGACGGCTGAACACCATGTGGAGAATCAGGTTGGCGTGAAGTTCTGCTTTCGTCGCGAGGTGTGCCGCAAATGCTCGGTGCTTGCTGTTAATCGCGGAATGTATGAAGTAGATTGGCTTGTGGAGGAGCGTACGGCCATCGTTGACCAGTTGACTATTGAGCATCGCGATAACGGGTGTAATGCCAACACCGGCGGAGATAAGCGCTAGAGGTCTGCCTGCAGTTTCATTGAACACGAATGCACCGCGCGGTGCGAGCGTCTCAATTGTGTCGCCAACGCCAATGTTGTCGTGCAGGTAGTCGGAGCAGCCGCCGTTGCCTTCGCGCTTGACGCTAATCCTATAGGTGCGACCGTTCGACGCGTCAGACAGAGTATAAGTTCGGGTCGCTGGCTCGGCCCAGCCAGGCGGCTGCACCCGGATAGGCAGATACTGCCCCGCCTGGTAAGTCACGAGGCCGCTGCCATCCCCTGGCGCGAGGATGAAAGAGCGAATACTCGTACTCTCGTCGACGGTCTTAAGAACCTTGAATGGTCGCCAGACCGTGCGAAGCCGCTCCGCTTCCAACGTCTTTTCGACGTCGCCCCAATCGCCAGTACGCTCAAGAAGTGGCGAATAGTCCGGAGCCGTGAAGGTGCACGGCAGGCTTGCCTCGACACGGCATACTTCGTCAATGTGATAGCGGAACAGGCGCTGTGCGCCGGTGAAAGCGCGGACCTCAGGACCGTCCCAGACAACCTTCGCGTGAGCGGCAATGTAGAGCATGTCGCCCCTATCAAAGTCGACGAACATCAACCCTGCATGAGTGTCGAATTGCCAGTTGCCAATCGTATTGAAGAGAAAGTTGCCAACAAAGTCCGGTGCGGTCAGCGTATGGTCGTCATCGATACGTACGAAGCCGGGCCGGCCGCCTCGGTGCGACACATCTGCACCAGTGGCAACCGCGTCTCCTTCTTGTAGAAGGACGCTGGCAACGAAATAGGTGTCGGATTTAGAAATAATGGCCGAGGCCGAGGCGTCCAGGTGGCTACTGCGGTGAACCGGTCGTGGCTCCGGTGAAAGCGGGTCGCGATGAAACGAAAGCGCGCGCCCCTGAATATATTGCGGGCAGATACCTAAGGTCTGCCGGACGTCGATTGTGAAACCATCAGGCAGCAAAGTCCCGACGGTGCCTATCATGCGATTGCGGCGGCGAGTATGAAACTGGACGCCGAGCAACGCTACCTCTGCGCCGGGCATGAGCGTGTCGTTAAGCGGGTCACCGTAAAGCGCGCGGGCCCGAACCGTAACTGCCACATCACTTGTGGGACTGACGAAACCGGGCTCGCCAACCAGCAACGACGCCCAAGGTCGACCAGCGGAGTCGACGGATGCCATGAAAACGTACGGGAGCATCGGGAAGAATTCCCGCTGTTGAGGTGTCAGGTAGCGGCGGACAGCACGGCGCCCCTGAGCGTCTATCTTTTCGCGGACGCCAACACGCTCTTGCACTTCTAATTCGCCTTCATGGAACGGCGAACGCTCAAGGTCCCACCCTGGTGAAGGGGGAACGGTTGAACCACTCATGACCTTGCTCCCTATGTCTCAACGTCTGGCGCCAAACTTCGGGATTCACCTTGATGAAGCACATCCATCGACGGGACCGTCCATCAGACCTGCCGGGATTGACATATCCGTTTCACGATGATTGTCCTTGCTTCTTCCAAAGTGGTCCGAGGCACAGTTACCTTCAAAATGGCGCAAAGGCGGAAAGCGTCCACTCCCATCTTCCCGGGTTGTTTCCCATGTCACATGCAAAGACCAGGCTTTTCCTCCAACACCCTTAGACGTTCAACCCGGCCGGAGTTTTCTGAAATTCCACAAATCCCGGCAGCGCCTCGATTCGCCGCAACCAGGCATTCACATTCGGGTAGTCTTTCAGGTCAACGTTACCTTCGGGTGCTCGCGCGATGTAGCTATATAGCGCGACGTCAGCGACGGTCGGATGGTCGTGTGAAATGAACTGGTGCCCATCCAGCTCCGCCTCGATGAGTTTCAGTATGCTGTGTGCAACGCCAATTACCTGCTCCGGGTCGTACTTCGCTCCGAAGACCGTGATTAAACGCGCTGCGGCAGGCCCATGCGCAATCTCACCAGCGGCCACGGACAACCAACGCTGTATGGCTGCCGCAGCCTGTGGTGCTTCCGGGAGCCAATCTTCCTTGCCATACTTTTTCGCGGCATAAATGAGAATGGCGTTCGAATCGGAGATTGCCACGCCATCGTCGACCAGCACCGGTACTTGCCCAAAGCGGTTAAGTTTCAGGAATTCGGGTGCCTTATGCGCCCCTTTCATCAGGTCGACCTCCACGAGTTCAGGCTGCAGACCTATAAGGGACAGGAAAAGTCGAGCACGGTGGGAATGACCGGACAGTGGATGGTAATAGAGCTTCATGGTTTTCTCGCCTCTTTCGAAATTTGAGTGGGTGATGCCGGTCGTCGGTAGGGAAAAGGGTCAATGGCGGACGGGACGTCCGGCGAAGCGAACCATTGACGCGCTCACTTTCCCAAATAAGCTCGAGGGCCTGGGGCTGGCGGAGCCTTGCTGCGCCTGCCCCCGAGCCCATCCGGCGGCGAGGACTTCCCCGCCTTGGGGCGGGGTTAGGGGTGGGGTATCGTCACCCAAGAGCGGTCCAATGCTCAAAAAATGTGCAAATTCTTACCCACTCCATTTTCAAAAGAGCCGTTTTCTCTCAATCGAAATGGAACAAGGAAGCGCTGCAGGTTGCCGTCAAAGTCCGAGGTCACTCAGTCCGGCGTGGCCGTCAGGACGTCGACCGAGCGGCCAATGGAACAATCGCTCATCTTCCCGAATAGGAAGGTCGTTGATGCACGCGAAGCGACGAATCATCAAGCCGTTCTCGTTGAATTCCCAGTTTTCGTTCCCGTATGAACGAAACCAATTGCGGGAGTCATCGTGGCATTCGTACGCGAAGCGCACGGCAATTCGATTACCAGAGAACGCCCAAAGCTCCTTAATCAGCCGGTAGTCAAGTTCGCGCTGCCACTTGCGCGTCAACAGCGCAACTATCTCAGCTCGCCCGTTCGCAAACTCGGCACGATTCCGCCAGTGTGAATCGACGGAGTAAGCAAGGGAAACCCGCTCGGGGTCGCGAGTGTTCCACCCATCTTCAGCAAGCCGCACTTTGAGTGTCGCGGTTTCGCTGTCGAACGGGGGACACGGAGCGCGTACGTCTTCCGACATCATTCACCTCCTGCCCAGGTAAAGGGACATCAATTGCTGACCGGCGAGGCAAAGGCTGCTCACGCAGCAGCCGCCGTGCATTGGATGTGTGCGGACAAAGTTTGACCGTTGCCGATTCCGGTTGGTTACGTTCGCGAACGGTCAAAGCAACGTTTGTATTGGTTTTGCACGATTGCATCGCTGGGCTACACGAGGAGTGTTAGGCACGCTGAAGATACAGTGCGAAATCGATACGAAATTGCAAACTTCGAAACAATGAGAGTGCGAAGCAAGGCAACATCCTCGAGCGAAGGCGACGCCGGCCAGCCAATCCAGGGCGCGCGGGCCTACCCCGTCCGATTGGACCTAGGTTTCAAAGGGGCGTCCGACCTGTGAACCAGCACAGAGCCGTATCATCATTTCGTTGTGGGAGGTCGCATGGCTACCGAGGCAGACAGCGGTGCGAACGACGGTCATGCCAGCACGGACATTCCAAGGTATCAATGCGTGCGCTGCACCGGGCCGTTCGCCGCCGTACCTAAGTCGTCCCTTGGACACCCTCCCGGACCGAGCGGTTACCGGCTCGAAAAAATCGAGCCTGGCGTCACGGCGGACCAAGTCACACACGTCATCTACAGTCAGTCTCACTTCGACCACATCGGCGCCGCCGATATCTACCCGCAAGGCGCAGTACGAATTGCACGCCAGTGCACTGCAGACAAGTTGGCCGAGTATCGCGACCATAAGCGTTCGATGCCGACAATCACATTCAGTGATGAATATGTGCTGGAGCTAGGCGCTACCAGGCTCGAACTCCGCTATCACGGAAACATCCGTCAGCCCGGCAACATCTTCATATACGAGCCGAGACAAAAGGTCCTCATGCTCGTGGATATCATTTTCCCAGGATGGGTACCCTTCAGAAACCTGGCGGTTGCCAATGACGTTCACGAGTATTTGCATGCCCACGACTTGCCCCTCGATTACGACTTCGACGTTATCGTGTGTGGCAACCTTACGCGTTACGGCACGCGTGCCGACTTCGTCACACAGAGGGAGTTTGTGCAGCAACTGCGCGCGACTTCCATCAAGGCCTTGAAGTCTGTACGAATTGAAGACGTCGCCGCATGGACCGGGACGGAAAACCTGTGGGCCCTGATGGACGGCTATCTGGAAGATGCAATCGAAACTGTCACGAACGAAATGCTCACGACCCCGACTTCCGATGGACGGCTGTGGACCGAGAGGCTGGGAGGTGCGGACGTATGGACCAGGCACCATGCGTTTTCCATGATTCAGGCGCTACGCATCGAAAAACCCGATTAGTCGTTATGGAGTGCAACGCAAGAACGTTCTATAGATGTGGCGGCTGTTTCTATAAACTGTGTTCACGCCCGAGCTAGGTGAAAAACATACACGCTTCGCGGGGGACATATCTTGGCATGTCAACAAAGACAACCATGGAGCCACACCGTGCTGGATTGCAAGCAAGACAATAGGTGGAACATCGTCGATTACCGTCCCGAATTCACGGATGGGGTCATCGATTTGATTCTGACCATACAAAACGTTGAAGCGGGTCTTGACATATCGCTCGAGCAGCAACCCGACCTTCTCTCTATCGAATCAAATTACCTGCAGGCGGGTGGCGGATTTTGGGTCGCAGTAGACGAGTCGGGCGACGTAATTGGCTCCGTAGGACTTCAACGCGAGACCGAGGCCGTCGCCGTTCTCAAGAAATTCTTTGTCAAGGACGGCTATCGTGGGGCTGGCGTCGCGGCTGGCCTATTTGACAGGCTGCTCGCATTCGCAGACCAGAAGGGCGTGAAGACAATCATCCTGGATACGCCATCCCTTGCAAGTCGGTCACACGCGTTCTATCGCAAGAAGGGCTTCCGCCAGATAGATAAGTCCGAGGCACCTATCACGTATGACTACCCTGACCGGAATTCGCTGTTGTTCCGCCTGGACCGCTAAAGCAAACAAGAGGCGGCGAACCTATCGTCGCCTCTATTTTTTCGCCTCGTCGGCGGAATCTGTGGGTTAGTTTGGGCCCGAATCGTCATCAAACTGCCTGAATTAGGCTACTTCTGTGGTGCCGAAGCCGATACAGATTCAATACCGCTTTCGACGGGCAGTTCGAACCACTCGAGGGTCGTGCAGCGTCAAGTGTGGACGTAGTCCAGCGAAGCGAACACTTGATGCCACGCAAGCAAAATACGCTACCTGTATGGCCGGAAGCGGCGCACTCTCGCTTCCGGCCATACAGACGAACAGCGAGCACTCAGGAGCCGCATACCTAATGACATATCCAGCGGTCTCAAAATCACCCACAGATTCCGCCCACGACCCATTTTTTCTTGGGGCGCGAAAACTGTTTCGGCACGACGAAATTTACAACTGCGCTGTCGAGCGTTTCATGATTGGCGTCCACGAGTTCGACTAAAACCTTGTGCGGTCCAACCACCAGCCCAACAATGATTAGGGGTTCCCCGCTTGCATCGGCCCAATGCCACGGCGCGTCGTCGACCGTTACATGAATGTGTCCGATACGTGGCGAGTCATCGAGTGCCTTAGGACCAAAGACCGGTACGATGTGAAGATTCTCTGCCCGGTACTGGATAAATAGGAAACCTTTTGCTAGAGGCTCGGGGAGTGGCGGGTCGACGAACGATTCGTGCGGGGGGTTCGTTTTCAAGCGGGACAACGGGGTCCGCTCCGCGTATGTCTCGTGCACTCTGCCCGAACGCACCGCTCGCGCATAGAAAGACAGTCGCTGCGGCAATGCTAGCCAACATCCGATTCACGACAGGCTCCCTTTGTTTACCCCGAATGCGTCGCTCGACGTTGCTTGAACGAGCATCCGCCCAATCCTTCGATGGCGAGTATAGGTTAAGTGTTCGTAGCGTCGCACCGGCTTAACACGCGTCGGAGCCGAGCCCGCTATCCGGGACTGCGCCGCACCTGTGGTTCAAGACCGGGCAGACTCCCGTGCTAACAGGAAGCTTTTGCGTGCAAATCGGAAATACTTTGCCCGTGGTCGACGACTAACCTCAAGGCATCCTCAAGACAACGCGAGAGACGCCATGAAAGAAATCATTGAGGGGTTTCTACGGTTCCAAAAAGAGATTTTTCCGGAAAGAGCTGAGCTCTTCAAAAAGCTTTCAAGTGCTCAAGCCCCCACGGCTCTCTTCGTCACATGCTCGGATAGCCGCTTTGTCCCTGAGATGGTCACTCAACGAGAGCCCGGAGACATTTTTGTGATACGCAATGCGGGCAATATCGTACCCGCCTATGGCGGTGAGCCTGGCGGTGTCTCCGCAACTGTGGAATACGCTGTTTCGGTCCTCGCAGTCGCCGATATCGTCGTCTGCGGACATTCTGACTGCGGTGCCATGACAGCAATTGCGACGCACAAGGACCTGAAGCACCTGCCTGCCGTTGCTGGCTGGTTGCGCCACGCGGACGCAGCCGCTGCAATCAACGATTCGCATCAGCACGCATCACCCTCCGACGCACTTAACTCAATGGTGCGCGAGAACGTTATCGCTCAGCTGACCAATCTTAGGACTCATCCATCGGTTGCGTTGGCGCTCTCAAACGGTACGGTGAGACTGCACGGGTGGGTATACGACATCGAAACCGGTTCAATCGTCGCCTTGAATTGGGAGACACGGTGCTTTGTGCCGCTTTCAGAGTACCCGGAAGCATGTGCAACACCTGTGATGTCGGCGTCCCGTCTACCCTAAATCCTTCGTGATAGGTGATTAATCATGCTCCAGACACTTGTCTCACCGACCGCCCGCGAACAGCTTACCGACAAGGTTCTCGCATCGAAAGCGAGCAAGGGATTGTCCTGGCAGGACTTAACTGAGGGAACCGGACTGAGCCTGGTCTTCCTGACAGCAGCGCTCTTGGGCCAACACCCGATATCGAAAGAGGCAGCGGAGACCGTATCTCGGCGGCTTGAACTCGATGAAGAGGCAGTCGCACTTCTGCAACAGGTTCCGCTTCGCGGCAGTATTCCGGGCGGCGTTCCTAGTGACCCGACGGTCTATCGCTTCTACGAAATGATTCAAATTTATGGGACGACGCTGAAGTCCCTTGTACATGAAATGTTCGGCGACGGCATCATCAGCGCAATCAATTTCAAGATGGATATACAGAAGGTACCCGACGCCGAAGGCGGAGAGCGAGCCGTCATCACACTGAACGGCAAGTTCCTGCCTACCAAGCCGTTCTGAGCCCCCTGATTCCCAGTGCCACTTTACAAAGAGATTGACTTGAAATTTTCCATTTGCGCTCGGCGCCCTTCCCAACATGAAGGGGCCGAGTTGAAGCGAATCCGACGACGTTACTGAGGAGTCTGAAAAGTGAACTTCAATCCTGACAATGCGGCCGTCGTGATTATTGACCCGCAAAACGATGTACTGAGCCCTAAGGGGACTGTCTGGGCAGCGGTCGGCGCTAGCGTCACGGAGAACAAAACGGTCGCCAACCTGGAGCGGGTTTTGAAGGCGGCAAAAGATAGGGGCGTAGATGTGTTCGTATCACCCCACTACTTTTACCCGACCGATTTGGGATGGAAATTAAACGGTCCGGTTGAGGCTGGAGAGGTTGAAGCCGGGACGTTCTCCAGACGCGGACAGCTCACGCTCCAGGACTTCGAGGGTTCGGGTGCAGATTGGGTTGAGTCGCTAAAGCCATACATAGAAGACGGCAAGACAATTGTTGTCAGTCCACATAAGGTCTTCGGGCCACAGACCAATGACCTCGTTCTTCAAATTAGAAAGCGGGGCCTCCAGAAAATATTGCTCTGCGGGATGATTGCTAATCTTTGCGTTGAATCTCATCTTCGCGATTTTCTTGAGCAAGGGTTTGAGGTCACTGTGATATCGGACGCGACCGCTGGTCCCCGCCATCCCGAATGGGGCGACGGATACAAGGCGGCGATGGTGAATTATCAATTCCTTGCTCATGCTGTATTGCCAACAGATGAGGTGGTCAAGCTGCTTGGTTGACGTAGATGGTGGCATTTGCTGCAATGAGCATAGCGATGCACTTTCGAAATTCAGTGTAGCGCCACCATCAGCTGCATCATCTTGGGGCATTGAGCCACGTTCACTTCCCGAGTCCCCAGTGGACCCGGGTCTGTTGGCTTATTGGAGAGGCAGATGCGTCCAGAACTTTTCCCGTCCGTTGGGCGCGCTCCGGCACAAGCTTCGCCTGCAGAAGTCACCCGGGATGCCATGACCTGCATCACAGAGGTGTTGCTCGGCCTACGTTCTCCGTCAAGTCACGCCGTGCCTTCCCCGAAGCGGCGGCTTCCCAAGTTTCGCGCTTGCGCCTGCACCGCTGCAGCCGTTGCAAATGAACCAGTTAAGCAGGTTACCGGACCAACCCGATTCCAAATTGTCGAGCGATTGTCGCGTGAAACGCTTTCCGTTTACTGGAGTGACGCCCGGACGGGACTATACGCCGACCAGCTTTGGAGACTGGGTCGTGCCCGCATACGTTCATTTTGCGTATTAACCGGTGCTCCCATTCAGGTCGGTGACTTGGTCTATCGTCCCAAATCACAAAATAAGGGTAGCCCCGCAAATCGGGACTTCATGATACTTGCGGACATGGTCCACGATGAATTTTCGGGCGTGAATTGACCGGTTGTAGAGGACCTGATTGACCTCAACGTTGCTCGCTCAACTTTGCCGGAAGCTGTAGTGAGCTAGCAATCTGCAAGCTTTCCCTCGCCCGGCCTTCGCCCTCTGTCGAAACTGCATTGAAGTTAGAACGAGCATTGGCGCGATTCCCCTAACACCCAGCTGTTTTACTCCGGGTTTTACGAGCCCCAGCGCGCCCGTCGAAAACCCCAGACGCTGATAACTGCTGCCACTACAACTCCTACAGAAACGATTGCAAATGCGGCATTCAGATTCGCGTGCCAGACCGTTACTGCGGCTGACGCAGCAAGTGCAAAACTGAATCGGGCAATTGCAGCCGTCATTGGCCAACCGACGCGGCCTGCGCCCTGCCCGGCGAAGTAAAGCTCCGAGACAACTGCAATCAATCCATAAACAGGGCCAACCACACGGAAGTAGCTTGCGCCGACCTCAAAAATTGCGAGGTCTTGCGTGAACAAGCCTATCCAAACCTTTGGTACAAAAGAGACAGACAGTCCGAGCCCTTCGAGCATCGTCGCTACGAAGATGGCATTGAGCATCGCTGCGCGTCTGGCCCGCATCACGTTCCCGGCACCCAGATTGGTTCCTACCATCACAATCGCAGCCGTCCCGAAACCAAACATGACGGGAATCAACAGCATGTCGAGCCGAGACGCAATGCCATATCCGGCGATTGCCGACACCCCAAATGCGCCTGCCGCCGCTGTCACCGCGCTGATAGAGAACGTTGTCATCAGTGCGTTTGTCGTTGACGGCAACCCTACAGCAAGAATCGCACGAAAATGAGCGCGATTCAGCGGATAACGGCGCAATTGCAGTGTGGCTCGCCCCGAACGCATGTACGCTACTTCCGCGACAAGTGCACCGATATTGCAAACCACTTGCGCAATGCCGGCGCCGGCCACACCGAGAGCTGGCAGACCAAATTTCCCAGATATGAGAGCCGGAGAGAGTATGAGCCCGGCGACCACACTCCCCAATATCATTAACGCCGGCGTCCTGACGTTGCCGGAACCGCGCAACGCGGATTGCAGGAGCGCCAGCATCCAGTACGGAATGGCGCCAGCAAAGAGAATGTCGGAGTACAGAATCGCCTGATGAAGTGATTGTCCGACGCCGCCAAGATATCGGTAGATTGTCGGACCGGCTGCAATGGCGACAATCGAAAACAGCCCACCCGCGATAATCGCAATCACCACTGCGTGCCACGCAATGCTCTCCGCCTCGCCATAGCGGCCGGCGCCACGGGCGCGAGCAATCGCCGACGAAACCCCGCCTCCAATTCCGCCATTAGCAACCATGGTCATCGTCAGCATGACGGGAACGACCATGGATGCCGCAGCGATGGCATTGGCACAAAGCGTACTGACAAAGTACGTTTCCGCGATGCCGAGCACCGTTGTCATCAAAAGCACAGCAACCGTTGGTAAAGCGAGCCGAATGAGCGTTGACAGTATGGGGCCGTGCAGCAATCGATTCGTTGACTGGACGACATTGTCTGGAGGTGCGGGACCTCGCGTTATGGGCGCTGTCGTGGAAAGTTCGGAGGTCGGCGTTTGAAATGACGTCATCTATTCGTTCTTGGCGTTGTCGTACGGTGCGGGCATCAAAAAGCTGCCGTCCCGAGACCCCAAGGCTGGAAATGCGCTCGCGGCAGATACGGAACGACGAGGGAGCAAATTAGCCCGACGTCCGCGCGCCGTATAGAAGGTTTATGCGAAAACCAGAAACAACCGTCGAAGCGAACCAATCCGCACGTTAAGCTAGCCTCCGTGGTTTTGGCTGGGTAGTCTTGGGGACAAGCCATCGGCGCCTGAACGAGGGCGCTAGAGAACCGATGGCTTTTTGCGTTATACGCGTAATACGTGAATTCAGAGATTCAGATGTAGAGGATGATTAGCCGCCCTCGAATATGGATGCAGACCATACACACCGCAGATGCGAATTAAATCTGAGCCGAGCCGCCGTCGACAAACAGTTCGCTGCCGTTGACGAAACTACTCTCATCGGATGCCAGAAACAGCGCAGCGCTTGCGGTTTCGTCGGGATTAGCCAAGCGTCCTAGCGGAGTCGTCGCCTCAACCGAGCTCACCATGCCTTCGTGTACGTCATTCGACGGCGCAAGGTTGTGCCAACCCGGTGTCGACGTCGACCCAGGCGCAAGTACGTTCACGCGAATCTTGCGCGGCGCGAGGTCCAGAATCCAGCCGCGTGCGAAGTTGCGGATGGCCGCCTTGCTTGCGCTGTAGACGCTAAATGCGGGGATGCCGGTGACGGCCGCCGTCGAGCCCGTGAGAACAATCGATGCGCCATCCTTGAGCAGCGGCAAGGCCTTCTGTACCGTGAAGAGCGTCCCTTTCACGTTAATCGCAAATGTTTTGTCGAAATGCTCTTCGGTGATATCGCCGAGCGCGGCGAACTCTCCGCCGCCAGCGTTCGCAACCAGGACATCGATGACGCCCGCTTCTTCCTTGATGGTCGCGTAGAGGCGGTCGAGGTCTGCAAGGTTTGATACGTCCCCTTGGACGCCACGAGCGTCACCGCCGACTTCGGCAACCGCCTTGTCCAGCGCCTCCTGACGACGACCGGTCATGAAAACACGCGCGCCCTCCGCCGCGAAGCGCTTTGCAATTGCGAGTCCGATACCGCTGTTCGCGCCAGTGACCAATGCAACCTTACCTGTAAGCCTACCCATCTCGACACTCCAGTTACGTTTCAAGGTCGCATTATGTAACGGCACATTCTGATAAGATAGTACCTACCTAAAGGTAAGTATGAGGTTTTTCGATGGAACTGCGTTCGGACAGCTGCGGATTAGAGGTGGCGTTGACGGTTATCGGCGGCAAGTGGAAACCCCTCGTTTTGTTCCATCTCAACCATGGTCCTCGTCGATTTGGTGAGCTGAAGCGGCTCATGACCGGTATCAGCGAGAAGGTCCTGATTCAGCAGCTGCGAGAGCTCGCGGATGACGGGGTCGTCATTCGCCAGGACTATCAGACGGTACCGCCCAAAGTGGATTACGAAATGACCCCATTTGGTCACTCTCTGGCGCGAGCATTGAAACCGCTGTGCGCCTGGGGCGATGAAAACCGGTCGCGGATTGCTGAGTTACAAAAGGAAGCTAAGTCGACCGCCGCCTGACATGGATGACAAGAGCGCAGGGAGTCGGGCGAGCACTTTTCCTGACAGCGAAGTCCGCAGCAACGTGATGTCGTTTGTGGCACTCAGCGGCACAATGGGGCCTCTCAGGTTCTGGCACAGCCCTCGGAATAGCCAGAATCTCTTATCCGACCCGGCCCGCGTCGGGTCGGCTTTTTCCTATCGCACCCCACATCATCCCGAACGGACGCACTCCACCGAGCGAGGAAATCAGGGGTTGAGCGATTCGTGGAGCGTGGCGTCTTGCTATCAAATCAACCCTTGCCGTGCGGGTTCGGCGCCTCGAAGGCTGCTGACGCCCCCCGGATAAGTTCATAGCGCATCCGCCATGCACTCCGAGTCGCCCCGTCTCAGTGTTCGTGTTTCGAGAATGGTGTCTTCAGCTGTGTCCCGTTTCCGGAGTTCATGCAAGCGCACATACTCAGCGCCATCAATCACGAACAGCGTGATTCCGAATTCGACCCACGAGGAATTCCCATGGCTATGTTCGTTCGAGGCCGAGGTATTCGACCGAACAGAAGAAGGCGGCCGTCTATCATTATCTGAGTCATGACCGTTGTGTTGCTGCAACCTTGAGGGCGTTGAGATATCCGAGTCGTGGGACGCTTTCAGCGTGGATTGAAGAACTGCGCCCCGAAATCGGAAAGCGCGTTGTTGGCAGGGCTACTGGCGGCGTTCCAAAATCGCGAGAGGTGAAGCAGGCAGCAGTCATCGAACTGTGCACCCGGGAGGGAGGTGCCCGCGTAGTTGCTGAAAAGATAGGCGTGAGCAGGCCGACGCTTTACAACTGGAAAAACAAGCTACTCGGTCGTGAGGTTCCGGCATCCATGAAACGCCACAAGAATCCAGCACCGCCCCACGAGCGGGCGGAGCTGGAACAGCAGGTCGAATCGCTTCGACGTGACATCCGGCAGTTGCAGCTCGAGCATGACATCCTGAAGAAGGCAAATGAACTGTTAAAAAAAGGACTGGGCGTCGACCTGCAACTCCTGAGCAACCGGGAGAAGACGATGCTGGTTGATGCCCTGAAACAGACCTACGCGTTGCCTGAGCTGTTAGCCGTAATGGGGCTTGCTCGCAGTTCCTACTTTTATCACCGTGCACGTCTGCTCGTCGCTGACAAGCATGCTGAAGCGCGTCGCGTCATCGCAGACATCTTCGAACTCAATCACCGTTGCTACGGATATCGTCGAATACGCGCGGCATTGGTCAGGCAGCAGGTCTTCATCTCGGAGAAGGTGGTGCGACGTTTGATGAGGCAGGAGGGTCTGGCCGCTGCCACAACCAGGCGACGTCGCTACGGCTCCTACCGTGGAGAAATAAGTACCGCGCCGGAGAACCTCATCAATCGTGACTTCCGCACAGCAGCCCCGAATGAAAAGTGGCTCACCGACATTACCGAATTCCAGATTCCGGCCGGCAAGGTCTATCTGTCGACGGTGATCGACTGCTTCGACGGTCTCGTTGTGAGCTGGTCAATCGGCACGCGGCCGGATGCCGAACTCGTAAATACCATGCTGGATGCGGCCATCGAGACGGTGGCCAACAGCGATGAACGGCCTGTGGTCCACTCCGATCGCGGTGCGCACTATCGTTGGCCGGGATGGCTCTCACGGATGCGCGATGCCAGGCTAGTTCGTTCGATGTCACGCAAAGGATGCTCGCCCGATAATGCAGCCTGCGAAGGTTTCTTCGGGCGACTCAAGACGGAGTTGTTCTATCCTCGTGACTGGCAGGCTACGACCGTTGAGGAATTCATTGAGGTAGTCGACTCCTACATCCGCTGGTATAACGCAAAGCGGATCAAGGTCTCGCTTGGCTCACTCAGCCCGCTCGAATACCGGGAGAGTCTTGGAATTGCGGCATAAACCAGTCCAAGATTTTAGCCGCACCCCCTTTTCCGGGGCTGCCGATTTTCCAGACACTGTCTGGAAAATCTCCGCGGCCGGCCAGGCGACATAGAACGCGCGCATGCTGGCCAGATTGGCCTTGCCGAATCCGCGTCCGAAACGGCGCGTCAGGTCCTCCGCGAGCCGGGCGATCAGCGCCTGTCCGTAGCCGGCGCGCGCCTGCCCGCCCTGCTCGCGGGCGACGATCCGCCGCCCGATCTCCCAGTAGGCGGCGGTCATCACGGCATTGACGTTGCGTGCCGCCGTGCGTCGCGCCGACTCGACGACACTGACCACTTCTTTATGCAGCCCGGCGTAGTCGCCAGGCGCGATCGCCACCTTCGTCATGACGCGTTGACGGCATCCTTGAATGCCTTGCCAGCCGTGAACTTGACCGTCCTTGCCGCGGCTATCTGGATTTCGGCGCCCGTCGACGGATTGCGTCCGGTGCGTGCCGCGCGCTGCCCCGTCGAGAACGACCCGAAGCCGACCAGTTGCACGGCATTGCCAGCGGTCAGCGCGCGCATGATCGCTCCGAGCACCGCATCGATGGCTTCGCCGGGGGTGACCATAGATTCCTACTCGAATTCGGCGTCAGTCTGCCAATCGGCAAAACGGTAATCGCGCGCCTGCCAACCGTGCTTGCGGAACACTCACTACCCCCGCGTCT
>NZ_JBNDML010000044.1:0-22209 GCF_050436565.1 Paraburkholderia sp. GAS42 | reverse complement strand
TTCGGCAGTACATCCATTACTACAACCACGAACGCATACGGCTGAAGTTAAAAGGGCTGAGTCCTGTGCAATACAGAACCCAGCCCTTGGGCATCCAGCCTCTTTGAACCGTCCAACTTCCGGGGTTCAGTTCAAAGGTGCCCTTTTTCGTTATCTGTTACAGCCCGCTAGAGGCGCTTCCTGATATCAGGCGCCGAGTTCCGACGACGCAACGTGCTTCGTCGCGCTGGAGCTTGCGTCATCCTGCGCCGGCGCCCTGTCATGCGAAGGGGACGTGGCGGTCTTCGCCGTCGTCAGCGGATGCGCGCTATCGAGTGTCACCTGTACGCGCTTCGGCGACGAAGTCGTCGTGGCGGGAGCGGCACTGGTCGACGCGGTGGTCGTTGTCGGCGCCTGCGGTGCGTTGACCGGCACCTTGCGGCCACGCGCCACGTCACGCAGCCGGCCACGCTCGGCCATCACCTTCGCGCCGTAACCGCCGTCATCCTGCGAGGTCGAGCCCACATACAGACGCAGCCCCCCCGGCAGCGAACCGCCGCGCGCCACGCAATCCTTCAGCACGAGTGCGCCGACCTTGATGTTGGTCAACGGCTCGAGCGCGGCGCTCCGGCCACCGAAATACTCGAACTTGTCGGAGTGCACCTTCGACATGACCTGCATCAATCCTTGCGCACCGACGCCACTTTCAGCATACGGATTGAAACCCGATTCAATGGCCATCACGGCGAGCAGCAGCAGCGGATCGAGACCGACTTCGCGACCCGTATCGAATGCAGCCTTGACGAGTTCGCCGACCGGTTCCTGAGCCACGCGATAACGGCGCGACAGGTACGAAGCGACGAGATCCTGTTCGCGGGCCGAGATCAGCACGCGATCGTCGCGCGCATCGGCGGACACGCGCTGCGCCGGGATCATGCGGGCGAGCGCGCCGACCGTCGGCAGCGTGCGCGGATCGAGGCCATTCAGCGCCACCGCGCCGGGGCTAGCGGTGCCGCTGCTATCGAAGGCATCGTCATAGCTGGTGCTGGCGGTCGTACCGTTGTTGCCGGTATCGATGCCGACTGCCTGATTCGACGACAACGTGTCGTCAGACGGCGCGTTGAGCGGTGCAAAGGACGGCAACGGGTTGCCCTGTAACAGACGGGCTGGGCCCGCCTTCACTGCGGCAGAGATGACCGGCATCAGCTTTGCGGCAAGCGTGCCGCGCCAGGTGGGCATCAGCCACAGTGCAAGTGCCAGCACGAAGGCGAAACCGCCGACAATGCTGAACAGGTGATGACTCATACGCGTCCCGCGACGCAATGCACCGCGCATAACCTGCGCGAGACGCTCGTCGGGACGCCACGATAACCAGGCGTTCATTCAGATCTCCCAATTTGCATGAAGCCGCGAACGCGTCGGCAAGCCGACGTACAGCCATTCGCAGAATCAAGACGTCGCGCGCTCTGGTCAGGGCGACAGCGGCGTCGGGAAAACGGCATACACCGTTCGGGGAGCCCATCTAAAGTTCCGGCGGCATGCTGCTTGCAGCATGCGGGCGGAGGCTCCCACACGAAAAAACCAGCGCGAAAAAGGCGCCGGCGAGGAAAACAGGCAAGACCGTGAAGTACCGAGCAGGGATCGGCAAACGGCGACGCGTTGCGTCAGAAGACCGGGGGTAGTGGTTAAAACATGTAAACCCTGCAACCAATGTGGACGGATTCTAGCAGGGTTTTATAGATCGTCAACACTACAAATAAGCAAATCTATAACTAATTGTAATAATGAACAGTGTTCAGCGGGTGCTAAACCGCGCGGCGCGCGCGTTTCGGACCAGTCACAATTTTGCCCTTTAACGTGCGCTACCCAACGCAGGTAAAATCGACAATCGATCTGGCGTGGCGATTGCCTGCTGCGCCCTCACCTCGCGGCGTGCGGCCGCCCTGATCAGGACCCGATGAAATATAAAGACCTGCGCGACTTCGTCGGTCGCCTCGAGACGCTCGGCGAGCTGCGCCGCATTCCGCAACACGTCTCGCCCATCCTGGAAATGACGGAAATCTGCGACCGCGTGCTGCGCGCCGGCGGCCCTGCGTTACTGTTCGAGAGCACGCGGCAGCATGCGTTCCCGGTTCTCGGCAACCTGTTCGGCACACCGCGCCGCGTGGCGCTTGGCATGGGCATCGACGCTGGCGCGGAAAACGGCGATAGCGCGGCGCTGGGGTCCCTGCGGGACGTCGGGCGTCTTCTGTCCGCCCTCAAGGAGCCGGAGCCGCCCAAGGGCCTGAAAGACGCCGGCAAACTACTCTCGCTGGCGAAGGCCGTCTGGGACATGGCCCCGAAAACGGTCAGTTCGTCACCCTGTCAGGAAATCGTCTGGGAAGGTAACGATGTCGACCTCGCGAAGCTGCCGATCCAGACCTGCTGGCCGGGCGACGCCGGTCCGCTGATCACGTGGGGGTTGACCGTCACGCGCGGACCGAACAAAACGCGGCAAAACCTCGGCATTTACCGGCAACAGCTGATCGGCCGCAACAAGCTGATCATGCGCTGGCTCGCCCATCGTGGCGGCGCGCTCGACTTCCGCGAATTCGCGCTGCAGAACCCCGGCAAGCCGTATCCGGTCGCCGTGGTGCTCGGCGCCGATCCGGCCACGATCCTCGGCGCGGTCACGCCGGTGCCTGACACACTCTCTGAATACCAGTTCGCCGGCCTGCTGCGCGGCGGGCGTACGGAACTCGCGAAGTGCATCACGCCAGGCGTCGACACGCTGCAGGTGCCGGCACGTGCCGAGATCGTCCTCGAAGGCTTCATTTATCCGCAAAGCGGCACGCCTGACCCGGCGCCGGCCGGCGCGCCGCTGCGTCCTTCTAAGGGCGCTTCGGCATCGTATGAGCACGCGCTCGAAGGTCCGTACGGCGATCACACCGGCTACTACAACGAACAGGAGTGGTTCCCGGTCTTCACCGTCGAGCGCATCACGATGCGGCGCGACGCCATCTACCATTCGACCTATACCGGCAAGCCACCGGACGAGCCCGCCGTGCTCGGCGTCGCGCTCAACGAAGTGTTCGTGCCGCTGTTACAGAAGCAGTTCACCGAGATCACCGATTTCTATCTGCCGCCCGAAGGGTGCAGCTACCGGATGGCGATCGTCCAGATGAAGAAAAGCTACCCGGGACATGCCAAACGGGTGATGTTCGGCGTCTGGAGCTTCCTGCGACAATTCATGTATACGAAATTCATCGTCGTGGTGGATGAAGACGTGAACATTCGCGACTGGAAGGAAGTGATCTGGGCTATCACGACGCGCATCGACCCGTCGCGCGATACGGTGCTGGTCGATCGTACGCCGATCGACTATCTGGATTTCGCGTCGCCGGTCGCAGGGCTCGGCTCGAAGATGGGGCTCGACGCGACCAGCAAATGGCCCGGCGAAACAGATCGCGAGTGGGGCCGACCGATCGTCATGGATGACGCCGTTAAAAAGCGCGTCGACGCGATGTGGGGCGAACTCGGGCTCTGAAGCGGGAGTTCCTCGCCCGGTAGCAGACGATCTCCGGCCGCGGACATGTTGAGCCGTCGCCGCACCTCACTGGAATACCAAGAACAAACGGGAAAATTGCGGGGATGCACGCGTTATCAATGCTATCGGACGGTTTCTTTCTATCTCTTTCGCTGTGTCTCGATATCGGCCTCGTCAACGTCGCGATCATTTCGCTGACGTTGTCGCATGGGTTCCGGCCTGGCTTCTGGCTCGGGCTCGGCTCGTGTTTTGGGGATCTGATTTATGCGGCACTCGCGCTCGCCGGTATGGCGGCGCTGCTTCAGTTCGAATCGGTACGATGGTTCGTGTGGATCGGCGGCGCGGCGATCCTGCTGTTCCTGACGTGGAAGATGGCCCGCGAAGCGCTCTTCCCGGCGTCGGCACCGCCGGTCGAAGGTGAAGCCGACGTGAACGCTCCGCATCTCAGCGCATGGCGCGGCTTTGTGCGCGGCACGTTGCTCGCGATTTCGTCGCCATCCGCGATTCTGTGGTTTGCGGCTGTCGGCGGCGCGCTGATCGCGAAAGCCGGTGCGACGACCGTGTCGACCGCGCCCGTTTTTCTCGGCGGTTTCTTTCTCGGCGGGCTGTGCTGGAACGTGTTTATCTGCGGACTTGCGAGTCACGGACGCAAACGCGCGGGTACCGGTTTGCTGCGCGCATGCCACGTGCTGTCGGCGCTGCTCTTCGCGTACTTCTCCTACAGCGTGATTGTGGATGGATATCGCGATCTGATCGTGCATACCAGCAGCATGGCGGCTGGCTAGATGCAACAAAGGCGAGCGGTCCGCCCGCCTTCCAGAACGACAGCACCCGTTAGCGGAGGAATTCGCCGAGCCGCTCGAGATCGACGTTACCGCCGCTGATCACGACACCAACGCGCTTGCCCTTCACCGGCACAATACCGTTCAGGACCGCCGCAGCGGCGAGGCAGCCGGTCGGTTCGACCACGATCTTCATCCGCTGCGCGAAGAAACGCATCGCGTCGATCAGTTGCGCGTCGCTGACCGTCACGATCTGCTGGACGAGCCGCTGGATCACCGCAAACGTATAGACGCCGAGTTGCTGCGTGGCAGCGCCATCCGCGATTGTCTTCGGCACATCGATACGCACGCGTTCGCCGCGCGCGAGCGATTGCTGGCCATCGTTGCCCGCTTCCGGCTCGACGCCGATGATCTGACATTGCGGACTCAGTGCCGCCGCAGAAAGCGCGCTTCCTGATAACAGACCACCACCGCCAAGACACACGAACAGCATGTCGAGCGGGCCGGTTTCTTCGATCAGTTCCTTTACCGCAGTGCCCTGCCCGGCCATCACGTGCGGATGATCGTACGGTGGGATCAGCGTCATGCCGCGCTCTTCGGCCAGGCGTCGGCCGATGGCTTCGCGGTCTTCCTTGTAGCGGTCATAGACGATCACCTCGCCGCCATAACCCTTTGTTGCCGCGACCTTCGCCGCAGGCGCGTCGTGCGGCATGATGATCGTCGCGTGAATGCCCGCGAGACGCGCGGATAGCGCGATCGCCTGCGCATGATTGCCCGACGAAAAAGTCAGCACCCCGGCTTTGCGCTGTTCGGCGTCGAAGTGGGAAATTGCATTGCACGCGCCGCGAAACTTGAACGCACCCATGCGTTGCAGGTTTTCGCACTTGAAGAAGATCGAGGCGCCGGTGCGCTCGTCCGCAGTGGTTGAAGTGAAAACGGGGGTGCGGTGCGCGATGCCTTCGATACGCGCGGCGGCGTCGACGACATCGTCATAGATTGGAGCGGGAAGTGCTTGCATCGGCGGGAGGCGCGGGGCGTGGTTGGTTGCACAGAGCACCATTGTCCCAGCTTCGATCGCGTTTTGGAACGCGGCCCGTTTGCCGCTATAGCGATCGGCCTATGCGCAACTGAAAACGGCGCAACGTGGCGATAAAGCCAACGTTGCGCCGTGCAGGCAATTCGTTCGACCGCGCCATCAACACGTCACAAAACCTGATGTGCTAACGGCCGGTTAGCAGCCTCAATAACGCGGGCCGTAGTAGCCGCGACCGTAGTAACCGCGACCGTAATAGCCGTGATAATAAGGCCGGCCATAACCGTAGTACGGCGCCGGTGCATAGATTACAGGCGGCGGAGCGTACACCACCGGTGGCGGTGCGTAATAGACAGGCGGCGGAGCCTCATAAACAGGGTAAGCCGGCGCCACGGGAATGCCGATACCGATACCGACCGACACGTGTGCCTCAGCAGCCGTAGTAAGCCCCGCGCCCAGCGCGGCAGCAACGATGAACGGGACGATCTTTTTCACTTCTGTTCTCCTGGCGGCCCTACCCCTATGGCATGGTCGCGTGACGGGCAACGCCCTTACGATCCAATGTATCGAAAAAGGCTCCGCAACGTCGGGTGCATTTGTAGCAAATTGCAATGGATCACACGCACGTGCGTTGCTCCTGTCCGCCTCACGGGATTGATGTGACCGCTTCCCTTACGAAAATCAAGGGTTTGCGGATCCATCCCCCGCCTTAATGACTTTTTTACCGGCACCACTGCAGACTTCCCGGTCACATCGGTAATGTTTAATTACAAATTCGCTGCAGGGGGTCGTGCGATTCCGTTGTCTTCTTGCGTCGCTTTTCGCCTGGCGAGGTCCGTAAACGCAAAATGCCCGGCGAACATGCCGGGCATCCGTTTGAGGTCAGTGAAGAATCAGCCGACCTTCACATAGGTAAATTCCCGAGAGACGTTGGGCGGCACATAGGCGCCGCTGATCTGTACGCGTGGTGTCAGTCGCTTCTTTTGATCCCACCAGCGGCGACGCTGTGTGTGTGTCAGAAACCGCAAGTGCTTTCGGTAAGAAAAAATGCTCATCGTGTACCTCCCGAAAATCTGGCTGCGCTACAGAAGAAACAACAACGGGGACTGCCGGAAAACCTGATGTGCGGATTCATTGTGAGCAGTTTTCGGACCTGCCGGCAATCCCCCGTCAGATAGATACGACGGCTCGTCATATCGGCCACGTAACCTTCTGAAGAATGCCCGTCGGTCTCAAAACCGGCTCCCGTCCTTTGCTGGCAAGGCGCCTACGCCACGCGGCGTCTTATTGAATGCGCGATACTCGCCGTTCCGCCTTTGTTCTGTCCGGAGCAGAAACCATGTCCCTGTCCCCATTGCCGCGTCTCGGCTTCGTCGGTGCGGGCCGGCTCGCGCATTGTCTTGCGCACGGCTTCTCGCGCGCCGGCTATCCCGTCACAGCGATCGCAAGCCGCTCGCGGGAATCCGCGCGGGCGCTTGCCAGTCAGATCGGGCACTGCGCCGCGTACGACGACCCGCAACAGGTCGTCGACGCAGCCGATATCGTCTTTTTAGCCGTCCCCGATGACAGCATCGGTACGACAGCCCACATATTGCGCTTCGATTCCGCCGCGGCAACCCGCACCGGCGCATGGGCGCTCGTGCATTGCAGCGGCGCATCGCCCGTCGAACTGCTGGCGCCGGCCCGTGAGCAGGGCGCGTCGACCGGTGGCTTTCATCCACTGTACCTGTTCGGTGGATGTCTCGCAGATATCGACCGCATCGCCGGCTGCTCGGTCTCGATCGAAGCCGACGGCGCGCTGAAAGAGGCACTGGTTGCGCTGGCGGGCGCGCTGCGCTGTCATCCGCTCTCGATTCCTGCCGGCGGACGCATGCTGTATCACGCCGCCGCGCATTACGCGGCGAGTTTCGCGCTATGTGGCCTCTCGGAATGCGTCGAACTGTGGCGCACGCTCGGTTTCGACGAAGACGATGCGTTGCGCGCCGTGCTGCCGATGCTCTCCGGTACGATCCAGACCGCCCGCGACAAGGGCTTGCCGGGCGCGCTTGCCGGCCCGGTGTCGCGCGGCGATACGGGCGTCGTCGAAAAACAGCTCGCGCTGCTTGAAGGACTCGGTGGCGACCACGCCGCGCTTTACGCGCTGATGACACGCCGCGCGGTCGCACTGGCGCGCCGCCGGCCGACGCCGCCCGCGGCGATCGATGCCATCGATACCGCAGTCGAGGATTCGCTCGGCCGTTCGCTGGATCGGTTGACCGGACAGGGATCGCAGGCGGCCATTAAGCCGTGATAATGTGACGACCGGCGCGATCTCAGCGAACTGGAGGTGGTCGTCTGGCCGCGCCGATCGCACGCAGGCAACATCGGCACGCACCGCCAGCACGCGCATCGGTTAAAAACAGCATCCCTGACGACGCCGGCTCGCCACACGCAGCCGCTACGAATAACTAAAGAAGGAAAGGACTCGAGATGGTCGGCGATATCGCCCGTTTTCTGCTGAATACCGTTTTCACCCTGTTCGGCGCCGCACTGCTGCTGCGCGCCTGGCTGCAGGTGGTGCGCATGCCGCCGTACAACCCGGTGTCGAACGCCGTGCTGCAGGCCACCAACTGGATCGTGCTGCCGTTGCGGCGGATCATCCCGAGCACGCGCAACATCGACTGGGCCAGCATCGTCGCGGCGATTATCGCGGCGATTGTCTATGTGGTCGCGATGGTCTGGCTCGCGGGCGTCGATCCGCTCGGGCTGATGCCCACGCTCTTGATCGTCGCGCTGCTGACGGTGATCAAGTGGTCGCTCAACCTGATCATCTGGCTGACGATCCTGATGGCGCTGCTGTCGTGGCTCAATCCGCGCTCGCCGGCCATGCCGATCCTGTATCAGCTGACCGCGCCGTTTCTGAATCCGCTGCGCCGTTTCGTGCCGCAACTGGGCGGCATCGATCTGTCGCCGATCCTGCTGTTCGTGATCGTGCAGGTGCTGTTGATGGTGGTGACGCGCGCGGCTGTTTCGCTGACGCTGTTTGGGATCTGATTCGAAAGGCGGCGTGCAGTCCGCGCCATCCTGTTTGCCCAAATCAGGCGAAACCGCGTAAAATGGCGCGCTCTGCGGGCGTCGTATAATGGCTATTACCTCAGCTTCCCAAGCTGAAGACGTGGGTTCGATTCCCATCGCCCGCTCCACATTCAGCTGATCTCCAGCGGAAATCCAGCACGAGAGCCGCCTCATCGAAGGCGGCTTTTTCGTCAGGGCGGTCGAAAATCGCATCTCCGCCCGTTTTCCCCGCTGACGTATGTATCACGGCGCGGCCCATTCGCCCGACGCCCTCACCCTTGCAGTCTCCGACGATGATCCACGACCCGAACGAAACCCGTCCGTCCGCCCCCGAAGCCGCCGACGAACTCTCCAGCGAAACCGTAGCCGCCGAAACCGGCGGCGCAGCGTCGACGGGAGCGCTGCATCTGCGTCGCATCCGCAGTTTCGTCACGCGTGCAGGGCGGGTATCGACGGGCCAACGTCGCGCGATGGATGAACTCGGGCCGCGCTTTGTCGTTCCGTTTTCCGGGGAACAACTCGACTGGGGCACCGCTTTCGGTCGCGAGGCGCCGCGCGTGCTGGAGATCGGTTTCGGCATGGGCGCGACGACGGCGGAGATCGCCGCGCATCGCACCGGCGATGATTTTCTCGGCGTCGAAGTGCACGAGCCGGGCGTCGGCGCGTTGCTGAAGCTGATGGGCGAACAGTCGCTGTCGAATATCCGCATCATCCAGCACGACGCCGTCGAAGTGCTGGAGCAGATGATCGCGCCGGAAAGTCTCGACGGCGTGCATATCTTCTTCCCCGATCCGTGGCACAAGGCGCGGCATCACAAGCGTCGTCTGATCCAGCCGAAGTTCGTCGCGCTGCTCGTGTCGCGACTGAAGCCGGGCGCGTACCTGCATTGCGCCACCGACTGGCAGAACTACGCCGAGCAGATGCTCGAAGTGCTCCGCGCCGAGCCCGCGCTGGAAAACACCGTCGATGGCTACGCGCCGCGTCCCGACTACCGTCCGGTGACGAAATTCGAGCGCCGCGGTTTGCGTCTCGGACACGGCGTGTGGGACCTTGTCTTTCGCCGGTGCGCGGGCAACTGAACCTCGCAGAACGAACACCGTCGTAAATGAAAAGGTCCGCTCTCAGGCGGACCTTTGTTCATTTAACGTGCGTAACGTGCACAACGCGGGACATCAGTCGGCCCAGCTCAATCCGCCGCTATAACCGATGAGCAGGATCAGGAGACCGAAGCCGATCCGGTACCACGCGAACGCTGTGAAATCATGCGCGGCGATGTAACGCAACAGCCAGCGTACGCAGGCAAATGCGCTGACAAACGCAGCAATCAGACCGATCGCAAACAGGCCGAGCGCATCAGTGGTCAGCGTGTGCCAGCCCTTGACCATCTCGTAGAGCGTCGCACCGAAGATGATCGGAATCGCGAGGAAAAACGAGAACTCGGTGGCGACGCGTCGATCGAGACCAAACAACATCCCGCCGATGATCGTCGAGCCCGAGCGCGACATGCCCGGCACCAACGCGAAACATTGTGCGAGACCGACCTTCAGCGCGTCGAGCGGCGTGAGATCGTCGACCGAATGGACGCGTGGCGGCGCACCCCGATCACGCTGACGCGCCTCAACCCACAGGATCACCAGGCCGCCGATCACGAGCGCCAGTGCAACCGGCACCGGCGAGAAGAGCGCCGCCTTGATCGCCTTCTCGAACAGCAGCCCGAGCACGACCGCGGGAATCGTCGCGATGATCACGTTCAACGTGAAGCGTCGCGCGGCGGGTTGCGTCGGCAGGCCGGCCACCACGCTGCCAATCTTGCGACGGTATTCCCAGCACACCGCGAAAATCGCGCCGAGCTGGATCACGACATCGAACGTTTTCGCGTGTGGCGGGTTGAAGTTAAGCAGGCTGCCCGCGACGATCAGATGCCCTGTGCTCGACACCGGCAAAAATTCCGTCAAACCTTCGACGACGCCCAGAATCAGCGCCTTGCAGATCAATATCCAGTCCATCCGTGGCCCTTTTTTTGAAGGTTTTCTGATCAGGCCGCCCGGCTTCGCGCGGCCCGACCGGCCGCGCACACGTCATTTTTCGACGATCTGCACACGTATGCCGTTTGTAAGGATAGTGATTGTACCGGGTTCGTAGTTCACACCGGCAAATTGCAGCTGTTCGGGCTTGAATGTGTAGATCGGATAGTTGGTCAGCAGCTGCGTCGCGAGCACGGCGGCGGCCGCGTTGATCTGCTGCGTGTAGGCCTGCGCGTCGCCGGTGACCGCGACGTTATCGACCGTCGGCTGCTTGAGCACGACGGCGCGCGTCGTCGCATCGTAGGCAAGCTGGCTCGACAGCGTGAACACACCGTTCACCGGTTGCGGCATGAACGGGCTCGCGAGCCGCGCATCGAGCTTCACCGACACGCGGTTCGAATCCGGCAGAAGACCGACGACCGGGTTCGTGAGCGCGACATCCAGCACCTGCGAAACGGTCCGCTGATACGGGAACTTACGCTGCACGGCTTCCTGCACCTGCTGCGGCGAGAACGTGTAGTGATCCGGAATGAACGGAAAGATCGACGCGGCGCACGCAGCCAGCGAAACGCCGACGCCAGCCACAGCACATACGGCGAACAGGAACCGGCGCCTTGCGGGCGCAGCGGCTTGAGTCATGCGAAACCTCCTGTTGAAACCCAGACAATCATGCGATCTATTACGACGAATACCGGTTGAATCCGGACGCCCTGGCGGCGAACGCAAGCGTTCACAAGGTGCTACCGCGCGATGCGCGCGACGGCTGCGTGTCGGCTTCCAGCTGCGTGAGCCACGCGAGCGCTTCGGCGCGCGTCGTGCCGCACATGTCGCTTTGCGGTTGCAGTCCCGAACAGCATGCGGGCCGCTCCGGCTTGCCGAAGATCGCGCACCGCAGATCGTCGCCGAGTTGCACGCAGCGCACGCCCGCAGGCTTGCCGTCCGGCATGCCAGGAATCGGACTGGTAATCGAAGGCGCGATGCAGCACGCGCCGCAATCGGGGCGGCACGCGTGGCCCGGCACAGCAAATGGAGAAACCCGCAAAGAAGCAGCCATCACGACAGAAATTCCTGAAACGCAACCATCGAACCCACGCGCCCACGCGCCCGACCCGCATTGTGCCATCGCACGGCGTGCGACCTTTTTACACAATGTCTGGCGAAAGCGCTCACGTACACTCGTCGGGTTCGAAACGCCACGCCCACAAGGCGCCCGCGCGGCCCGACGCGTCTCACACTATGTATGTCAAAGACACGCCGGTTCGTTCAGCGTCGCGCCGGATCACGATCAAAGATGAACGCCGCTGACACGCTCTTTCGCCCCGACCTCCTCGCGAAGTACAACGCAAACGGCCCACGGTATACGTCCTATCCGACGGCCCTTCAGTTCCGCGACGACTTCAATTCCGCCGACTACCTTCGCGCCGCCGCCGATCCCGGCGCGGCCGGCACCGACCTTTCGCTGTACTTCCATATCCCGTTCTGCGACACCGTCTGCTTCTATTGCGGTTGCAACAAGGTAGCGACGAAAAACCGTGCGCATGCGCGTCCCTATCTCGACCGGTTGAAACGGGAGCTTGCGTTACAGGCGGCGCTGTTCGACACGACGCGTCCGGTGTCGCAACTGCATTGGGGCGGCGGCACGCCGACGTTCCTCTCGCACGACGAAATGGCCGAACTGATGACGGCCACACGCGAACACTTCCAGCTTGTGCCGGACGCTGATGGCGAATTTTCGATTGAAGTCGATCCGCGTGAGGCGTCGGCGGAAACGATCGCGCATTTGCGCACGCTAGGGTTCACCCGGTTGAGTCTCGGCGTGCAGGACTTCGATCCGCGCGTCCAGCAGGCGATCAACCGCATCCAGCCGTTCGAGATGACGGCCAGCGTCATGCACGCCGCGCGCGTTGAGGGTTTTCATTCGATCGGCGTCGACCTGATTTACGGTCTGCCCCATCAGACCGTCGACAGTTTCGGACGTACGCTCGATACGATGCTCGCGCTCGCGCCGGATCGTCTGTCCGTGTTCGGTTATGCGCACATGCCGCAGTTGTTCAAGATGCAGCGTCAGATGGATCCGGCGACGTTGCCTTCGCCGGACGTGCGACTCGCGATCCTGCGCCTCGTCGTCGAGCGTCTGACGGGCGCGGGTTACGTGTACATCGGCATGGATCACTTTGCCCTGCCCACCGATGAACTGGCGCGCGCGCAGGCGCAGCGCACGTTGCATCGCAATTTCCAGGGCTACAGCACTCGGGCGGAATGCGATCTGATCGGCTTCGGCGCGTCGTCGATCGGCAAGGTGGGCGATGTGTATGCGCAGAACGCGAAGGACCTGCCCGCGTGGGCAGACGCCATCGACGCGGGCCGTCTCGCGATCACACGCGGTATTCGCCTCAAGGCCGACGACCGCCTGCGCCGCGACATCATCACGCAACTGATGTGCAACCTCGAACTGCGTTTCGACGCGTTCGATGCGACGTACGGCATCCGTTTCGCCGAAGCGTTTGCGCCGGAGCTAGAACGTCTGCGGTCGTTTGAAGACGACGGTCTCGTGTCGATCGGCACGCGCCGCCTCGACGTACTGCCGGCGGGCCGGATGCTGGTGCGCAATATCGCGATGGTTTTCGACCGTTATCTCGGCCAGCAGACGCTGGAGCGGTTTTCACGGACGGTTTGACTGTGTCGGCGGAGGCGGCAGGCGAGCCTGCAACTTGCCCGGGAGCGGCTTTTCGGCCATAATTCGCGTTTCCCGCAGCGCTGAACTGTGTTCGCGCAGGGAAATATCAAGGCAATACCCACAAGCCCAGGTGGTGAAACAGGTAGACGCAGGGGACTCAAAATCCCCCGCCGCAAGGCGTGCCGGTTCGAGTCCGGCCCTGGGCACCAAGTAGTTTCCAAACGACCCCTACGTTTTACCGCAAATCCCCGCCCAGCCTGGTTGTGCGGGGATTTTTGCTACTAGAATCGTCAATGTTTCACCATTGACAGCAGGCTACTACAGGGGGTATTTCTGGGGGTATGGGGCCGAAAGAGCCTGTCTGGACACGAAAAGTACCCCTATGCCACTCACCGATACCGCAATCAGGAATGCCAAGCCCGGCGCGAAGCCGAGCGGCTCAACAGCTTGTGGCCGCGGACTTTTAACTGTCCAACTTTGAGGGGTCAGTTCAGTCTTGAGGGGCCCCTTCGGGTTGTACCGTTACTGCTGGATCGTAGCGCCCTTGAGCAGCCCACCTACGAATTGCGCACTTGCCTGCTCAAGCGCGAGCGCCTGCAGTTGTTGCCGGATCGTATCCTTCGCCTGATCGAACGACGGCACCTGTGTCGGCCGGCGTGCATCGAGCTTCAAGATGACCCACTGGCTACCGGCGGCGATCGGCTCTGCACTCACCCCACCTGCCGGTAAAGCGACCATCGCCTTCGCAACGTCCATCGGGAAACCCTGTGTCTGACCTTCGGTGAGCGGCGTCTTCAGACTCATCCACGGCACCTCACCGCCGGCGGCCTTGTTCGGCGCGAGACTGACTTCGCGCGCAAGCGCATCGAATGCCGCACCGGCTTTAAGCTTCGCGAGCACCCCATCTGCTGCAGCCCTGTCGCCGACCACGATCGTCCGCGGCTTGTATTCTTCCTGCCCGAGCGAGGCAATGATGGAGTCGTAGCGAGCCTTCACCTGCGCATCCGTGACCGGTTCTGGATGGATGTTGTCCTTGAGATACAGCTGCGTTTCCGCGTTGATCTTCGCGGCGTCGACAGCGGCCTGCACCTCTGGCTTCTTGTTGTAGTGCTGCTTTTCTGCCTTCTGCCGCAAGAGCTCGCGGGCGATCAGGTCGTGCCGGATTGCCTGCCGGAGTTGCGGCGTATCCGGCTGGCGCGATGCGCGCAGGACGTTCTCAACCTGCGCCTGCTGGATTGCAACGCCGTTGACGAGCGCAGCCGTGCCCGATGGCAATTTAATCGTTGCTGGCGTCGTGCTCGCGCCGGCAGCCTGCACGCGGGTGGGCATTGCCGTGCACAGTGTCACGGCGGCGAAGGCGGTCACGCACAGCGTGCGGATCGTGGTAGCAGTGGTGCTGGACATGAATTTTTCCTCGTTGAAAATCGGCTAGAAACTGAGATTGGCGGTGGCCAGCACGAGCGTCGCTTTCGGACCCAGACTCGCTGGCTGGGTTAAGGCGCGGCCGACGGTGACTTCGCCGGACATCACGCGCTCCCGTGGCAGACAATCCAGCAACCGTGCGAATAGCTCGCCTGACGCCCGCGATGTTCAGCGTGTTCCCCGCCTCCACGGTGCCCGCGTTCGTGCCCGAACCGTTGAGCATGAACGCGTCATTGGCCTGCACGGTCGCGCCGGTCTGGTTCGCGAGCGATCCATTGATGGCCAGGTCCCGCGCGGTGATGCCGCCCGAGTTCGACACCGCACCGTTGAGCGCGAGCGTACCCGCCCCCTGGCTGATCGTCCCCGAATTCGAAATGCCCTGGCTCGCCGTCACGTTGACCACGGTGCCCGGCAGGACCCACGCGCCGCTGTTGCTGATCGCAAGCGCCGACAGATTAAACGCGCTGCCGCCGTTAAGCGTGCCCATCAGCGCGGCCGACGGATCGATCGTCTGGTTCGGCAGGTTCACTGTGAGGGCGTTCTGCGCGAGAATCTGGCCGTTCGTGTTCGCGAAGGAGCCGTGAGCACCATTGACATTGAGCGTCGCGTCGCCGGTCGCTGCCTGCGGATTGTTCACATCGCCCGCGAAGATCAGCCCGTTGCTGTTATCGAGCGCATTCGTGGTCAGCGTCAGCGCATTCGTTGCGAGCAGCGCGCCGGTATTGCGCGTGCCGTTCGAGACATTCAGGTTGCTGACCGGACCATAGATCGAGCCGCTGTTATTCAGGTCCGTCGCGTTGAGCGTCATCGTCGCGAGCGACGACAGCGCGCCCTGATTCGTGATGCTCGTGCCCGACACCGACAGGTCGCCGGCCGCCATCTGCACGCCGACATTGGTCAGCGTGCCGCCCGTGAGCGTCGCATTGCCCAGATATGCGGCGGTGCCGCCCGTCGTCAGGCTGGTCGTGCCGCTCGCGCGATAGGCGCCGCCGATGATCGCGTTGGCGGTCGTCACGCTCGCGCCGGTGAGCGTTGCGTTGCCCGTCACGTCCAGCGCCGGTGCATTGGCATCGAACGCTGCGTTCAGCTGTCCGGCCGAGGTATCGAGACTGTTCGTTGCACTCGCCACCAGATTGCCGCCAACGGCGAGCCCCTGCGTTGTGATGTTGCTGCCCGTGAGCGTGGCATCGCCCGAGACGGTCGTCTGGACGGCGAGCGTGAGATTCTGCCCGGCATTCAGCGTGGCCGTGCCCGCAGTCGATAACGGCCCGGCCGCAGCCAGATTACCGCCCTGCGCGTTAAGGTTCAGGTTGCCCAGACTCTGCACGCTGCCCCGCGCGATCACATCGACGGCGGCGGAGACACTCATATCGCCGCCGGACAGCGCATTCCCGGTGAGCGTGGCGCTGCCGCTGGTGGCCGTGAGCGTGGCAGCGCCTACGGCGATGGCCGGACCGACGGCAAGGTTCTGCGCCGCCGTCGCGTTCAGGTTGTTGCCGGTCTGGTTCGCGCCGGTCATCGACAGGTCGAGCCCCGCCGTGAGCGTCGTGTCGTTCGCCACGCTGATCGTGCCGCTGCCGGTGAGATCCCGTCCGGCGGTGACCGTCGCATTACCTGTGCCGTCGACCTCGAGCCCACCGTTCATCGCCACGTCGCGCGCGGCCGTGATGATGGCGCTCCGGCCGCTGTGCATCTGACCCGCCACAGTGGCATCCTGGCCGGCCGTGATCGCAATCCGGCCCGGCGTCGACAGCGCCCCACTCACCGCCACATCGCCCAGCGCCGATTCCAGCCTGACGTTGCCCTGACTGAAAACCGTGCCGCCCAGATTCACGCCCTGCTGGCCGCGAGCGGTGAACGTGCCCAGGGTCGCCGCGTCGCCCGTGGTCGTCAGCGTGCCGCCCTTCGCGGCCAACGAAACATCGCCCACACCGGAGACAGAACCCTTGACGGTCACATTCTGGCTACCGTGCAGCGTGACGGTGCTTCCCCCTTGCACGGCACCGTTCACCGTGAGATCACGTCCCGCCCGGGCCTGGATGGTGCCCGGCGCGGCGAGCGCCGAATTGACGGTCAGGTCGCCCGTGCCGGTCTGCAGCGCGAGATTCTGGCCGGACACGGCGCCCACCGTCATCGAGTTCCCTGCAGTGAGCGTCGCATTGCCCGTGGCTGCCACTGATGTCGCCGACAGGTTGCCGCCCGCGGTGAGCGACGCATCCCGCCCGGCGGACACGGCGCCGGTAGCCGTAATGTCGCCGTTCGTCGCCACCACGTAGTCCTGGTGCGCAAGGCTCGCGCCAGTATTCGTGGTATTGCCCTCGCTCACGAGGCTGACGTCGCGGCTCGCGAAGGTCGAGCCCACCGTGATGTCGCCGTTGGACGTGACGTTAACGTTGCCCGCGGTCGCGCCAAGCGCACCCTGCGTGTTCACGCCCATCCCGGCCGCGAAAATCTGCCCGCTCGTGACCGAACCAAACTGGCTCGCGTCGATGGCAAGGCCACCCGACGTCTGGATGGCGGTTACGTTGTTCGCCAGACCGTTGGATGCGGTCATGTAGCCGGTGCCCACCGCACCGGAGGCACCGGGCGCGACCGGCGTAACGAGCTGGTTGCCCACGATCACGTTCACACGGTGGTCCGCACGCAGCGGCGCGTTGATGCCAACACTCTGGCCGATCAGGTCGATGTTGCCCACCGTGCCGTCGATGCCCGGTCCTGGGCCATTGACGCCCGGCGCGCCTTCGATCTGGATGCGCCCCGACTGGACGTCATAGGCGAGCGCACCAGCATGCGCATAGTCGGCGGGCGTGCCGCCGACGCCGGTGAGAAACTGCGGCACACCGGTCGTGAGGGTGAGATTCGGGATGTTGGTGAGCGCGGCGCCCTGCACGCTGATGCCGTTCGGATTGGCCCAGATGAGCGTCGCCGGATTGCCAAAGACCTCAAGGGGACCGGCGATGACCGAGGCATACTGCGCCCCGGTTGAGCTCACCTGCGCGAGGATCGTGCTCGCCGGGCGGCCAGCGAGATTCGGATTCGCGCCCACCTGCCCGCCAATGAGCGAGGTCCCTGCCGTGAGGCTGTTGTTGAAGATCAACCCTTCGGGGCCCGCCGACAGGCTCTGAAACTGGTTGGCGGACAGTCCCTGAGAGTTGGGCGTCGAGATGTTAATGACGGGGGTGCCAGTCGAGCCCTGCGTGATCGCAGGCTGGAATGGGATCGGTGCGCGCGGATCAACGATGGCTGCAGCGTGCGCGGTCGCATCGGCGAGGAATACTGCAGGCGCCAGATACATCACACCTGTCATCACACACGCGGTGACCTTGACCCATAGCGCGCGGCGATACTCGCCGGCAACGTCGACCGCCATCTCGAAAATGCGCGACTGCCGTGCGGCCTGAGCCTGTGTGATTCGAAGGTAGAACTTTGACGACACCGCGCGCATGAAGGGTCCAGGTTGATCGTTCGCGCGGCGCAATCTATCCGACGTTTCACCCCAGCATGGTCAATAATCTTGAAATTTCATATCGCGTACAACGGTTTTCGCACAATCGAACTTGTCTGATTGCCAGATCAGGATCGACCATGATTCAAACGGCCTCGCCGCAACAGTCAGGAATGCCTGGGTACGCGTCTCCCCGTCCGCACGAAGTCCAAGGCTCTCGATTCGTTCAGACTGTCGATGTTCCAATCCGGCCTCCGACCTCAGGTCACGCCCAGCGGTTCGCCGTTGTCGCAGCGAAACGCGTACCCGCGACTTGCGCACCGCCAGCGTGACAGGTGGATGGCGCGACACACAATGAACTGATGTCCCAAGGAGCGGACGAGATGATGAAACGCACGTTGATACGCGCGCGAGCGCATTGGCCCATGAGGCAATGGACTACATTCCGCTCACTGAAATCGCGAGAGGCAATGGATCAGGCATCGGGCGAAGAGCTGGAGGCGGCGCTCACGGATGTAAAGTTCCTTGCGAAGGCCACCGGACACACCCGGCATTGACGATAGCGCGATGGTGACCGGCATATCCGGCGCAGGTTGCGTCTGACACAGTACGTCCTATCCTTCAACTCGCAACCCATCATTGAACGCTGGGCATTCGAGAGACGGGAGAAAATTCATGCGCAAGCCTCTACAGGTGGCCGCTGCGATTATGGCGCTTGGCCTCAGCGGGAACGCAACAGCCGATCCGAACATCGACCGCACCGACGCTCGTCGGTATGACTCCAGAGTGACCCCGGATGCGAAGGCTCCACAGGAATCATTCAGTCCTGCCGGAGCGGTCGCGCTCGGCAGACTGGACGAGTCTGTAAGCCGCGTTAGCGCCGCAGACGGTGAGCGTACGACCGACAACAGCGACGACACAAGGGAAAGCGCCAACAGCAGCCGGTCGGCCCTTCATCCACCTACACCTGACTCGGCGTCGCCACTCTCCGACACGTTTGCGGCTCCCCGCGTCGTCTCCGATGCAGCCGCCAGTCTCTCCGGCCGCTGGCTGACCACCGGACAGTATGCAATTTCGTTCTTCCTGAGCACCCGAAATTGACGGTGCAAGCTCTAGTTGTCAGGCATTCGTTCGCACCGCCTCGTGGCGGTGAGGTGGCGCGTGGGAGCGCAGCACATGCGCATGGTTCTGATCGATCTGGGCTTAGGCCAGCGACGCCAATATCGGGACTACGGAAAGCGACCGCGCTGCGGGGCGGCCGTGTCGTCGATAATGTGATAACAGCAGCAACGAAAAACCCGCGCCCATCGTCACGATGCCGCGGGTTTTGTCTTTTCAGCCCTCACGATTCAGCGCACCGCAGCGCCCGACCCCAACCCTATCCTCAGCCTCCTCTCGCCCCGCCCGCCGCACCCGCGTCCCATTGTCCGAACAACCCGGCCAGCCAGTCGACAAAAACCCGCACCCGCGGTGACAACTGCCTGTGATGCGGGTACATCGCCGACACAGGCATCGTCGGCAGCACGTAATCCGTAAGCACTTCGCGCACCGTGCCGTTCGCGATGGCCCGCATCGCGTGATAGCGCGGCACCTGCACCAGCCCCATTCCCACGACACAGCATGAGAAATACGCGTCCGCATTCGATACGGAAATGCGTCCCTTCATCTCGACCTCGCGCCGTGTGCCATCGACGATGAATTCGAGCGGCCACGCGCGCCCCGTCGACGCCAGCGTGTAGTTCACCGCCCAATGGTTCGCCAGATCGTCCAGCGTCTTCGGCTCGCCGTGACGGTCGAGATACGCGCTGCTCGCGCACGTCACCTGTTCCATCGCCGCGAGCCGGCGCGCGACCATCGTCGAATCCTTTGGCGTCCCGGCGCGCAGCACGCAGTCGAAGCCTTCGCGCACCATATCGACCGTGCGATCGCCGAAACCGATATCCAGATCAAGCTCCGGATACAGCTCGCAGAACGCGGCGAGTTCGGGCAACACGATCTCGTGCGCGAGCGTCGCCTGCATGTCGACGCGCAGCTTGCCCTTCGGCTTCACCGACGCCTCCGTGAACACCGATTCCGTTTCCTCCAGATCCGCCAGCAGCCGCACGCAACGCCGGTAGTACGCGTCGCCGTCGAGCGTCGCGCTGACGCTGCGCGTCGTGCGCTGAAGCAGCCGCACGCCGAGCCGCGCTTCCAGCTGCTTGATCGTATGCGTGACGGTGGCGCGCGGCAGGCCCAGCGCGTCCGCCGCCCGCGTGAAGCTGCTCAGTTCGACGATCCGCGTGAACACCTGCATCGACTGAAAACGGTCCATACGATTGTTGATCCATATTGCACAGTTATGGCAATTCTATTGTATTTATCCAACCTGCGCTAAGGAACAGAATTCGTTCACAGCATCACTGAATGTCTTCCGAACCCAACGAAGGAGCAGAACCATGAGCAAGATCGCAATCGTTACCGGAGCATCCCGCGGCATCGGCGCCAGCATCGCCAAGCGTCTGGCGCGCGACGGCATGACTGTCGTCGTCAACTACTCGAATCGCGTTGAAGAAGCCGCTGAGGTCGTCGCAGAGATCGCCGCCGCCGCCGGCAAGGCCATCGCCGTGAAGGCGGACGTGTCCAGCGCGAAATCGGTGCGCGAAATGTTCGACACGGTCGAAACGCAACTCGGCAAGGTCGACGTCCTGGTGAACAACGCCGGCGTGATGCCCGCACTGAAACCGCTCGCCGAACACGACGACGATACGTTCGACCGCGTCATCGCGATCAACCTGAAAGGCAGCTTCAATACGATGCGTGAAGCGGCCACCCGTCTCTCCAACGGCGGCCGGATCGTCAACTTTTCGAGCAGCGTGACGGGTCTCGCGTTCCCGGGCTACACGGTCTACGCCGCGACGAAGTCGGCGATCGAAACAATGACGAACATCCTCGCGAAGGAAATGCGCGGCCGCAACATCACGGTCAACGCGGTTGCGCCGGGACCGACGGGCACCGATCTGTTCCTCACGGGCAAGTCGCCGGAAGCCATCGAAAAGTTGGCCAGGGCAGCGCCGCTCGAACGCCTCGGCACGCCGGATGACATCGCCGCCGCCGTCGCCTTCCTTGCAGGCCCGGACGGCAGCTGGATCAACGGCCAGACGCTGCGCGCCAATGGCGGAATCATCTGAACTCAGGACATGCCGCGGGCGGAAGCGCAGCGCAAACGCGCACCGGCCCGTGACTAACCGACACCCCAGGAGCAGAAAAATGAAACAGGTCATTCTCGTCACAGGCGCATCGACCGGCATTGGCAACCTCACGGTCCGTTCGCTCGCTGCACACGGTCATACGGTGTACGCCAGCATGCGCGACGTCGCCGGCCGTAATGCGGGCCGCGTGCGCGAACTGCGCGACTACGCATTCGCCAACGGCTACGACATCCGCGCCGTGGAACTCGACGTGCTGTCGCAGGAATCCGCCGATCAGGCCGTGGCCGAAATCGTCAACGCAAGCGGCCGGCTCGATGTGGTCGTGCATAACGCAGGCCACCTCGTGATCGGACCGACTGAAGCATTCTCGCCGGAAGAAATCGTCCGTGTATTCGACACCAACGTGCTCGGCGCGCAACGTGTCAACCGCGCCGCGCTGCCGCATCTGCGCGCGCAACAGTCCGGCCTGCTGGTGTGGGTGAGCAGCACGACAACGCGCGGCGGCTACCCGCCGTTCATGGGTCCGTACGCCGCAGCGAAGGCAGCGATGGATTCGTTCGCGGTGACGATGTCGTACGAACTTGCGCGCTTCGGCGTGGAAACGTCGATCATCGTGCCGGGTGCGTTCACGAGCGGCACCGCGCACTTCCCGAACGCCGGCAAGCCGGCCGACGAAGCGACCGCCGCGCAATACGCCCGCTATGACGGCCTGCTCGACCAGGTCGGCGCGCGTCTCTCTGCCCTGTCGCCTGCGGATGCGGATCCGGTTGCGGTCGCCGGGGAAATCGCGCGCGTCGTCGATCTTCCGGCTGGCACACGTCCGGCGCGCACGGTAATCGACTTCATCGACGACGGCGCCGCCGATGTCATCGCGCTCGGCGAACAAAAGCGCATCGAGTTCGCGGGCCGCATCGGTATCGCGGATCTGTTAAAGCCGACGGTGCAGGCCTGAGGATCAAAACAACGCGCAATGCGAAACGGCAGCTGAACTGAACCCCGGAAGTTGGACGGTTCAAAGAGGCTAGATGCCCAAGGGCTGGGTTCTGTATTGCACAGGACTCAGCCCTTTTAACTTCAGC
>NZ_JBNDML010000043.1:0-22320 GCF_050436565.1 Paraburkholderia sp. GAS42 | reverse complement strand
AACGACCCGGCCGCGCATGCGACCGGGTCGTCAAATCTCGACCTCACCGTTATACCGTTCGTTTCTTGAAGAAGGATCTTAACTGAACGGCATTAGCCGTGAACGGCGGATTTCTCTATCAGTGGCTGAATAACTCGGTCAAATACGAACTCCCCGCGAATCGCTTTGGCTTCTCGGGCAGCGCCTTGTACTCATTCGGCGGAACAGCCGGCGATTTCCAGAACAAACAGGCGTGGTCCTCGAACCTGAACTGGACAGCGGGCCAACTGAGCTTGCTGTCCGCGTACTACAACGCACGCGACCCCACCGGCGCAACCGAAAGAAACTGGCTGCGCGCCTATACGCTCGCCGTGAAATACACCTTCGGCACCGTGAAAACCGCGTTCGATTTCATCAAGTTCCGCAATCCGACCACGGGCGCAAACCAGAACTATTACTTCACGGCCGTCACGTGGCTGATCACCCCAGCGTTGCGGGTCACGGGAAACTGGCTGTACTTGCAGGACCTGAAGCAAAGCACTGCGGGCGCCAACCTGTTCCGGCTTGGCGGTGAGTACTTCCTGTCGAAGCGAACCTCGCTCTACACGGACGTCGCATTCGTGGACAACAAGCCGCGCGGCACACTCGGGGCCGGCGTGAACAGCAGCCCGGTCAGCTCCAACCCCGCGACCATCGGGCGCAATCAGACGGCGATCACCTTGGGTATGCGCACCACCTTCTGAGTCAGTCAGCCATCATGGAGAGGAAAATGAATTCGCCAATCGATGCAATGAATCCGGCGCTGAATCGAGACGTCGACGCGACCTTGAAGCGGGCGTATGCGTCCGCCGAATGGCGCATCGTGCCGCTGTTGTTCGCGCTATGGCTGCTCGCGTGGGTGGACCGGGCCAATGTTTCGTTCGCCAAGCGGCAGATGCTTTCCGACCTGCGGTTCAGCGAGGCCGTGTATGGCTTCGGCTCCGGTTTGTTCTTCCTGGGCTACGTGATCTTCGGCGTGCCCAGTACGCTGATCCAGCAACGTCTGGGCGCCCGAAGAACGATCGCTGTGATCGCGATCGGATGGGGCGCGACGAGTATCGCAATGACGTTCGTCCGCGGTCCGATGTTGTTCTACGCGCTCCGGTTTCTGCTCGGTGTTTTCGAAGCAGGGTTTTATCCCGGCGTCATCCTGTACTTTACCTGCTGGTTTCCGGCCAAACGCCGCACCCGGAACTTCAGCATCTTCCATTCGGCCGCAATCTGCTCGACGGTCGTCGTCGGGCTGACAGGCGCGGCGGTGCTCGAACACATGAGCGGCTATTTGACGGTTGAGGGCTGGCGCTGGATGTTCCTCTTTCAGGCGGCACCGACGCTTTTGCTCGGATGCGTGGCCGTATTCGTGCTGCCTGACCGACCGGCTACCGCACGCTGGCTATCCGACGAACAGAAGTGTCTCGTCGAGCGCGACCTCGCGAAGGAAAGCAAACAGATGGCCGGCCGCGAAGATCGGCCGTGGGCATCGGTGCGTACGCC
This sequence comes from Paraburkholderia sp. GAS42, assembly GCF_050436565.1. Classification (NCBI taxonomy): domain Bacteria; kingdom Pseudomonadati; phylum Pseudomonadota; class Betaproteobacteria; order Burkholderiales; family Burkholderiaceae; genus Paraburkholderia; species Paraburkholderia sp. GAS42. The sequence continues at coordinate 20,808 of NZ_JBNDML010000043.1, read as the reverse complement.
GGCCATATGGAATCTGATCCTCATCTACTTTTGTATCCTGAGCGCGAATGCGGCTTTGTCCTTCTACATTCCGACCATTCTGAAAGAAGCGGGTTTCGATGGTTACTCTGCGATAGGCAATGCGCTTGCAGCCATTTGTGTTTTGGGAGCGGTGCTCAACGTGGTCTTTTGCTCCCACGCGGCACGCCGCGATGAAATTCGCTTTCACTGCGCGCTCGCTTCCGCCGTCAGCGTGGTCAGCCTGATCGCGCTTGTGTTTGTCTGGCACGAAAACCGGGTGGCGACGTTCGTTCTGCTGGTGACTGCGCTGGCGGGAACCGGGGCGGGCATTTCGCTGTTCTGGCAGATTCCGGCGCGCATGCTGAGCGGAAGCGCGGCCGCGGTGGGAATCGCATTCATCAGTTCGGCCGCGAATCTGGCGGGCTTTTTTACGCCTTGGCTTACGGGTCTGGTCAGGACGCTGACCGGCCATTACACGAGCAGTTTCCTCACCGTCGCGTGTATTCAGGCCATCGCGGCAATCGCGTTGTTCGCATGGACGCCGGTGCCGCGCAGCGAACAATGAAACTCCCGACGGAATCTGGACAAACCCATTCAAGGATCAACGCGATGCAATCTGCACAGGGCGCAATTTTGCTGGGGCAAGGCTTCTATTGGCAGGACATCAGTCCGGGGCAACGCTTTCGAACGCACGGGCGCACGGTCACCGAGAGCGATCTGATTGGTTTCATCAATGCCACGGGGATGCTCGAAGCCATTTTCATCGATGCGGAGTACGAACACGGCGCCATGCGCGGACGCCCGGTTCCTGCCGCATTGACGACCGGCTTGATCGAAGGGATGCTGTTCCAGACGATGATCCAGGGCACCGGACTCGCTCTGCTCGAGATGTCGCTCAAGACCCACGCTCCTGTGGAAGTCGGCGACAGGATTCGTGCGCTGATCGAGGTGCAAGAGGTGAAACCGACATCGAAAAGCAACCGTGCCGTTGTGACAAGCCAGATCGAGGTGAGCAATCAGCGAGGCGAAATCGTCGTGTCGTACATGGCAAAACGATTGCTTGCGGGGCGTCCTCTGTCAGGCTTGTGAGTCAGGAAATGTAAAGCCGGTTCGTCAGGGTTCGCGAAGGGCTTCTTTTACAAAGTCGAGCCGGTCTTGCCCGAAGTACATCAAGTCGCCCACAACGATGGTGGGGCATCCGAAAGCGCCCGCGCAGGTGTATTTCGCCCGGCCGCGTTCGGCTTCCACAGACATTGCTGGTCAGCCAAACCAGGGCCGAATTGATCCGAAGGCCTTAGATGAACGTTAAATTTGCTTCAGGAATTGGTTAAAGCTAATGGGATCACGTCCGGTGATCTGTTTTATGGTGTCAGTTACTGCCGCGGTTGCGTAGTTGCGAAACGCTCGGTAGAAAGTCAAACCGTATTCGACCGTTTCCTCAAAGATCGCACTTTCGAGCATGGATAAGCTTTTGATCGATAATTTCAAACTACTTTCATATTTGTCTGGCGAATCATAGGTAACCTCTGCGCCGCTCGCCACGACGTCGAGGTCCGCTACATGATTATCAACGCCGTAATGCCATCGGTGCACCCATAAAGGGCGAGAAGCAGGCAAATAGCCGGCCCGCAATGCCCAAAAATTCAAGGCTAAAGTATGGGTAGACGACTGGGTTATGAACTTCCACATGCCAGGGACGCGCTCAAATTGCGCGGCTTGTTCAACATAGCCCTAAAGGAATTCCTTGCTGATGTCGACGCTCGATCGTTGGCCGATGTGGTGGTAGTTTTCCTCGAGCCATGCCCCGGCCTCGGTCCGTCCCTTATCACGCAACGAGCAGAGAAAGTCCCAGTCGGCGTTGTACTTGCTCGACACACCGAGTGCGGCCATTGTCTGGTCGGACCGAATCGAGTGGATCAACATTTCCTTCATCCCTCCGGGCTCAATCTTTCGTTGCTGGATCAGCTCGGTTACGAAAGCGATTGCACGCATCTCACGCATCAGTGACGAATTGAAGCTCACTTCGTTCATGCGGTTGAGGATATCGGCCGCCCTGGTTGGTACGCCGGGGCGCACAATCGGATTGATGTGGACTATCACTACATCGTGTGTTCTGCAGTTATAGATCAAGGGGAAAATTGCCGGGTTACCGACATAGCCTCCGTCCCAGTAATGTTCGCCCTTGATCTCTACCGCCTGGAACAACGTTGGAAGGCAGGCCGAAGCAAGCACAGCCTCCATACACAGTTCCTGGCCAGAAAAGATTCGCATTTTGCCGGTCTCAACATTAGTCGCGCATAGATATAGATGTATCGGGCAATGTCTGCGCAGCGCGGCGAAATCGACGTGTTGGTCCAGTATCCCACGCAGCGGATTTATGTTGTGGGGATTGAACTGGTACGGTGACAGGATGCGAAGAACAATGTCTGCCAGCAGGTACATGGGTGAGTGATCCAGTCCAAACGTGTGGGTTCCTTTTAACCACGGTAACTTGCCGAAGGGATCGTAGCTCTCCGCCGATTGTGCGACGGCGCGCCAGAAGTCGTGCAGCGCCTGGCGCGCGTCTTCGGAATCACCCGTTAGTAGACCGTGGGCCAGCACGGCGGCATTCATCGCACCTGCACTGGTGGCGCTGACGCCTTCAATTAAAAGCCGGCCGTCCTCCAGCAGGCGGTCGAGCACGCCCCAGGTAAATGCTCCGTGCATCCCGCCGCTCATGCGACGTTCATTGTGTTGCATCCACCGGTTGAATCCGCCGTTCTTTGCAGCCATCGAAAAACTCCTCAATGTCGAGTCCGGTCACTTCTCCGATTACCTGCCCGTCCCGGCCGCTCTCGCATGCCTGTGATCAGTTGGCACCACGCAAGCCTCGCCTGGTTCTGAAGATAAAGGCCTGTCATGTCAATGCTCACGCCTTGCGAAGACATTCGAGTGAAACCAGGTCATCCAAAAAGAACGACTACGTTGCTCGCTACGGCGCGCGATGTCATGTCTTTACCGCCCGTGTCCTTAAGGCGGAACGTATCGATCGACCGGCTCGAAAGGGTGGCCTTTAGACCGTGGATGATGGCTGGTCTGTGTGTTGGCTGTAGTGCCCTCCGGCGAAAGCGGGAAGCTGATCCCGGACTGGACCGTTTATCCCTCTCTTGAACGACACGTCCGGTACGCCCGCAGCGCGGTCGGGTACCGCGGGTTGCCGGACGAATTCCGCTTGAATCCGCACGTTTACGTCGTCGCCTACGGCCGGGAACCATGTCGATAGTCCAAACCTCGCGCGGCTGAAATGGCCTTCCGCCGAGAAGCCGAGCGTGTCCTGTTTCGTCAGTGGATCGGGTGCGAAGCCGTTGAACGTCACGTCAAGCGTGACCGGTTGCGTTGCGCCGTGGATCGTCAGGTCGCCGGTTAACGTGCCGCGGGCGTCTCCTGTCCGTTCGAAACGCGTGCTGACGAACCGGATCTGCGGATAGCGCGCCACGTCGAACATATCGGCGCCTTTGACGAGCTTGTCGAGGAGCAGCACGTTGGTATCCACGCTGGCGGCATCGACGGTCGCCGCGACTGAACTCCTGTCGAGTCCGCCTTCGTCCCAGTCGAGCTTTGCGTTCGCGCGATCCAGGCGCATCGTGAAGCGCGAATACTTGAAGTGATCGACGTCGAACGTAATGCTCCAGTGGTGCGGATCAAGTTCGTACCGACCTGGCGGCACACGCGTTTCAGACTGGCTGACGGTATGCGTGACCACCTGGAGCGGTGTGCATGCAGCGACCATCGCGATCACCGAAATCCACAACGCACGCGCGACAATCGCATGAACGGAATGCTTCTTCATGGCTTTCATCCCTGTGCCCGACCAGCGTAACAGGAGCGTGGACGACGCGACCAACACTGGATCCGGTCAGGTTGCTGTTGATGGCCCGCCAGCGCGCATTCGAACCAGCCACGTGACATGCCTGCCCCCGATTCAATGCAGCCAGCCATCTGCGGTGCATCCTGCAGCAGGCCGGCTCGTCTTCTCGCCTGCCGGAGTACACCTGCCCGGGATCCGGTCAGGAATCGGCGCGGCCTGAAATCGCCAACACCGGCGAGGACATGCGACACCTGCACGGGTCTTGACACTCAGTGTGTCGGCCGCGGCATGACATAGGTCCTCACGCCGGCTAGCGGCGATCCGTATCCACCAGACTGCACATTGTTCGGCAAACCATTGGCGAGTTGCGCCCGCGGATCCGTCGGATTCAGATTCAGCTCTCCCGCCTGCCGATCACCGTGGGTGGGATACTCGCTCCCGCGTGCAGCCTGCGGCATCAACCTGGTGCTGTTCTCAGGCGCGTTGATATCGTCATATGGGCTGAGACCTTGCGCCGCGACGTTACCCGAGACGTTACCCGCGACGATACACGATACCGCTAGCAGGAGTCCTCTCAATGCCATCAGTGCTCGCGGCACGCTCACTCTCTCGAAAACGGTTTTCATATCACATTCCTTAAGGTGCCGAAAGCACGAAGCGAGCTATCGACCTTGCTCTTCATAACGACGCTCTATGCAACAAGTCGGCCGAGCCGGCCTCCTCATTCCCAGCGCCGGTTCACTGCCTGGTTCATCATGCGGCAATATCCAGTACCCCTGAGCGGTTGCGATGATGCGCTTGCTGTCTGATTCGGGCCTCCTCGCCGTGGTCGCGTTCGGTTGCGCCAGATGCGCCTGTTTCACGCGGGTAACCTGTTCCGTGAAGATCGGGTTGACGTCAGGGCAGGAGGTTTCGGTGACGTTGTTCGGGCCGTTCGGCTGCGTCTCGATCAGTCCATGACAGATCCCCGAGGGAGTCGTGACTCGAGCACATGCACCTGACGACGCGACAACGGACAGAGAAAGGACGGCCACTGAAAATTCCTTCATTGCAGACTTCACACCGTTTTGCGACATGCAATGAGTAGACTCCGTTTCGTCGCCAGATATTCCCGCGTCCTGTGAAAAATGGACACTTGTGCGACCGAAACACCTGAAAATGAGGTCAATTGCGATGTGAGTAAACACGCCGTGATCCTGTTGACCGGGGTCACCGGGCATACGGCGGAGGTAGGGGACGATCGTTGGACAATTGCGCGGTTGGGCGTGCCGCGGTGTCCTCTTATCGCAGATGTCAGGGATGCCTTTTTGTCCTGCGAGAGCAGGGAATAAGGAGGCCGGTTCAGTGGTTTACCCGTGCAGGGCGTCGTGCGCCGGAGTCAAGTGGACTGCGGACATCACGCGCTCGAAAACCAAGGAGTAGCAACATGAAATCGAATTCGCTTAATCGGCTTGTTGGTCAATCCGCGCGTGGTTCGCTCATCGTGAGTGCGGTGTTGATGGCAACGTCAGCCTGCGTGCATGCGCAAACGTCGGTGGAGCCCGGCACGCATCAGATCACCCGTGCAGAAGTGCGGCATGAACTCGAGGAGTTGGAGGCGGTGGGATATCGCCCTATTCCCAATGATCTCTACTACCCAGATGACGTTCAGGCGGCGGAACAAAGGCTGGAGGCCAAACATCAAGCGGAAAAGGATGCGCTGACGGGGGGAAGCCAGATGGTGCAGACGAAGCCCACGCCATGAATGCGACGGATTGTGCGTACAAGTCGCACACGGTTTCTCGAAGCCGGGCAGCGTTGGTTTGAGGTCGCCCATCGATAGCTACGAATAACGCTTTCGGTTTGACGTTGCTCCGCAAGTGACAACCGGACTTTGGGTGCTTCTGCTAAACAGGCGCCACGACGCAAGCGTCTGGCAAGGTGACATCGATAGTGAGCGGCATCGGGGACGCACCGTTTGATTGCGAAGTGCTGATGGTTCATGCCGAAGCTTGAGAGGAATGCATGTGCGTGAGGATGGGCGATCGGAAACCTTTCATCGGCCCCTCCCGTTCGCGGGTTGGCCGGTGGTGGGTTTCGGCCCGGTTACTGACTCGCAAGCCGGCGTTCACTAAAGCGTGTCTGACATTGGCCCGTTCGTGAATCCCGGCTCTGGCCGACGGGGAACTGCGCGGCTCGTTGAGGACAGATTTGCTCGGCACGCGTGCGCACGCACCGGGCCGCCGGTGGACAAAGAGCGCTTCGCCACTGTTTTGCTACGCGCCCCTGTCCGCGATCACCAGCCGTCCACCATGCACCGTGCCCCCTTGATATCAGGACATGAAGAGAAAAGCTATTCAGGAGCCGAAGAACAGCTGGCAGTAGCTGACCGGACCTACGCATTCATTGCTGCTGGCCTGGGGCACCGACGTGCATCCTGCAGCCATCAGTCCCGCGAATGCGGCGGCGATCCAGACTGCGCGGCGAATGCGCGACGAAGCCTTCTTTCCTACGGTCTGGCTGCGCAAACCTGGGATGCGGTTCGCCGCCTTGTGGTGGCAGGCTGCGCCTGCACTGTACGCACCGGGGATCGGGCTGTCGCGAAGATAGAAATGGCTCATTTTCAGTTCTCCTGTATTCAGGTTAGAGCGAGAGACGGGCCTACAGGTCTTTGCACCTTCAGGCGCGGCATCGCATGGACATGAGCTTGTCTAATCGACATGCACATTTAGTTAGCTTTCTTGTCCGAAGTACCGCCGCTCCCACCCTTGCCGGCTGCATTTTGTTGGGGCGAAATGCTGTTGCTTCATGCGGCTTACCTGGGCCGTGAACATTCGGTTGACGTCTGGGTATAAGGTCTCGGTCACGAGTCCAGGCCGTATTGCTGCGCTTCGACCAGTTCCTGACCGATTTCGGCGCGCGTCTTGTCTTGAGCAACTGCGCCCGGTAACGCGAGAAGGACCAGAGAAATGGTGACCGCGCCAAACCCCTTCTCTGCAGACTCCTGAACCTGATGAGCGATATGCAATGTAGACGCCGTTTCGTCGCCGGATATTCCCGCGCCTTCAATAAAACACATTTGGCCGACTGCAAAGTCAGTTCACCGTCGGCTCACCAGCATCAGGTAGCGGGTCGGTATCTGCCACCGATTCTGATCACGTCGCAGTGACGCGCGAGTCACGGCGATCCTGGTGCGCGGCCACCGCCGTCAACCCGAACACGAACCGATCGCACCGACCCCACGACCAGATTCGAAATGTGCGGCGGTCCGGAATAAAACGGATGACCCGGCAGTCTACGCATTGAATCGAGTCGGGAGGTCCGTGCGCACATGCCGATGTGGACGATTTACGAACCGTGGGGTTGGGGCACGGGCGATGCTGGTCAGGCGATGAGCTATCTGAAGCGCTTTGGTTCGGTCACCGTCCTGAACGGGCACATCCATCAGATCGTGTCGAAGGTGGAAGGTAACATCACGTTCCATACGGCGCGCTCGACGGCGTATCCGCAACCGACGGCTGGCAACGGCCCAGGACCCATGCCGCTAACGGTGGCGAGCGATCAGCTTCCCAGGATGCTTGGCGTAACCAGCATCAAGATCGTGCGCCACCCGCTGAAGGCGACACTTGCCGACATGACACTCGTCTGATTCCAGACACCGCTCACCTACAAGGATCCGAATCATGCGAACCACTTTCTTTCGTCGCGCCTTCGTCGTCTCCCTCGGCGTCGGGATGCTGATGTCGGGATTCGCTTTCGAGTTCACCGTCGCGCAGGCGCAGGAGGCCAATGCGGTCGTGATAAAGAACTTCATGTTTTCGCCGATGTCGCTCACGGTCAAGGCCGGCTCGACCGTGACCTGGAAAAATCTTGATGGCGAACCGCACGTGGTTGTCAGCGACTCCGGCCTGTTCCGCTCCGGTGCGCTCGATCAGAACGACACCTACCAGTTCAAGTTCGATAAACCGGGTGTCTACAAAATCTTCTGCGGGATACACCCGAATATGAAAGAGACCATCACTGTTCAGTAGATGAGCTCAGGTGAAAGTAGTGCCGCCAGAGGTTGAGTAACCGTCAGGAAGCAGGCGCGAGGACGCGGTGTTCACGAAATTGACTGCGGGACCCTGGCGGCGCTCACACTATTCCCTTGGGTGCGGAGGAGGGCGGATAGACTTTGGATGATCCGCGAAGGTCGAAGGAGGGGCAAGCAGTAATATCTGATCGAAGCCGGACATCATCAGATATTCCCGGGGCTTCAATAAAAAGTCTCGGCCTGAATGTCGACGTCAGCTTGGCGTCGGCGACAGGCATCGGATGACTGGTCGGGGTGATGTCGGTCGTCCGCGGGAGCTTTACCGTTCCACGGGCAGGGTCACGTTCGCAGGGCGGAGAGTGCGTCGTTGTGGCCTTCAGCGCGGATGCAATGTCTCTGAAATCAGTCATCCGTCTGCCGCGCTCGAGGGCGTCGCCAGTCGGTATGGATAGAAGTGTTGTCAGGGCTGAGGCATCTGGGACGCCTTGGACAGCACACGGACGGGAACCGAGCCATGGCGGCCTTTCAGGTGTGCATCAAGCGGCGGCAGGTCTCCCGCCAAAACGCCGGCATGCTGAAATACCTGTTCGGACACGATAGCATCGCAAGCGATTTCTTTTGTCAGTTCCTCAAGTCTTGAGGCCACGTTCAGTGGGTCACCAATTGCCGTGAATGTCACATGCTCGCGAAAGCCAATCTCACCCATTACAGCCCGACCGCAATGCAATCCAATGCCAAACCGGATGGGCATTTGCAGCTGCTGCTCGAGCGCAGCGTTGAGTTGATCAATGTTGGCTGCCACCAACGGCACCGCGCAGAGCGCCTGGCGACAAGCAATGGCTGGCTCGCTGCGTAAGCCAAAAATCGCGAGCACAGCGTCGCCCATGAACTGGTTTGGGATACCACCCGCCTGGACCACTGCGGCACAGACAGCGCTCAGTAAGCGACTGACTACGAATATGCTGTCGAACGGTAGTTGCGTCGCGGCAAGCTGTGTGGAACCCCGCATGTCCACGAACATGAACGCCGCAAATCGCTCTTGCGGCATAACGTCCCGCTGATGCCGTTGCAGGAAGGCCGTGGATGCGGCCGGCGGCACCAATGGCCACACGGAGAGATCATGGGTGGGCCGCAACTGGCACGCAAGACGCACTGTCTGCGAGTCAGCGCCCAGTCGCTCCAGGACACGCCGCTCCGCCTCGGCTGGCGTGGGCAGCGGCACATCGCTGAGCACGCGCACCCGACACAATGTGCAACGGGCACGGCCGCCGCACGTGCTGGCATGGGGAACTCCGGCCATCCGGCTAGCTTCCAGCACCGAAAATCCAAGCGGCGCGAATACCTTGCGCCCGTCTGGATATAAGATGCAGAGCTGTCCGTGCCGGCGCTCCCGGACCGTGCGCAGCAGTCGCGCTCCAAGTACCAACAGCAGCGCACCACCATCGAAGAGCAAAAAGTCGTTACGCAGATCGGCGAGCCAGAGATTTTGCAATTGCGTCCCGACGACCGTCGGCCGAGTCGCCGCGGTGCGCCAGACAGGATCCTGCGCAAGCGCGATCACTTCCCGTCCTCCTTGCAGGAAGCCTAGTAGCGCGAGCACCGGGAGCAGCACGGCGATGCTCAGCAACACGCTCCGCCACGCCCCAAACCATGGTTTCAAGCGCAACCAGAACCAGACGCCACAACACCCATGCGACCAGGCGACCACCAAAAGCATCAGCTGCGCCCGGCCGAAGAACGGCGAAGCGATCCAGAACGAGTACAACAACTGCGCGTAACCTTTGTTCAGGCCGAACGCGGCAAATGCGACCCGCGTATTGGCGAGATGGTTTGCTAGCAGCGGCGGAATGCACAGACCGAGGACGAGCTGCGTCGCCTCACCCCGATTCCAATGCACCGGCCGCCGCTCATACAGAGCCCACAGAGCCAGGAAGAAATGCGTCACAAGCGCGCTGTACAGCACGCCTGTTCCAAGCCATCCCTGCCAGATGAACTTCTGTACAAGCAGACCACGCTCCAGCCACGCGAGCGAGATATTCCCCAGCGAATGATTCAGGAGGTGTGCCCCTACATAGGTGAACAGCACCAGTCCGGTGGTCAGCCGAACCGATCGCACTCCCGCCGGGCGCCATCTTTGAAAACTGGGAAAGCGCGACATGATCTGCTCTCCACCCTCTCGATCAAAGGCATTTCATTAGGAGATCGACCGGCGGGGTTCGGTTCGAAGTGGTTGCATCGTCTTGTCGCCAAGGTCGTGGAGCCTTTTGAAAAAATCCAGCCAGGGCCTGGCTTGCGACGCCAAGCCGGGCGACCACGTGCCTTGACACATCACTGTGGAGCCGGATCTTTCGAAGCGTGCCTTCAGGAATATTACTATCGTCGATCAAGCGACTGACGAAACTGAGCGCACGCGACTCACGCATCAGCGATGAGTTGAACAACATCTTGTTTATACGGGTCAGGATTTCCGCCGAGGATCGCGCCGGTCCGCGGCGCTCCGTCGGACTGAGATCCGCGATCAGCAGTATTTCATGCACCGGGAAGCATACTCCGTCGCGCGACCAGCCAGTTGTCTCTTCTTCGCTGGCGTTCGCGTTGTCCATGCGTTTTCCGTACACCAGGTGACGGCAGCAGATTGGATCCCCGGCGTGGGATTCAGACCGAAAGCGCGCGAGTAGCATGTGATTTCTGTTTGTTCCCTGGACCCCCGGAAACCGCATTTCCATTCGCCCGCCTCGCAGAGGACAAGCTTCCAATGGGCGCGCAACGGTGTGGGTTCCCGGCCGCTTCGGCAGCGAACAGCAAGTGTCTGGCATCCCCAGATTGATGTGCGGCGCATACGCCCAACAGTTCCAGAGCCGTCGGTAGGTCTCTTGCCATACAGCGGGCATCGTGCGGCGTTTTCTCATGCGTGACAGATCGACCGTCGCACGCGCTTCGGATTTCCATTCAAGCTCGTTTTCGAGTGACGTACCGCCTCAGCAAATCGCTGCAACGCCGATAACGAACCGCAAACGCTCCGGTACTCTTCCCGGCCAATTTTTCCGTCGAGGATGACAGTCATTCCCGATGCACGGGCCATGTCGATGATGTCCATTTCGATCACCTCTTTCGTGTCTTCCTGCTTGCAAGACTGTCGGTTGGGTCCGGTTATTCCTGGCGGTTTACGTTAGCGGCCTTCGATTCCGACACCAGGGCAACACAATGCTGATGGAATTGCCGCCCGGTTTCCGTCAAGGACAGGCTCCGGCTGGTGCGATTAAGCAGTGCGACTGCACTGGTCGCGCCTTCGTCAAGTCCGTTCAAGTAGAATCCGGCTGACACCCCGCCTCCCCCATTCGAGAAGCAGAACGACTGAACCACTCGTGCGCACACGTGGACGCGCGACACTCAAAGGTGGCGTAATGACAAAAGATTGAAGGCAAGGGCGGCGGAGGACAAACAACGGGAATACTACGACATGCGACAAACCGAAAAGCGCGAAAATCGTCGAATCGAGATTGCTGACCACGCGATCAGGTGCTTTGCGGAACACGGGTACGCTGAAACGTCGCTGCGCGACATCGCGGAAGCTGCAGAAATTAACTTGGGGCAGCTGCACTATTATTTTGAAAGCAAGAACGACCTCATTCTCTACACAATACGTCGCTACAAGACCCGCTTCATTGGTCGTCTTGTGGATGCGATGGAACAGGAAGGAGCCACGAAGAACCGCATAACCTCTTTCATCGACCTGCTAACCGTAGCCGCTACGCGTGACGCGAAGATTCATCGTCTCTGGTACGACCTACGCGCTCAAGCACTGTTTAATCCAGATTTGCGCGCGGCCACCTCGGACATTGAGCGGGACCTGGAGAAAGCCACATCTATCCTTCTTCACCTGCAGCAGCCTGAGGCATCACGCGGAACGATCCGTCAAACATTTCTCCTGCTTGATGCGCACTTCTTCAATGCACTGCAAATGACACTCTCTGGAGAGGACCCCGAAGGCAAGCGATTTCGGCGGACCATGCGGCACCTGCTAGTTGCCGCGATTCCGAACGTCAAAAAATAGGTCGAACGTCCAAAAAAATTGACAAATTAGAACGATCGTCCTAATAATGGTGGACCTCGGGCGCTTGAGACTCGGGTTAGGGATCTGATCGATGAAGAGTTTCACGCACGTTGCCGACGACGCATTCAACTCCAGCCTGCAGCAGGTCGACCAGATCGTAGTAGCCGTATCGGCGAATAAGGAAAAATGGGCGACGACGCCGGTGGGCCGTCGCGTTGAGCTACTGAAGCTGATTCGTGAAGCGTTAGTCGAAAACGCGGATGAATGGGGTAGGCTCGCCTCCGCAGCAAAGGGTTTGCCCGCTGATTCCCCGCTCGTTGGTGAAGAATGGACGTCGGGGCCGTGGGCAGTCCTGACGGCAATCGATGTGCTGCTTTGCACGCTAACGCAACTGGATGGTCTTCGCTTTCTGGATGCAATGAAGGTACGCACAACCGCGACTAACCAGACAGCAGTGCAAGTATTTCCTACGACGCTGACTGATCGCTTGCTGTTGGGTGGTGTCAGTGCCGAAGTCTGGATGGAACCCGGCGTACTGCCTTCGAACCTTCGCCGATTCGTTGCCAGCGCCTATAATCCCATGGGCCAATCCAGCATTGGCTCACTTTCACTGGTTCTCGGAGCCGGTAACATTACCAGCATCGCGCCGCTAGACGCTCTTTACAAGCTATACGCTGAACACTCTGTTGTCGTCCTCAAGCTAAATCCGGTCACGGCGTACCTACTGCCTGTTTTCGAGAAAGTCTTTGCAGCCCTTATTGAAGAAGGCGTGTTTGCGATTGTCAACGGCGGCACGGATATCGGCGTTTTTCTCACAGACCATCCCCTCGTGGACACATTGCACATTACTGGAAGTGCAGCATCCCACGACGCAATCGTCTTCGGCACTGGAGAGGAAGGTGCGAAACGCAAGGCGCAAGACATCCGCCTGAACAATCGTCCCATCACGAGCGAGCTCGGCGCAGTCTGTCCGACAATTGTCGTCCCAGGGAACTGGACAGAGGCGGACATTCGCTTTCAGGCTGAACATATAGCGACCCAGAAGTTACACAATTCCGGTTTCAACTGCGTAGCAAGCCAGGTCCTTATCTTGCCGCAGGATTGGCCGCACGCAGCAGCACTACTTTCGGAATTGAAGAAGGTTTTTTCTTCCGCGCGGACCAGGCCACTTTACTACCCGGGAAGCAGCGATCGTTTGGCGGCCTTCCGCGAACATTATCCTGCGGCGTTGTCGCTTGCCCGCGACTCTGATGCGCCGCGTCTGATTGCAATCCTGGATTGCACCAGCGAACACGATGACTATGCGTTCCGAACCGAAGTTTTCGGTCCAGCTCTCACGGTCCTGTTCTTGCCCGGCGCCGAACCTGAAGGGTTCCTCGAATCGGCAATCGACTTTGCCAACACGAAGCTTCACGGCACGCTTGGCGCAAACGTCATCATCGATCCGGCGACTGAAAAATCACTGGGCTCGCGCTTCGAAACCCTACTCGCTGATCTCCGTTACGGCACCATTGCGATCAATGCCTGGACTGGCCTCGGATTCCTGTTGGCTCAGACGCCTTGGGGCGCATTTCCTGGTCACCCTGTGAACGACATTCAAAGTGGGCGCGGGGTCGTACACAACTGCTTTCTATTCGACCGCCCACAGCGGTCTGTGGTTCGCGCGCCGTTTCGACCGTTCCCGAGAGCATTGTTACACGGAAGTTTCGCCATGCTGCCCAGACCGCCGTGGTTCATTAGTAACCGGACCTCCGCCACGACAGTTCGCAAATTATTGGAGTTTCAAGCGCGTCCGTCCCTGTTCAAGCTTCTTGGCATTTTCGTCAGCGCGGTGCGCGGCTGACTCAAAAGGACAGCCTGATGCCCTTACAGATATGCGTGTCGGCAACCGACGCACGTATCTATCAGTTGCCCGCTCGGCATCTTCTCGAAGGCACAGTGCTCACGGCGCGCTGTTCAATGACATGGTGATCGCACATTCGCGACAGCTCGGTATACCCGTCAGGCGGATTCTTCAAGATGAAATCGTGGAGCGTCTGGTATTTGCGCTCGTCAGCGGCGCTGTTCGTTGAACTGGCCGGGAACGGCCAGCGCCTGAGCGACGTCGCACGTTGAAGATGCCGCCTGAGGCGGGGCATCGCGACGCTGCAAGCTGTTCGCACGCTGTCAACGGGAACGGTCCGCCCGAGCAAAGCTTTCATGGCGCACGCCCTTTGCTGAACGCACCGAGACTAGCAGGATGATCCCGGCCAGCAGGTACTGTCCGACCACCACATACATGCTGTAGACCATGCTGCCGGTGTGCTGTGTGACCAGCCCGTTGATCGTCGGACTCACCGCGGGGCCAAGGTTGCCGAGGCTGCTAATCAGTGCGATGCCTACGGCGGCAGCACCTGCCGGCAGACACTCGCTAACCAGCGTGAAGAAAACTGGCGTCGCTGCAGCGATGCCGGTCACGGCGAATGACAGCGCCATCAGCCCGCCCACCAGGTTGCCCTGAAGCAGCGTGGTGCTCCACAGGCCGAGTGCCGCGACGGCAACACAGGCCGCGAAATGCCAGCGGCGCTCATGCAACCGGTCAGAACTGCGCCCAATCAGGATCATGCCAATTACGCCGCATCCGTTCGGGAACATCGCGAGGGTACCGACCACCAGCACGTCCTTGACACCCCAACTCTGGATCAAGGTCGGAGCCCAGAACACTATTGTATAAGTCGCCCCGAGCAGCAGAAAATACACCAGTGACAGCAGCCAGACCTTGGGGTTGCGCAGGATCTCTCCCAACTTCACGTGGATCTCGCTCTGAGCATCATTCTTGTCGTGTTCGAGACTGTAATACACGAGGTCCTTCTCCGCAGGCAAAAGCCATTTCGCGTCCGCCGGCTTGTCCTCCAGAAACAGGAAGATAAGGATACCGAGTACTACTGCGGGAAGTCCTTGCAGCAGAAACAGCCATTGCCAGCCGAACGCGCCGTTGACACCATGCAGGTACTTCAGGATCACTCCGTTCAGCGGCCCCGCGATGACGCTGACAATGGTTGTCGCCGACATGAAGATTGCGATTGCCTGGCCGCGACGCACCGACGGATACCACCATGTGAAGTACAGAATGATGCCGGGGAAGAAGCCTGCCTCGAAGACGCCAAGCAGGAAGCGGGCGACATAGAACTCTGTCGGCGTTGCGACGAACATTGTCGCCGCAGCGACGATGCCCCAGCACACCATGATTCGCAGCAACGTCTTGCGCGCACCGATTCTCGCTAGCAGCAGGTTGCCTGGAACTTCGAAAAGAAAGTAGCCGAGAAAGAAGATGCCGGCCCCGAGGCCGTAGACCGCGTTGTTCCACGGCAGCGTCTGTTTCATCTGTAGCTGCGCGTAGCCGATGTTGACGCGATCCAGGTAAGCAATCATGTACGAGACCACCAGTATCGGCAGGATCCGCCAACTGATCTTTAGAAACACTGCATCGGTCGCCTTGGCCAGCGAGGATTGCGATGGCGGAACGCTAGTAATCGCGCCAGATTTCATGATTTGTCTCCTTCAGGGCTTAAGCCTGGTGTCGTCGCGGCCGCTGGGACGCTACCGCAGCGGTGCTGTCGCTACAACTGGAAAGCGTGTGCGGTGCCGCTGTTTCAGTGCTGGCGCCTGGCCGGCGGGGCGGCCGTCACGCCCGCTTGCTTGACGACGATCCACACCAGGCCGGCCAGCTTGAATGACATCCGCGCAAGCTTGCGGTTAAACACACTGGCCGGACGTAGTCGCCTGGCGAACAACGCCTTCACAGCTTCGTAATAGTCGCCCTGGTCGCGTTGCGGCCGGCATGCCCCGGCCGCAGTCGTCTGGGAACGTTCAGAACGAGTAGCGAATGCCGAGGTCGGAGGCGAACTGGGAGCCAGGTACGCCGAAGAGCGCGCCGTTGATCGCGAGGCCGGTGTTCATGCCCCCATGATTGTTGACGTAGGCGACCTGGCTATAGAACGTGGTGCGTTTGGACAGCAAGTATTCGACGCCGAGCGAGCCGAGGATCGAATGGTTATTCGAGTCGTTGCCGTCGCGGGTGTACCAGGCGCCTCCGTCGAGGGAGAGGAAGGGTGTGAGCTTGTAGGCGAGGCCGCCGGAGATCACGCGGTTGTCGAAGGAGCCAGCGACCTTGTAGAGGGTGTAGGCGGCTTTGACCGTCAGGCGGTCGAAGTAGTAGGTGGCGCCGATGTTCCGCCCCGAGAAGGCGACGGTGCTGGGGTTCGGGATGGCGGCCGCGGAGCCGCCGGAATTGCCGTTATACATCGCGGCGGTGAGAAGCAAGCCGCTGTAGTGAAATACGAGTCCGGCTGAATACTGTTGTCCGGCTTTGAAGTTTCCCGGAGATCCACCGAATGCGTACATCGCACGGCCCTGGATACCCGCGATCTCGGGCGACGTGTACATGACGGAATTGGGGTTGAAAAGGCCGGTGACGATGACGTTGTCGACGTAGCTGACAAGCCCGCTACCAAATTGTTTGAAGTCGCGGGGGTCGTTCGCGTCGATGGACAACAGGAAAGGCGAATACTGAAGACCAGCAGTGAGGGTGCCGAAGCCTCCGGTGACGCCGACCCACGCCTGGCGGCCAAAGAACTCGCCGTTGGAGTTCGCGAGTCCCCCATTGGAGATGTCGATGCCGCTCTCGAGGTCGAAGATGGTGGCGAGTCTACCGCCGAGATCCTCGGTTCCGCGCAGGCCAAAACGGGACGCATTTTCGCCGGCGGATTCGACGGAAAACTGGTGTCCCTGGATGGCGCCGGTGGTGAGGTTGAACGTCTTGCTGGTATAGAGGATCGAGGCGTCGGTGATGCCGTAGAGGGTGACACTACTTTGCGCGTGGGCGGCGGGTGCGCCGGCGAATGTGACGGCGAGTGTACAGGCGCCGCCGACGGCGGCGTTTCGAATGGCTCGAATGGTGGGAATCGTTTTCTTCATGACGGGTGTCTCCCTTAGTTCGTAGTATGTGAATGAATGGCGTGATACCGGGGTGAACGGTGGTGTGGTTTGGCGTCGTCGCGTTGAGTGGAGCGTTGCGCGTAGACGCGACCAGACCGGCGCGGTTGTACGTGTACACGTCGTCATACATTTTGGATGCCTAATCATTCTGAAGGTACTAACCGATCCTTTCACCCTGGTTTGGCAGATCAACTCGGAACTGGGCACCCGCCACGTGACAAATAGTCCCGCGGCCAACAGCAAATTCCGCGCTTCTACTTGTGCCGCCAACCCGTCCCGACCACTCTACGCGGCGATCACTTTGCGTAGATCGTTGCCGATTCGACAGTGTCGCTGTTGCACAATCTCCGGTCCTTATTTACGCACAATTCACCTGTGGGAATTTGATCCGTGCCGCCGGAATTTGTACTTTGCGCGCCACATCTCGACGGACGGCGTGCTCACCAGCCGGATCATCGGCGACGGCCCGTTCAACGCTGTGCATCGCGGCGTGCCACAAGCCCATCCTGAAGCCGGCGGACATTTGTCGATTGGTAGCCGCGCAGGTGTGATCCGCTTACGCGGATGGAGGGGACCTATTTCATTTGCGGAAGCCTGCCGTCCCGCGCGAAAGAGCGCAGTGTTCGCGGTATATCGAACGGCATTACGGTGCCCATTTGCTCTTCAAGCTCGCCACCGCTACAAGGCAAAAATCGTCGTGAATGAGACACCGTGCCGAGCGCACGTACTCTTTCACTCGCCAGCGATACCAACGGGTAATTTCCCTCGCGCGGCGTTTTTTGGGCAGAATAGCCAGATCTTCGCGATAACGAAGTTTGTGCTCGCTGTCTGCGACGCGCTTCGTGGCCCACATGTGCACTCCCGCCCGCAGTGAACCATCTCAAGTGACGACCCGTATATAGAATGCAAGGCTTCCTACCCAGTGTTGTGTTGACCGGAGCTGCTGATCTGCTCGAGGTACTCGGCGTTCAACCCGAGCTGGTTGCGACTGGAGCCGATCTGCCGGAGCTTGCGCTTCGTTCCGCCGACGTGCCGATCCGGGGTGCGCAAGTGCTTCGATTTCTTTCGCTAGCTGCTGAAGTTACGCGATGCCGGAACTTTGGACTGAGGCTCTCGGAATATCAGGGCCTGGCGATCCTGGGGCCGATTCTCGTCATGATGCATGGTGCGCATACCATCGGAGAGGCAATGGATACGCTTGCCGAGTTCTACGTGCTACATACATCGATGTCTTCTGTACGGGCTGTGCGGGACGAGCAGGGGATGGTTTTGACTTACGATCTTGAAAAGGCATCCGGTCCTGGAGAAGTTCAGGCAGTTGAATTGGGTCTCGCCAATGGTATGCAGTATTTGCGCACCGTCTGTGGTACAGCCTGGCAACCGGCGGTTGTGCAATTCCGTCATTCGGCACCTGCGGACTGCACAATGCACTGGCGTACGTTCGGACCGTCGCTGAAGTTCGATCAGGACAGAAATGCGATTGTCATCGATCGCGGTACGGTGACGCGTCCGGTGACGCAACTTCGCCGTAACGCGCATCGTGTGCTCAAGGCACATTTGCAGCGCGAAAGGGCCCAGGTGGAGGCACTTTGGGTCGTACGCACGCAAACAATGATTCGCGCACTTTTACCCTTCACGGACAGTTCGTTGAATGCGATAGCACGAGCGCTCGCAACATCCCCGCGGTCCTTGCAACGTCGCCTCTCAGAGGCCCGCACAACGTTCGATGAACTGCGGGAGCAAGTTCGTGAAGATCTCGCCCTGAAGTATGTGCAGCAGTCAAACCTGCGCTTTGCCGAGATCTCTGAACTGCTCGGTTATTCGCAGCAAAGCGCATTCAGCCGCGCGTTCAAGCGACTGAGGGGTATCACGCCCCGACAGCTTCGAGAAACGCGTCACGCGGCTGACCCCGGACGTTCTGCTGAGTAGCAATAGCCCGCCCTGGGTTTCACTCGGTGACGAACGCTGGATCCAGGAATTCCGGATCGGGATATCGATAGAAGCCGCGTCCCACTGCCTCGCCGATATACCCGGTATCGATGAAATGCGTTTTCACGTATTCTGCAATGCGCCGATGCGTCGGATCGCCCGTACGTTCCGCGAGCGCGCGCGTGACGTTATAGACGGTCGTCATACCGATGCCGTCGAGAATCCCGAATGGGCCAATTCGATCCGCCTTCGCAATCATCCACGCCTTGTCGATCGTCTGTACGTCGGCGACCTCGTTGACCAGCAGACCCAGCGCGGCGATTAGCATCGGGACGAGCATGGTATTCAGCAGGTAGCCGGGATGCTCCTTGCGCAGCGGTAATGGCACCATGCCAATACGGTGTGCGAACTGCACCAGGTGAGCGAATACGGTGGGGTCGGTGCCCGGATGTCCCATGATTTCGGCGATGTTGTTCTTCCACACTTCATGCGCGAAATGCAGGCTCAGCACGCGCTCGGGCCGGTCGGTGAACATGGCGAACTGGCTCGGCACCAGCGTCGACGAGTTGCTCGCAAAGATGGTGCCGGCCGGCGCTACAGCCGACAGTGAACGGTAGAAAGACTGCTTGATTGCCAGATCCTCCGGGATGGCTTCGATGACGAGGTCCGTGCCGGCAACGGCCGACTCGAGATCGGTATTGCCCTGAATGCGTGCCAGCGTGGCTTCGATCTGCTCGCGAGAAGCGCCGAGGTCTGCGGCGTAGGCGCGCCCTAGCGCATCAAAACGGGCTTTCGCGCGATCCAGGCAGGCGGTATCGACGTCGTAGGCTACGACGTCGATACCAGAAAACGCGCACTGAAAGGCGATCTGCGCGCCCAGCACGCCGGTGCCGGCCACCATGACGCGTGCGATCGGCTGATTGTCGTTTAGGGAATGAGTGGGCATGAGTGACGGGTACGGTGCGTATCGTATATCGGATGGGGCGGATCTTTTACCGGTACGAGGATTCACGCCAACGGCGACGCGGCGAGATGGTCGAGCAGCAATGGGATGATCCGGTCCGGCGCTTCTTCCGGGAGCCAGTGACTTGCCCCCTCGAGTATTTCGAAACGGTAGGACCCGTCGACAAAGCCGCCCGTGAGCAGTGCGGCTTCGCGGCCCAGGGCGCGGTCTTCGGATCCCCAAACGTAGAGTGTCGGGACGGCAACGCGGCCTGCGGGATAAGACAAGTCATCGGGGAGCGCGCGATACCAGTTCAACGTCGCGGAAAGCGCGCCCGGTTCGCTGAGACGCCGCACGTTCTCGTCCACGAGCGACGCTGGAACGCGGCCCGCGTATGCGGCCCGCAGCGCCGCTGCTCCGTTCGCCAGCAGGCGTTGCTCTGCGACACCCCCTGGTTGACGAAAGGCACGAACATAATCCAGGCGCTGGTATTGGTCGTCATGATGGAGCGCCGCTTGCAGCGCTAATGGATGTGGCGTTGCCAGCACGGACAGCGAACTCACGCGGTGTGCATGCGTCGAGGCGAGCCCCCACGCAACCAGGCCGCCCCAGTCGTGGGCAATCAGATGGAAGCATCCTGCGCCCAGTTGATTGGCGAATGCCAGGACGTCCGACTGGAGATGCCCGGCTGAGTAGGACGCAATGTCCCTCGGCCGGGCGTTCTCAGCGTAGCCGCGCTGATCCACAGCGACTGCCCGGTAGCCTGCTGCGCCGAGCGCGGCCAGAATTTCGCGCCAGCAGTCGGCGAATTCCGGCCAGCCATGCAGCAGGAGGACGCACTCTCCGCTGCGTGGCCCCGCGGCCAGAGCTGTGTGGGTATATGGCCCGCAGGCCAGTGTCAGCTCTTCCACGGACGAAAGCGGTGCGGAGGGTGCAAGGTGAGTCATCGGCGTGACCTCCGTGAGGCAGGCGCGTGGATCATGTCCGTCGATATCGCTTAGCGGCCGCCCTGACAGCCGGTCAGGTCGATCTCGGGCACCTGATGG
>NZ_JBNDML010000042.1:0-24118 GCF_050436565.1 Paraburkholderia sp. GAS42 | reverse complement strand
GCAAACAGGGTGCCGTTGTTGAGGTTGAAGCCGGTCTCGACGTCGAACTGCGCCTTAAGCCCGCCGCCCAGATCTTCATCGCCCTTCAGGCCAAAGAGCGAGCCGGTCGAGCCACCGCTTCGTTCGGCCCAAGTGTGTTTTCCGCCATTGTCGAGGTACTGGACGAACGTGTCGGCCACACCGTACAACGTCACACTCGAATCGGCCGCCGCGGCACCGCCGGCGACGAGAACCAGCGTGGCTCCGCAAATACCCTGACTGATCAAACGCATGCATGTCTCCTCTTTTTATGTCCGCCTGCAGCGGATCAGGTAGAAAGCGGTGCTGCAAGGCAACCGCTGTCTCCAACTTCAGCCCGCACCACACGGCACGCCGGAATTTCCGGAACGGCAGCGCGTTGGCTGTTACTTTCGCCCCATTGCATCAATGCAAATAGAATGATCGTGCTAATTTGAAGGCAGGCGATTCAAAACACTAGTGCATTGTTTTCATGGGAAGCTTGCAGGGCGCGCATGAAAGCGCACAGGCGGGTGTGTCCCGTCGAATCTTCGCAGTCCAGGGGGATCCACATTCAGTTGATCCGGCCGGTTGCAGCAGGCAAAGCCTGTCGAACGGAGGAGGGCGCGAGCAGTCCAGCGCCAGCCGGCTGGAAAGCTCGACGACAACTGTGAGGGATGGAGAAAGCGGTCTGAGATGACCTGGCCTGCCGACCTGGCTCTGACGTCGCCCTTGCTTTGCGCGGGCGTTCAGCACGCGAGGCTATCAGCGCATACCGGCGTCAACCACGATCAGCGAGCGATGGAAGGTCACGCACTCTCATGTGGTCCGCTGAGCCAGATTGGCGTCGTTCAAGACCTGCTCTGCAAGCGAGAGGGCAACTTCACCGGCAGGGGACATCGTGCGGTCGGCGAGCACCACCAGGGCGATCTCGAGTCCAATACGAGGAGCGTCCTTCACATGCACGGGCACGAGTGTCCGCGCCGCGAGTTCCTTGCGGACAGACGATGCCGTAGCAAACAGCAGTGCGTCGGTCTGCTCAACGAACGACTTCAGGACACGCACGTCGTTGCACTCCAGCTGCACCGAAATCTTCTCGTGAGAGCGGATTTTCAGAAGCCGATGCACCGCGCTTTGCATGAACGGCGGCAGCGGTACCGAAACAAGTGGGAATTCGCGTAACGCGCTGGCGGACGCCGGGCCGCGGGCAATCAGCGGGTGACCGGAGCGGGCGAACCACGCACCTTCATGACGCCGAAGCGGGCGCACGGAGAGCGCCGGATTGTCAGGAAGGACGCGCCGGTCCAGCACAAGGAAGTCGACCTCTTCTGCCAGCAGCATGTCGATCATCGGCTGCGCATGATTGAGTTCGAGTTTTACTTCGACGTTCGGATGACGTTGCGAAAACTCGACCAGCATCTCCGGCAGCAAAACCATGGCCGGATAGGGACCAAGGCCAATCCGCACTTCGCCGGCTTCGTGGGTTTTCAGTAGTTCCGCGTCCCGCACCAGACAATTCGCTTCAAACAAGACGCGACGCGCTCGTTCGACGATCCTTTTGCCCGCCTGCGTAATCGTGACGCCCCGTGCTGCGCGATCGAACAGACGCAGACCAAGCTCCGCCTCGATTGCCTGGATGCTCCGGCTGAGCGCCGGCTGGCTCAGATGCACGCGATCGGCAGCCCGCGCGAAACTACCCGCTTCGGCGAGCGCAACGACATGGCTCAGACGGCGGACAGTCATATCATGCACGGCGCGCAACCTCTCTGTAAAAACAATGCATTTGTGTTATCCGCAAGTTTAGACTGAAACTGGCGAAACATGAACGTGCCGGGCAAGACAATGCGTGCGGAGCCGCGTAACGGAGCGTTCGCCCACGAGGTTGCCGATTTGCATAACCGCGATGTGTGCACTACGCTAGCCCGTATCGCCTGACGAATCTCCACTCCCGACGCCCAAAGCGGTGGCATCCGGAGCAAGCGAACACAACAGGACCCCAATGAGTCGGTCCGATCTGGAGGAGGCATGCGCCGTACGCGCCCGCCGTTCGCATTGACACCTCTGTCGCAGGCGCTCCCGGTCGCGCTCGGTCTCGCGCTTCTTGTCCGCTTTGCACCCGCTGTTGCAGGCTGCGACAACACCGCGCCCCTGTCGGGACAGACCGCCACCTGCACGCCGGCCGCGCCCAATCCCACAACGACGCAGGTGCGCGCCGTGACCGACAGTACGAATGTCACCATCAACATTCAACCCAACGCCGAACTGGACATATCAAGCGGCAACGCACTCGTCGTATGGGACCGCAGCGCGATAGTCAATCTCGGCACGGTACGCGTCACTGGCGACTCGTTCGACGGCTTCTCCGTCGGCGACGCCGTCTCAGGCCACGACACGCTAACGAACCGCGGCCTGATCAGCACGAACGGCAACCTTTCGGAAGGCATGTTCAACGAGGGCGTCGCCGTCACGATGCTCAACGACACGGGCGGCGTCATCCAGACGAACGGCACCAATTCCGCCGCGATGCTCGATTTTGCCAGCGCGGGCGGAGGCTCGCTGACCAACAACGGCACGATCACCACCACCGCCGACGGCTCGCCGGGCATGAGCGTGCAGACCATCAACGACACCGTCGTCAATAACGGCACCATCACGACGACCGGCAGCGCTTCGCACGGCCTGCTTGCGAACGGCGGACAGGTCGGCGGAAGCGGTAATAACACGCTGACCAACAATGGCACGATCAACGTATCGGGTGCCAATGCGCACGGCATCGAGTCGCTCGATACGGCACCGGGCATCATCACGAACACCGGTTCGATCACTGCGCGCGGACCGGGTGGCCTCGGCGCATTCATCGCGGGCAGGGTGACGTTCAACAATGCAGCGGGCGCGAGCATCGTAAGCCAGCAGGCGAATGCAGTAGATGGGAACGGTGGCGGTACGTTCAACAACGCCGGCACGATTTCAGGCCATAACATTGCCATTTCCCTGATCGGCGGCGACGCGACCATCAACAACAGCGGCACGCTTCTCGGCGGCACCACGGAGGCGATTGCTTCGAACGACGCATCCAGCATCACCATCAACAATACCGGCAACATTGCCGGCGGCGGTGGCCGGGCCATCTTCCTCGACCGCGGTAACGACACATTCAACTGGAGCGGCGGCACGATCACCGGCTTTGTCCGGCTCGATCTCGGCAACGACACCGCGACGCTGACCGGGCTCACCGATACCAATCTTGCCGGCGTGCCGTCGTTCGACGGCGGGCCGGGCACCGATGTCCTGACGTTCAACGGCACGCAGGCCAGCGGCCTCTCCCGCTTCATCAACTGGGAGACCATCAACGTCACGAACGGCAGCCAGCTCACGCTCGACAACAACGGCCTGACGCTCGGCGATAGCGGCACGCTGACCGGCACGCTCAATATCGATTCGACCAGCACCCTGTTCGCGGGCGGCCTGGGGGATCCAGCGATCATGCCGGCGGTCACTGGACAGCTTGTCACCGTCAACAACGCGGGCACGATCGATCTGACCAACGGCGGCTCCAGCACGAGCGATGCACTGGTGGTGAACGGCAACTACGTTGGGCTCAACGGCCGGCTGCTGGTGCAAAGCGTGCTCGGCGCAGACGGCTCGCCCAGCGACAGGCTGGTGATCGTGCAAGGCACGGGCTCGGGCAGTACGTCGATCGGCGTGACCAACGTCGGCGGAACGGGCGGCGCAACGGTGACGGACGGCATCATGGTCGTGCAGGCGACGAACGGCGCAACGACGACCGCAAGCGCGTTTTCGCTGCCGAGGCCGCTGATGGCTGGCGCCTACACGTACTACCTGTTCAAGGGCGGTGTGAGTGCTGGAACGGCCGACAACTGGTACTTGCGTTCGAGCGTTGCTCCGGTCCCAACGTCAACGCCAACGCCGACACCGACACCGACACCGACACTCATCGGCCCCGTCGCCGCGGCCGGCACGCCGCCATTGCCGCCGCCGCCCGCCGGTTCCGACCCAACGCCGCTCTACCGGATGGAAGTGCCGGTGTATGCCGAAGTACCGGTCCTCGCGCGCGAACTCAACATCGCGCAAATCGGCACATTTCACGACCGGCAAGGCGAGCAATCGCTCCTGAGCGAGACTGGCGCGCTGCCGGCTGCATGGGCCCGCATATGGGGAGAGCATGCGACCCAGCGCAACAGCGGCGCCGTCAATCCAGAATTCAGCGGTGCGATGGGAGGCGTCCAGGTCGGCCACGACGTGTACGCCGACACGAGCCCGAGCGGCCATCGCAATCACTATGGCTTCTTTGTCGGCTTCGCCCGGGCGACGGGCGATGTCAGCGGATTCGCACTCGGCTTTCCCGACTTCGCGGCCGGCCATCTCTCGATCAACGCGTACAGCGTCGGCGGCTACTGGACGCACATCGGTCCCGGCGGCTGGTACACCGATGCCGTGCTGATGGGCAGTTCGCTCACGATCGATCCATCATCGAATGAGGGTGTCAAGACGAGCACACATGGCCATGCAGAGGCGGCCTCGCTCGAAGCCGGCTTGCCGATTCCGCTCGCCGCCAATCTCAGCGTCGAGCCACAGGCGCAACTGATCTGGCAGCACGTTTCAGTGAACGACCTCGACGATGGCATATCGACCGTGTCGTTTCATGGCGCGAGCGGTCTGATCGGACGTCTCGGCGTACGGCTGCTGGGGCACTTCGAAGGCGCGGGCACGGTGTGGCAGCCGTATCTGCGCGCCAATCTCTGGCGATACTTTGGCGGAACCGACAGCGCGACCTTCGCAGCGACCACCGTGATCCCCACCAGCGTCGCGGCGACGGCGGCCCAGTTCGGTCTGGGCGTGGTCGCGCGCGTGAGCAGGCGCGGCAGCGTGTTCACGACCGCGGGCTACACGACGAACGTGAACGGGGCCCATCGCAGCATCGTGGGCGGCGATGTCGGCGTGCGTTGGAGCTGGTGATTCGGCACGGGATGTCACATCTCGTCCGAGGAGCCATCTGGAAAGTCTTCCGCCTCGCAAACCGACACTCGCGACCGACACCTTGGGTGGCTACCTCGTCTGGAAGTGCTCGCCGATCCGTAGCGGCCAGCATCATCTTTCCGTTTTCACGGCCCCGTTCACACGGCGCTGGCGCCACCATCAATTGCCAGCACCTGGCCGGTAATATGCTTGCCGGCTTCGCTCGCGAACAGCAGCGCGGCGCCCTTGAGGTCCTCGTCGTCGCCGAGGCGCCGTAGGGGAACGCCGGCGCTCATCGCTTCCGCACCCAGCCTCGCGATCGACCCCTGGGTCATCTTCGACGGGAAGAATCCCGGTGCCAACGCATTGACCGTGATGTTGTGCTCCCCCCATTCCCCTGCAAGCGTGCGTGTGAAGTTGATTACCGCTCCCTTGGATGTGTTGTATGCGATGGTCTTCATCGTGCCCGGCGGATTGCCCGAGAGGCCGGCAATCGATGCCACGTTGACGACACGACCGTAGCGGCGCGGGATCATCGACAGTTTGCCGATGCGCTGCGTAAGCAGGAACAGCCCGCGGATATTCAGGTTCATGACCTTGTCCCAGGCATCCGTCGGGTAGTCTTCCGCCGGTGCGCCCCAGGTTGCGCCAGCGTTGTTCACCAGGATGTCGACGTGGCCGAGGCGGTCAAGCGCCTTGTCCGCGAGATCGGCGATGTCCGCCTCGCGCGAGCCGTCCGCGGCGATCCAGTCCACTGTTATGCCGCGCGCTTGCAGATGGATCTGGGCGGACTGCAACTCATCGGCCTTACGCGCCGACAGCACGATCCGCGCTCCCTGCTCGCCGAGCGCCTCGGCAATCTGGAGGCCGAGGCCCCG
Source organism: Paraburkholderia sp. GAS42 (assembly GCF_050436565.1). NCBI lineage: Bacteria > Pseudomonadati > Pseudomonadota > Betaproteobacteria > Burkholderiales > Burkholderiaceae > Paraburkholderia > Paraburkholderia sp. GAS42. The sequence goes on along the minus strand of NZ_JBNDML010000042.1, from coordinate 18,266 downwards.
TGAGCCACCGGTAACGAGGGCCGTCTTGCCGGTCAGGTCGAACAACTGTTGAATTGTGCGCATGCTGTCTTCGTTCTTTCTGTCGATGTCGTGTGTCTGGAAGAGGCGCCTAGAACCACGCGTCCTGCATATCCAGTGTGGTGCGGTCCAGCGAGGCCAGCAGGTCCAGTTGCGGCCCGGTCTTCGGCAATTCCCACCGGAAGAAATAGTCGGTTGCGGCCAGCTTGCCCCGGTAGAAGTCCATTTCGGCGCCCGTGGCTCCCGTCAGTGCCGCCCGCGCCACCAGCGCCTGCTCCAGCCAGATCCACGCGACGACGATATGACCGAACGCTTCCAGGTAGACCGTGGCGTTGGCGAGCGCCAGGCTCGGGTCGCCGCCGGACCACAGGATCCGGGTGACTTCCGTCAGACGCTTCATCACGGAAGCCAGCGCTTGTGCGTGGCCGTCCAGGGCGGCATCGCCGGATCTGGCGGCATGTGCGATGCTCGCCTGCACGCGTTCGGCGAATAGCCGCAACGCAGCGCCGTCCTTCACGACGACCTTGCGGCCCAGCAGGTCAAGCCCCTGGATGCCGTGCGTGCCTTCGTGGATCGGATTGAGACGGTTGTCGCGATAGAACTGCTCGACGTTGTACTCGCGTGTGTACCCGTAGCCGCCGTGGACCTGGATCGCGAGATTGTTGGCTTCCAGACACCACTGCGACGGCCAGCTCTTCGCCACCGGCGTGAGCAGATCGAGCAGCAGCGTCATCCGTTCCAGTTCGGCGGGATCGGCGATTGCGCGCGCCTCATCGACCAGTTGCGCGCAATACAGGTTCAGCGCGAGGCCACCCTCGACATAGCTCTTCTGCGCAAGCAGCATGCGGCGGATGTCTGTATGTTCGACGAGCGGCACCTGCGGCGAGGCCGGATCCTTGCCGCCAGCTCCCACAGGTCGCCCTTGCGGGCGATTGCGAGCATAGTCAAGCGCATGCAGGTAGCCGGTATAGCCGAGCATGGTCGCACCGAGGCCAACGCCAATGCGCGCCTCGTTCATCATGTGGAACATGCAGGCGAGACCCTGATGCGGTTCCCCCACCAGATAGCCGATCGCGCCGGCTTTGCCGCCCGGTGTGTACTTCGTGCCCTCGCCGAAATTCAGCAGGCAGTTGGTCGTGCCGCGGTAGCCCATCTTGTGGTTCAGGCCGGCCAGCACGACGTCATTGTGCTCACCCAGCGAGCCGTCCGGGTTGACCAGATACTTCGGCACGATGAAAAGCGAGATGCCCTTCACCCCGGGAATCAGTTTGCCATCCGGTCCGGGGATCTTGGCGAGCACCAGATGCACGATGTTGTCGGCGAGTTCGTGTTCGCCGCCGGAGATCCACATCTTGTTGCCGCGCAGCCGGTATTGCGGCCCGAGCGGCGAGTCGCCCTCAGGGTCGGCCCGGGTGACGATATCGGACAGCGACGAGCCCCCCTGCGGCTCGGACAGGCACATGGTGCCGAAGAAACGGCCCTGCAACTCCGGCAGCACAAACGTGTCGATCTGAGCCAAGGTCCCGTGTGCAAGCAGCAGATTGGCATTGCCGATGGTGAGGAACGGATAAGCGCTCGTGGCAACGTTCGCGCCCTTGAACCACGCGAAACCTGCCTTCTCCACGACAAGGGGAAGCTGCATCCCGCCCAGCGCGTAGTCCTGGCCGGCTGCCATCAAGCCGGCGTCGCAAAAGGCCTTCAACGCCGTTTTGACCTCAGGGATAACCGCAACGGTTTCGCCGTCGAAGTGCGGCTCCTGCTGGTCGCTCTTCTTGTTGTGCGGGGCGAACAGATCGGTCGCGATCTTCTCGCAGGTATCGAGCGCGGCGTCGAAGGTTTCGCGCGAGTGATCGGTGTAGCGCGCGATACGCGTCAGCTGCTCGACCTTGAGCCATTCGTACAGCACGAAATTCAGGTCACGGCGGGACAGTATCAACGACATGGTGTGTCTTCGCAGAATGGACAATAGGAAGCCGCTGTCGCGCGTGTGCGACTGGCTGGAGCAGGGCGGCCGCGCCGCGAGCTGATGCGACCGTTTCCGGGAAGCATACATAAAATAGAACGAACGTGCTATTAGACTTTGTCCCGAGAAGGCGATGATTTCACGTAGCTTTCCTGCGGGCCGCCCGCTGGGCACCGAGATGCACGGCAGCCATATCCGGCGGAGCCACGGCGTCATAGACTGCTGTCTGTTATCGGCTCAACAGTTGCCTATCTTCTGAAATACCGGGGAGACAAGGTCCGCAACTGGAACATCCGGTGGCCCTGAAAGCGGCATTCCGTCCATCCTTTGTTCCCATTGATCGAAGAGATCTCACCATGGAATATGTCGAAAGCCTGCGCGTTTTCCGGTCGGTGGTCGAATTGAAGAGTTTCACCCGAGCGGCGGATATTCATGGACTGGCCCGGCCAGCGGTGTCGCGGGCGATAGCGGGGCTGGAAGAGCGCATGGGATGCCGGCTGTTAAACCGCACCACTCGACAGGTCTCACTCACCGAAGCCGCGGAACGATTCTACGAAGGCTGCGTGCGCATCCTGGATGATCTGGATGCACTCGAAGCGGATGTAGCAAACCAGACACGGGAAGCGGGCGGCGTCTTGCGCCTTGTCGCCCATACGACGGCGACGGTAAGCCGGCTGGTTCCCTTGATCGCCGGATTCAAGCGGGCCCATCCGAAGGTCACGCTCGACGTGACGCTGACGGAGCGGCCCGTCGACCTGGTCGCCGACGGGTACGACCTTGGCATCATTGTTCCGTACATGCTGACGAGCGAAACGACGGTCGTGCGTCTGCTCGAGCGCATTCCGGTTGTCATCGTCGCGACGCCACAGTATCTGAAGGCGTCGTCAACGCCAGGACATCCATCGGAACTGGCCAATCATCTTTTTGTACCGATTTCGCCATCCATTCGTCGCCCCAGCATCGGCTTCCGGATTGACGAGAACGAGCTGAGCGTTCCGCTTCATTTCGATGTTTCGTCGAACAGCCCCGCCTTCAACCTGGAAATGGTGCTGCAGGGATTCGGAATCGGTGTCGTGCCCGTAGCCCTTGTAGAGGACGAATTGGCCTCGGGAAAACTCGTGCGCCTGTTCACCGGTTTGCAGCTTGTCGACGACAGCATCGACATCCAGCTCGCATACAGCAATCGGACACTGCTGCCTGCCAAGGTGCGCGCGTTTATCGACTATGCGGCCGTCTTTTTCACGGCGCTGGCGACATCGCGCTAGTCCGGTAAAACGACCTGCGAAACGCGGCGGAAGCAAAGCTGCATAAGTCGCCACTTACGGTGGCGAGGCCGATCGGATCCGGACCACGTACGCGCCAGGTCGGCGCCCCAGACAGAACTCCCGATAGTCCTCGGGCAATTGGTGCGAGAAACGACAACAAACTGATAATCCGGCACGCATCGCTTCCCGATGGCCGTTGCATTAACGTGTGCATATGCACTCAACTGATCTTCAAGACGACGACTGTTTCGCCCTTCGTCAGGCCTCTCGACACATTTCGAAGCTTTACGAGCGTCATCTGTCCGAGGTCGGCATCACGCCCACGCAGTTCAGCATTCTCAGGGCGTTGTGTCGTTGTCCGAATCTGACTATGACTGAACTGGCCCAGGCGATGGTGATGGACAGAACGACTCTCGTTCGGGCGCTTCAACCCTTGCTCCGGCGTGGACTGGTGGTTGCTCCTGCCGAAGAGCAAAGCAATCGGCGACTGCGGGTCGTGCTCACGAGGAGAGGGGGCGCGAAGCTTGACGAAGCGGCCGCTCACTGGGCAGCTGCGCAGGCCAGTTTCGAACGTAACTTTGGGCAGCAACAGGCAGCTCATCTGCGAAGTGAACTGTTCCGCATGACGAGCGAACTGTCCGAAAGGTAACCACAAAGCAACAAACTGATTCACTTCCGTGCATCGATACGTGAACACCTGAACGCTATTGTGTGCATATGCACTATTAATCGTACGAAGACATGTTCCCCAGATGAGCCAAAGGAAAATCGAAACCATGATGAATCATCACCGACCCCAGTTGCGACCGGGCGCATGGGCGGCCTCGATAGCCGCAGCGGTAGCGGCGCTCGGCCTGGCCGGATGCGTCAACTACGGCGGCATCAGGAGCGACAAGCAGATCGCGCCTCCCGCGAAGTTCGAGACGAAGCAGAGTTTGCCCGCGGAGGGCGGACAGTGGCCAGCAATGGATTGGGCTAAACAATTCGGTGATCCACAACTGCCCACACTGATCGACGAGGCGTTACAGGGTAATCCGACGATCGACCAGGCACGCGCCCGCATCGAGAAAGCATCTTCATATGTCGGCAGCGCCAGGTCGACCCTCTATCCGAATGTAACGGGCAGTTATGCCTGGACGCGTCAGCTCTATACGGGCAATGGCATCGTTCCGCCGCCGTACGGCGGCACGTGGCAGAGCGAGAACACCGTGCTCGCCAGTGCTTCGTGGGACCTCGACCTGTGGGGCAAGAATCGGGAGCGGCTTCGTCAGGCCATCTCGCAGGAAAAGGTAGCCGACGCCGAAGCCGAGGAGGTGCGCATCTCCCTGGCCGCCTCAGTGGCAAGCACGTACAACCATCTTGCGCAGCTCTATGCGTTGCGTGATATCGAGGTTCGCGAAGTGAAGAATCGCGAGGATATCGGGCGAATCACGGATGGGCGGGTTGGGGCGGGGCTCGACACCAACGTGGAGCGGCAGACCGCATATGGCGAAACCGCAACGAGCCGCTCCAGCGTCAGCGACCTCGATGGACAGATCACGACCGTACGCTACCAGCTGGGTGCCCTGCTTGGTGAAGGACCGGACGGCGGCCTCAAGATCGCCAATCCATCGCTCGGAGAGGGTGCCAGCGTTGCGCTTCCCGACAACCTTCCCGCCGATCTGCTTTCGCGTCGCCCGGACATCGTTGCGGCCTTCTGGCAGGTAGATGCAGCAATCCACGATGTGAAGGAAGCGAAGGCTGAGTTCTTTCCGGACATCAACCTCTCCGCAGCGGCGGGACTGGACGCGTTTGGCTGGGGGCGCCTGCTGACGGCCGGAAGCCGTCAGATCCAGGCGGGATCAGCGATTCATCTTCCTATCTTTGATGCCGGTGCCTTGCGCTCCCAACTGAAGGGCCGCTATGCGGACTTCGATTACGACGTCGCGACGTACAACCAGACGTTGATCAACGCGTTATCCGATGTTGCCACGCAAGTCACGCAGATCCACTCAGCCGACCGTCAACTGGTCGATGCGCAGCAGGCACTGGATGCACAGACCAAGGCGTATCAACTCGCACTCGTTCGATACAAGGCGGGTTTGAACCAGCAACTGCAGGTGTTGAACGCGGACGATAACCGGCTGGCAGCCGAAACGGCCGTCGTCAACCTCGAGATGGACCGCCGCAGCATGCAGATCGGGCTGATCAAGGCACTAGGCGGTGGCTTCGATGCCTCGCACGCAGGCCTTGCCACTGCAGAGACACCGATTCCTGCGCCGTCCAACGGCACGACAACTCACTGAACGACCAGATCAGCCGTCAGGCGTAGCTGCAGGACGGCGTACCTCAAACCTTGTTGGAGCTATCGATGAATACCCCTCAGTCACCGTCGGTTAACGAGCCGACGAAGCAACCCGGAAAACGCAAAGCGCTGCTTGCGCTGCTTGTCGCTGCCCTTGCGACGGCGGGTGCTGCCTATGGCGCCTACTATTTCCTTGACGCCCGTTACCACGTGGATACCGACGACGCCTACGTCAACGGCAACGTCGTTCAAATCACGCCTCAGGTCACGGGCACCGTGATCGCAGTCAATGCGGACAACACGCAGGTCGTGAAGAAAGGCGAACCGGTTGTCCAGATCGATCCGGCCGATGCAAAGATCGCGCTGCAACAGGCGGAGGCCAATCTGGGGCAGACCGTGCGCCAGATACATGGTCTGTATGTCGACGATGACAAATATCGTGCGGGAATCGCGCAACGTCAGTCGGATCTTTCGAAGGCACAGGACGATCTGCAGCGCCGGCTTTCCACGGGCATGACAGGAGCGGTGTCGGATGAAGAAATCTCGCATGCACGCGACGCAGTCCGGTCAGCTCAGGCAGCGCTTGACGCTGCCCGGCAACAGCTCGGTGCCAATCGCGCGCTGACGGCCAATACGTCGGTCGCGAACCATCCGGATGTCCAGGCAAGCGCCGCCCACGTTCGCGACGCATACCTGGCTTATGCGCGCACGACGTTGCCGGCGCCGGTGACCGGGTATATCGCGCAGCGTACGGTCCAGGTCGGGCAGCGCGTGTCTCCAGGCGCACCGCTGATGTCCGTGGTGCCACTCGAACAGGTTTGGGTCGATGCGAACTTCAAGGAGTGGCAGCTTCGCCACATTCGGGTTGGACAACCTGTTGAGCTGACGGCCGACGTCTACGGGTCCTCCGTCGTCTATCACGGCAAGGTGGTGGGCTTTACGCCGGGCACCGGATCGGCACTGGCGCTGTTGCCTGCGCAGAACGCGACTGGTAACTGGATCAAGGTGGTGCAGCGGCTACCGGTGCGCATCGAGATCCCACCCGCGGAACTGGAAAAGCATCCGTTGCGCGTGGGTCTTTCAATGAACGTGGATGTCGACGTCAAGGACCCCAATGGCGCGCAGCTCGGTACAGGATCTCCCTCGACCTACAAGACTGACGTATTCGCAAAGTATGGCGACGATGCGGATGCTGCGATCGCGCACATCATTGCCGAAAACGAATGATCGTCCCCCACTGGTCAGGGGCATGTGAAACATGCGGTGCCCCTTTCGCCAGATACACAATCGCCGGATCTTCACCATGACCACCAACCATCCGAATCACCCCCCGCTTACGGGGGCGACACTCGCCTTGGGCTCGCTTAGCGTGGGCCTCGCGGGCTTCATGACAGTGCTGGACTCATCGATCGCCAACGTCGCTATTCCGACCATCTCGGGAAACCTCGGCGTATCGGTTGATGAAGGCACATGGGTTATCACTGTATTTGCCGCTGCGAATGCAATCGCGATCCCGTTGACCGGCTGGTTGACCCAGCGACTGGGTCAGGTTCGCCTGTTCGTCGGTTCGATCCTGCTGTTCGTATTTGCGTCGTGGTTGTGCGGCATTGCGCCAACGTTGCCGATCCTGCTTCTTGCACGGGTGCTGCAGGGAGCCGTGGCCGGACCGCTGATTCCGATGTCCCAGGCACTGCTGCTCAGTTCGTGGCCAAAGGCGAAATCCTCGCTGGCGCTCTCGCTATTCTCAATGATTGTGGTGACCGGGCCGATTGTGGGGCCGGCACTCGGCGGGTGGGTCACGGACAGCTACAGCTGGTCATGGATCTTCTATATCAACATCCCGGTCGGGCTGTTCGCTGCCGCGATGGTCTGGATTCTCTATCGCAAGCGCGATACACCGGCTAAAAAGCTGCCAATCGACGTAGTCGGGCTGCTGCTGCTGATCGTCTGGGTCGCGTCGCTTCAGGTGATGCTGGACAAGGGCAAGGATCTCGACTGGTTCTCGTCGAGCACGATCGTCGTTTTGACTATCGTTGCCGCAGTGGGCCTTGCGTTATTCATTGTCTGGGAGCTAACGGAAAAAAACCCTATCGTCGACCTTACCCTCTTCAAGCAGCGCAACTTCCTTGGAGGCACGGTTTCGATTGCTGTCGCGTATGGCATCTTTTTTGGAACGCTGGTGTTGCTTCCGCAGTGGATGCAGGAGTACCTGGGTTATCGGGCAGTTGATGCGGGGCTCGCGACGGCGCCGCTGGGCATTTTCGCAGTGATCGGCGCACCGATCATGGGTAAGATCCTGCCACGTTCCGACGCGCGCATCATCGGCACGTGTGCGTTCATCGGCTTTGCGATCGTCTACTACATGCGCTCGTATTTCTACACGGATCTCAGCGAAGGGTACATTATCCTGCCGACCTTGCTGCAGGGTATTCCGATGGCGCTGTTCTTCGCGCCGCTGACCGTGATCATCCTGTCTGGCCAACCGCCCGAAAAGGTGCCAGCCGCTGCCGGCCTGTCCACCTTCGGACGCATGTTTTTTGGCGGCATCGGCACGTCGCTGGCGGGCGTCGTGTGGAACAACCGAACGATCATGCACCATGAAATCCTGACGCAGCAGTCGAGTCCGACCAACCCGATGTTCAACGCGCAAATGAACAGCTATCACTCGGTGCTCGGCCTGGGCCAGCAAGCATCGTATGCGCTGTTCGATCATACAGTGCAGACGCAGGCCGCCATGTTAGGGCTGAACGACGTGTTCTATGGCGCAGCGATCATCATGATTATCATCATCCCGCTCATCTGGATCACGAGGCCTGGCAAGGCTGGCGGTTCGAGTGACGCGGCCGCAGGCGCCCACTGAAAGACGGGTGGGGCACCTACCGGAAACGACACGGTTGTCCCGGCCAGCTGGCGCAATTGTGTCGTGGTCGGAGGGCTGAATATTCCGCGCCCTGCGGAATTCGCCCTCCAGGCCTGTGAGCGGCGTTCAACCACGGATCTTCGCTCGACGCCATCACGTGCAGGTCGGCTGCACGGAACACACCCGGGCGGTGCCGGGCTAAACACGCAGGTAGCTCAATTGTCGTCAGATCTGCTCGGTAGATGCTCGTGCGGGACCGGCTCCGCTTCTGCGGCATCAGGAACGTCAATGGGAGTGCCCGGCACAGGTCCAGGAGCAGGCGACCCGGTGCCTGGCGTAACGCCGTGGACCGGGCGGTCCGGACGTCCTGGCGGGTGAATCGGTCGTGTGGTCGAGGTTGAGGGCATGATTTCCTCCTACGCTGACGTGACCAGCATCGACCATCATACCTCTATCGGAGACGCAGAACGTACCGCCCCCAGGGCCAGTATCCGACCACCTTCAGCGGAACCGCAGACATGCTGACATGGCCCGCGCGTGCGCGCCCGACCGATAGCGCGCGTTGCACCCGCTACGCACACGGGCGGCACGATCGATCTAGTGAAAGCCAGGAAAACGGTATGGCCCGTCGAACGTCCTTTCATAGGCTGGCCGTATCTATTGGGCCTTCTTGTGAGGGCCGGGATGCTCTGGTGATTTTGCCGATAGTAGAGAATTCTTCCATTCCTTAGCGACAGCGGCAGACGGTTATTGAGCCTTTGAGGTGATCGAAATTCGGGCAACGTAGCAAATTCACGCGCGCCAGTAATAAATATTTCGCAATATCGGAGTATGGATAACCGCCTCAAGAAAACGCTAACCTATAAATACAATCTTCAAATATAAATTAACCCTGCCAATTCAAAGATTGACGTGTAGGAAGGACCAGCCTGGGCCATGCCAGTCGTGCCTCCATTGGCGTCCGCACGGCATTGTGGGTTCAACGCGCTGCCACGCCACATGCAAAAAGCATTGAACAGACGAAACGACTGCGCCGATAAAAACATCCTACGTATTGCAATTGAAAATTGAGCGGTTATGATGACGTCTCCGTACCGTCGATTTCTCGAATGATCGCTTTACAGATGAGGCGCCGGGAATATTTGCCGGGCATTCGCCGCCAGAGAGCAGTAATTAATACTTCCAGTGCAGACAGACTAAATGGAGGAGACGATATGCTGAGTCCCCATGAATTCGCCACCTTAATGCTCATCAAGGACGCGCCGGATCAGATCGAACTGGGCCGCGCTGAGCTCGACACGCTGCTGGAGCGTAAGTTCATATCACTGGAAGACCTCACTTCAGGACGCCCACGTCCTCATGTCACAAGCAATGGCGATTTCATCCTCAAGGCGGTCGCCCGGATGCGCTAGATATTTGCGGCGTGCGCCACCCGGCCATGAACGAAGCCGCGGGGTTCGCTCGCCCTCATGTTCGACAAGAGCGCCACTGCATCACACGGCGAGCGCCTAAGCAGTCGTGAATCAGATGTCTCAGTTTGGCCTTAATTTGTAGTGCTTATTGGTGTAATGACAGTCCGAAGCCCTCGCGACGCATGCTGCCTGGCAGGCGTCCTTGTGCTTCGATTTATTCACTATCGCGATCCGTTGCGCTACACCCGTCCTATCGGGGTTTCGCGCGCCGGATCGAACCTTGAGGAATTTGACAATGGCTCTATCGAACCCCGAGCAAATCGCTGCCGCTCAGAAGGCCAGCCTCGAAGCGTTCTTCGGATTGACCGGCAAGGTCTTTGAAGGCGTCGAAAAACTGGCCGTGCTGAGCCTGCAGGTCGTCAGGTCCACGCTGGCGGAGGCGCAGGAGAGAATGACGAAGGCGCCCGGCACGACAGACCCGCAGCAGTGGTTCGCGCTGGAGGCAGGTTTCAGCGGGCCTTTCGCAGAAAAGTCGCTGTCGTACGGCCGGCAAGCGTTCGACATCGCATCGACAACGCAGGCTGAGGTCACACAACTCGCGCAGACGCAGTACGAGCGGTATAACGCCCGTGTGCAGGCATTCATCGAGGAAGCGGCAAAGAGCGCTCCAGCAGGTTCCGAAGTAGCGATCGCCGCGTGGCAGTCCGCGATCAGCGCCACCACGACGCTGTGCGAATCGCTGCAGAAGACAGGGCAACAGGCCGTGGAGATTGCCGGAACCAATCTTGATGCAGTGATGGCCACCACGTCCAAGGCCGCGCAACGCAATGCCGGGAACGAGCCCGTAGCCGCGATTGCGAAGCGATAAGGCTGCCGCGGGCAGCGATGCCCGCGGTGTCGCCTGCAGATCATATGAAGGATTTCTCATAGCTAACGGGGCCTGGCCTCCAATACTTCCAATTCTTGACTGAAGGCAGTGTTGCTCCAGATGAGCACGCGGCCAGCCTTTGTGAGGACGATTCAATGGCAAAGCAGATCGCGGTGGTGACGGGTGGAATGGGCGGACTTGGCGAAGCGATCAGCATCAAGCTGCATGACGCCGGCTATGCGGTCGTGGTCACTCATTCGCCGGGCAACACCGGTGCGAACGGGTGGCTCGCACGGATGGAAGCGCAGGGACGACAGTTCCGCGCGTACACGGTCGACGTCGCCGACTACGACTCGTGCGAAAGATGCGCGGCGCAAATCAAAGCTGAAGTCGGACCGGTCGACATCCTGATCAACAACGCTGGCATCACGCGCGACGCGAGCTTCAAGAAGCTGGACAAAGTCAACTGGGACGCGGTGATCCGCACCAATCTGGATTCTGTGTTCAACATGACGAAGCCGGTGTGCGACGGCATGGTCGAGCGCGGCTGGGGCCGGATTATCAACGTGTCGTCGATCATCGGCTCCAAGGGCGGGTTCGGTCAGACCAACTATGCAGCGGCGAAGGCTGGCATGCATGGTTTCACGAAATCGCTGGCGCTTGAGGTGGCGAAGAAGGGCGTCACCGTCAACACGATCTCGCCCGGCTATATCGCGACGAAGATGGTGATGGCAGTGCCAGAGGAAATCCGCGAGACGAAGATCATTCCGCAGATTCCGGTCGGTCGGCTCGGACAGCCCGACGAAGTCGCCGCACTCGTGCTGTATCTGTGCTCGCGCGAGGCGGGCTTCGTGACCGGAGCCAACATTGCGATCAACGGAGGGCAACACCTGCAGTGAACCGGAGAGATCAGCAATGGAGGTTCCGATGAGTGAAGCAGTGGCAATCGTCGTAGGTTCATTCGTGCTGGTGACGGCCGCAGCGTTCGTCGCCGCTCACTATCACCGGGAGCAAATGCGCCGAAAACTGCTCAGACGGCTGGATCACCATCACGACTGGCGGGACTGGAGCAGTGCCCGGCATTGAGCTTCTGCGCCCGTGGTATCAAGGGTGATCGCATCGATCGGTCGGTACAAGTCAACTAGCGGCCGCTCGCGAGGGAAAACGAGGGGCCTGTAAATTTCCCTGAGAGGAGGGGCCTTTGCCGGAATGACGTCCATATAAAGGAAAACCTCACCCTCGTTTCCGCAACCCGGCACGCCAACAGTCATCTTGTACCCGCGACTTTGCCATGGCCTGCCGGGCGGCTCTTCACATGATCGATGAAGGCGCGCAGCTTCGGCATGATCTGCCGGCGGCCTGGATAGTAGAGAAACACGCCCGGTATCACCGGCGCGAACGGCTCCAGCACGTGCACCAGTTTTCCCGCTCTCAACCCGTCAGCTGCCATCGGCTCAGGTAGCTGGGCAAGGCCTATGCCTTCGACTGCCGCGCCAAGCATGGTGGGAAAGTCGTTGGCGATGAAGGGCCCGGATACGGCGATCTCGATCGCGTGGCCGTTGTCGTTGAATGACCATAGCGCGAGCGCGCCGCGGGATCGCCGCCATCGCAAGCATGCGTGCTGGCGCAGATCGTCCGTGTGCCTGGGCGGGCTGCGCCCTGCGAAGTAGGCAGGACTGCCGACGACGATGAGACGAAACGGCGGCGTCAACGGTACCGCGACCATGTCGGCGTCGACGAACTGACCCAGCCGGATGCCGGCGTCGAACCCTTCCGCCGCAAGATCGATCAGCTCCTCGCTTGCGGCGATCTCGACCTCGACCTCGGGATAAGCCTGGCAGAAAGATGCAATCAGTGGTTCCAGCAGGATTGGCACCACCGCGCGCGGCACTGAAAGACGCAACAATCCGGCGGGCCGCTGGCCGAGTCCGCGCGCAACCTCACTAGCGGCGACAAGCTCCTCGAAGGCAGGCTTTGCGCGCGAAAGAAACCGTTCGCCAGCTTCGGTCAGGCCGACACTACGCGTGGTGCGTATGAAGAGCGCTGCGCCAATGCGCGCTTCAAGTACACGTACTGTCTGGCTGACGGCCGACGGCGTCACCCCGAGTTCCGCGGCTGCCCGGCGAAAACTGCGATGCTGGGCAACGCTCAGAAACACCTCCACGCCATCGAGCGCGCCCTGTCTGACTGTGAAGTTCTGCTTCATAGCCCGTCAACATTGTGATGAATAGTCGCTCGTGAGAGGCCATGGTACACCTACGCCTGCAGATGAGGCGTCATGCCGATGTCGATTCGCAAGCCCTGAACAATCCGCCAGAACCGTGGAGGAACCTTGCAATGACTGATGCACTTGATGGTGTGCGAGATCACTATCGCGCGACCGGCCTGGCCGACCGGCTGAAGATCGCACTCACGGTTCTTGGGCCGGAGGATCAGCGGCTCACACCGCAGCAACTGGGCGCCCTCGACCAGTTTCACACCCGTGGGCTTGCTGCCACCGCCGAGCTTGCCACACTGGCCGGGATCACCGCCGACATGTCGGTGCTGGACGTCGGTTCGGGCGTTGGCGGGCCGGCCCGTTTTCTGGCTGCAACCTGTGGCTGCCGGGTGACGGGTATCGACCTCAGCGAACCGTTCGTGGATGCCGCACGCTATCTCACCCGGCGCACCGGGCAGAGCGAACAGGTTTCGTTCCATACCGCCAGCGCGCTGGAACTTCCCTTCGACGGCAGCCGTTTCGACGCCGTATTGCTGCAGCACGTGGCGATGAACATCTCCGACCGCGCACGGCTTTACAGGGAGATCGAACGCGTGCTGAAGCCATGCGGCAGGTTTGCGACGTACGACGTCGTCCCCCAAGGGGACTTCCTTCGGGGCGCCCCAAACGGCAGCGAACCGTACTACCCCGTTCCCTGGGCGCGAACGCCGGCAACAAGCTTTCTCCTGACGGCCGACGCAACGCGCGAGGCGATCGAACAAGCAGGTTTCCGCACGCTGGCATGGCAAGACGACACCGAGGCCGCAAAAGCCTGGTTTACCCAACTGCGTGCGTCAGGGCCGCCGCCCTCACCAAATCTCGGCGTGGTGATGGGGCCGGACTTCGCAGAGCTTACCGCCAACCTGGCGCGAAATCTCCTGGAAGGCCGACTCGGCATTCTCACCGCGGTATTCGAGGCCGCATCCACGAAGACCCAAATTCACCTGGAGAACCGCTGATGAGCGCCGCCTCTGTTCCCGCTGGTATCGTCCCGCCGCGTCCCGTCTGGCGCAGCCTGCTTTGGCTCATCCCGTTGGCGGCGCTGTGGATTGTGTTGATCTACTGGATGCCGATTATCCCGACCAGCGGCGTGCCGACCACAGCCCATCAGCTGATGGCCCATGGGCTTATCGCGGTCGGTTTGTGGCTCGGCCTCGAACGAACCGACCTGACGCCGGGCCAACGCCGCGCGACCTGGCTGGCGGTCATGATCCCAGACACGCTTTGGTTCGCGCTCGCCTGGAGCGCAGCGATCAATGGCGTCTTTCTCACGGGCGCCTCACCCCTGCCGTTGTTGCCGTTGGCGATCTTCCTGCCGGTGATGATCGGCGCGCCGCTGTTGCTGTTGTCGAAGCGGGTGGGGCAGGTGCTCGATGCGATGCCGGCGAGCTGGCTTGTCGCTCTTCAGCTTTACCGGGTATTCGGCAGCTGGGCTCTCGCTGCCTGGCTGCATGGGGTGCTGCCCGGCGTGTTCGCGTTGCCGGCGGGAACTGGCGATGTGTTGACCGGCCTGTTCGCCGTGCCGGCGGCAATCGCTGTGGCGAGCGGTACAGCTCAAGGGCGGAAGGCGGCGATCGCCTGGAACATCTTCGGCCTCGCCGACTTCGCCGTCGCGATTACCCTCGGGATGATCACCTCGCCCGGCCGCTTCCAGTTGATCGTTCCGGGCGTGTCGAGCATCGGCGCCGGCGCTTATCCGGATGTGCTGACCCCTGCTTTCGTGGTGCCAGGCTCGATCCTGCTGCACGCGCTGTCGCTGCGCCAGCTGATCCGACGACGCGCCGGCTGATCTGCTTGCTGACCTTCAATGCGCCAGACAACACCTGACAGGAGGCAACATGTCACCGGAACTTCTCTTCCAGTTGCATCTCATTCTGGGCTATGTCGCCTGGCTGCTTTGCTTCCGCGTATACGTCTGGCCCAGGCTCAAGTCGATGGACCCATTCGAAGCGCAACGTGCCATCGCCACCTTGCACAGCTTCCGTTTCTTCGGGCTGGTCTTTATTCTGCCGGGCGTCGTCAGTCCCCATCTGCCTGCCAGCTTCGCCGTGTTCGCTGCATACGGTGACTTCGCAACGGGAGTTCTGGCGATGCTGGCGCTACTCACAGCACGAATACGCGCACTCTTCTGGTTGTTCGTCGTAGCCTTCAATCTTGTGGGAGCCACCGACCTCATCCTCGACTACTACCACGCTATCCAGTCCGATCTTCCTGCGCGTGCGGGAGAGCTGGGCGCTATGTACGCGATTCCGGTCATCTACGTGCCTGTGCTGATGATTACGCATGTTTCCGCCTTCTATCTGCTGCTGCGCCCTCAGCCCAGGGCGGCTCCGAGCTATTGATCTTTCCGTAAGTCATGGCATTACCAAAGCGTGGCCTGCTTCCAGCAGGCGGCGATGACCGAAGGACGTTTCTGCACGCTCTTGAACGTGTCGTGCGCGGCAGCGTTCAATTCGGTGGTGCTGTCCGGGCGGAATGCCGGGCGTCACGATATCGGCCAGCCCCGCACGGATCGTCAGCGCAGCCTGGAGGTCGTTTAGAGCCGTTCGGGACCGCTGGTCGGCCATAACCGCCGTTCGCGGGCACCCAAAGGCCTGGCGTTTCGACCGCCCACGCCCAAGGGCGAGGAGAGGCGGCTGCCGACTGTCACGGATCGGCGTAATCAAGCCGCCCAGGAAAGGTGTACGACCGACGCGTCGCTGATCGTCATCAGCCTGCGCGGTAACGTCTATCCGCGCGCACTGAGCATTGCCGCCGCGACGTTGCCGGCCAACGTTAACCTGGGTGGACTGTGCCGGCTCCGCGTGCTTTCCGAAGGCGTATTTTCAGGTTTCGGAGGGGTGGACGAAAGTGGCCAGGATCAGGCACTTCAAGGCCAGAGGCTTTCGGGACCCCACCTGGAGTTACCGGCGGCTTGCGTCTATCCTTGTCTCATCGCTTTGGCTGCCAGCGGCGCCGACGAGGTCTTCCGCACTCTTCGATAGTGGCTACCGCCCAGCAAGGGCAAACCCAAAAGGAGAAAACCAGATGTCACGATCCATCTCGCAGCGTGCCTTCATGGTGTTCGGTAGTCTGGCCCTGGCGGGTGCGCTGACGTTGGCGCAAGCGGCGCCGGTCTCATTTCAAGTGCCGTTGACGGGCGCCCAGCAGGTTCCGCCCGTGCAGACTCCAGGCAGCGGCAGCGCCAACCTCACGTACGACCCCAGCACGCGGGTCGTAACATGGAACATCAGCTTCAGCGGATTGTCGAGTCAGGGCACGATGGCGCATTTCCACGGGCCTGCCCCAGCCGGCAAAAACGCCGGCGTGAAGGTCTGGCTCTCTCAGAAGGGCAGCATGGAGATGACGAGCCCGATCAACGGTCAGGCCACGCTATCCCCGGACGACGCCAGGATGTTCGAAGCCGGTGACATGTACATCAACGTTCATTCCAAGAACAATCCGAATGGCGAGATCCGCGGCCAGGTGGTGCCGCCGAAGAGCAACTGACGCAACCACTAAAGCGGCACCTTTAGATCAGGTTCGCGGCAGGCTCAGAGATAGGCCGCGAGCAACATCACCATGGCAGCACCGACGCCGAGCGGCAGCAGCGCCAGCAGCGCTGGCATCTGCCGCGGCGCGTCGATGGACGAGGGCAGCAGCTTGTAGCCGGTTAGCATCGGACGCAGCAGGTTATGTCCCTTCGCTACTGCGTACAGAGCAATCACGAGCACGTGCAGCGCCACCGCGGCGAGCAGCACGTCCCAAACAAACCCGTGCAGTGTCGAAATAGCGTTGGCGAGCCACACGGGCACCACTTCGCTCAACGGCCCTTCGTCGGCAATGTCGTTGTTGACGTAGAGCCCGCTCAGCGTCTCGACCAGCAGCAACGCGAGCAGCAGCATGACCATCCAGCCGCCGGCCGCATTGTGCCCCACCTGCACATCCGGCTCGCGGCGAAACAGGTGACGCAAATGACGAAGTGCAGCCGCGGGCGACGCCACGAAACTGCGAAAGCGCGCGGTCTCACTGCCAAAGCAGCCCCACAGCAGCCTGGAAATAACCAGCGCGAGCAGCGTCTCGCCGACCCGGACGTGCCAGTCGATCCAGTTCAGCTTCAAGGTGACATAGGCCGCTGTGACCAGCACCACCACCAGCCAGTGAAACAGTCGCACCGGCGCGTCCCAGACCAGCACCGGGCGGCGGACAAGCTGTGTCGGTCGCGAGACGGGTTCGTGAGCATCCATGTGTCGTGTCTCCGTCCGCAAGCGGCTGGAAGAGATGCAGGCCCGGCCTGCACACCACGCCGGAGAATAACAACTCGGTGACGCAGTAGCCCATGATGTCCCGTATGCCAAGCCCCGCAATCGCGAGCGCCGGCAGCCAGAACCGTTGCGCCATATTACCGTCTCCATCCTGTCCTCGTCGGCGTCAGGAAGACCCTGCCGAACGTGCGTCATATTAAAGTTCTTAAAAATGACGCAGAACCTGGCGAGTTCGAACTGCAGCACGAGCACAGGGGCTGCCAGGGTGTAACCTTTAAAAGATGCGCAGGATGTCCGATTCATTCAAGACACATGTCAGCGCGATGTCTACTTTCGGTACGCATGAATCGAAGGCAGGCAATTGCTCCGCTGACTATGTTCGCGGGGCTGTCCGCTGCCTCAAGAGGAGCTCACATGCAAGAGTTCGAGCGTATCAAGATCCTGTTCGTTGCCGGATTTGGACCGATCGTCCGCGATAGAAGCGTGGGCCGAAACTTGTACGGCGAGATCCTCAATATCTCATTCACGGAGGAGCAGGGCGGCTATCTGCATACAGAGGCCCTGAAAGGCGTAGGGAGTTTTGCCTTGTGGCCGCTCGAGCAGGCGGCACAGTCCTGCTTTGGCAAAGATTCCTGGCCAGACAACACGCCCGTTCCCCAGGCATGGCTCGAATTTGATGTCGAGAACGTTGAAGACGCAACTGCGGAACTGGAATCGCGAGGCTATCGAATGCTCGTCAGGAACAAGAAGGAGCCATGGGGTCAAACAGTCACACGATTTCTTTCGCCGGAGGGATTGCTGGTCGGACTAACAATCACTCCGTGGATGCGGCGCTCATAAGCAACCGGAAGACAATCTGGACAGTGAGTTCATTTACAAAACACTCGTGCCGGTCATGCGAGCGGCGAAGGGACGGCGGCAAATCATAGCCGTGACGCATAACACCAATAACGCGGCCGAACTTCTGCAAACGTGAGAACTCTTATTAATTTTACATAATATAAATTATCGATGTTTTGTGTGTTACGGCAAAGCTGTAATGTCGTACCTGGGCAAAGCTGAAACGTCGCATGTCATGCTGGCTGACCTTTGACG
>NZ_JBNDML010000041.1:0-27166 GCF_050436565.1 Paraburkholderia sp. GAS42 | reverse complement strand
GTCATCGCCTTCAACGAATCGCTTCATGAGTCACCCGATCTCAGTGCGTTGATTCAGTGTAGGCGATCAGTGTGTTTTCACACACCCTCGGCCATGAACCGACAGTCGCGAGTACCAAAACGGCAGGTCATAGGCTCACTTCAGTCATTCGACGTTGAACAAACATTTGATTCAAACACCCGAGGCTCTGATTCGTTTTGTCCGCTGATCGGCTGACTATGAATGGAACAGATCATCGACGATCCGCCGACCCGCGCTATAACCGCCCATGAGCGCATCTGCTTCACTGAGAAATGGCTTGCCTTGTGATTCGCCAAAACGCGGGGGGGAGAAAACGGCTACTGCGGCGCCAGCCTTGCAGATCCTCACCACCGCGAGATATCCAACTTCTCCCGTAGCGGTGGGGCCGCCCCTCCAATTGAAGTCTGCCTCAAGGGCCACTTCGATTTCGAATCCTTGATATTGATATGTGCAGTTCATGGCGCCACATCTATGACTTGCTCCGGCATCCGCCGCAAGCCGCCGTGTTCGACAGCGGCCACGTGTCTGAAGAAAAGCTCAACGATTCCCCGGGTCGGTACACTCGTGGAAAGCGTCCCGATCTTGACGGGCGCGAACCATTTGCATCTAGTGATTTCGTTGCTCGGCTGCGCGATCGATTGATACGCCACCTCGGCGAAAAATACATAGTGCAGCGTGTTGAATCTGCTGAACTGAAAAAGGTAAGTCTGTTCGGTCGCAGTGAGTGTCGTTTCCTCCTCCAGTTCACGCAGTGCGGCTTCGTGAGGCGCTTCCCCTCGACGGATTCGGCCGCCCGGAAGCGCCCATCGCGATCTCAACCTGGCAACCAGCAAGATACGGTTGTCCCGGACACACAAAACGGTTGCCCTCTCTTTCATGGATGTCTGTCCGTTTGTTCGCAAGACTCTAAAGGACCTCAATCGTAATTTAGCTTGTTGATGACGTCTTTTTGGCCGCGTACGCTACCGTAAAATCTTGCCAATGCGGAACTCGCAGGCTGCGGCAATCAGCAAATGTCGTTGCGGGACGGGGAGTATAGCGATGAAAATGTCTCACAGATTAGGAGGTCCCGATACGGCGGGGCCGGTATGGGGGCTTGTCTTTGGCGTGTTCATGACGGCGGTCGGAATGGGTCTCTGGTTTTATGCGACGTCGTTGGCCCCCTCCGGACGACAAGATGAATCGTTGGCTGTAGCGGCCGTCATCGTCGGCCTGTTTTCTGCCGTCTACGCGGGGCGCGAACTCTTCCACAAACGTCGGTAGATCGCCTGCCAGCACTATGGATGTTGCCGATTAAGTGGCACTACCAGGTATGCCGGAGCGCGTTGATTTTGCCGCCGAGCGCGTCACGCTAACAGTCATGAGATCCGGTTGCTCCTTCAACGCCGTGGAGGGCCACCGATCTGCGCGTCTCGACTGTCGAGCGCCCTGGGGCGCGTATGCCATCACCTTGCGCCCAACCGCAATCGATATTAATCGACATGCGACCTGGACATTCCCCAACGCTAGTCACTGGCCCCGCTGGCGATAGCCAAGGCGAGGCAGTCTCGCTGCGACTGCAGACGTGACCAGGCGGTCATAAGCGCGTCGAGAGACGCCAGCTCCTTGTCGAGAGTTCCCAAACGCTGAAGCAGCGAGATGTACTCCCTTCGCACTGCAATCACGCCCTCAAGCGCCACCAAGGCTTGCTCAACTTCGCAGAGTTGTCGCCGCAGGTCATCTGTCATTTCAATCCTCCTGACGGACGAACGCATCCTGTTCGTACTGGACTCGCTCCAGCGACTCCGGTGCGCCTTGGCACTCGTTGCTGATGCCGAAGGCTGCGGGTAATCCGGCGAGCTTCCCTGATTCCCATTAGCACCCTCTTAAGGGCGTAGTGGATTGGCGCTGGCTCCCCTGGCGCGGCGTGATGGTAGGGGCACGGCTTCGCTCGAGGCATCTTCTAGTGTCCATGGCGGGCTCACCAAATTACTGTGTAAACGTACAGTATCGGAGGTTGCACGTAAAGACCTAGACTTACGATTCCGACACAAACGCGGAGCGCGCCATGGTCACCAAGACCGTCCGCCGGACATTTTCCGGTCTGACTTCGGCGTTTTCGCCAGGTCCGAAGGGCAAGCAAGGGGTCGCATATACCGTGAAATCAGCCCAGCAACGTGCCGACGAAGCCTGGAGACGTACGACGCACGGAGTCCATAGTTCCCAACTCAGTAAAGTTCCGAAAGCCTGATTTTCGGAAACCAGAAGCAAGACCGAGCCTGCCGTCCGAATTAGGTGTGATCGAAGCCGGAGACGAACTATGACTGCGCCGAAAAAACTTTACGGTGTGACACTGAAGCCCCACGCCAAGGCTCCGCGCAAGCTGATCGAAGTCCCCGACCCCGAGGCGCGCCTCGACCTTTTGGAAGCCGTTCGCCGAGCCGTAACAGAGAATCGGGAAGCTGGTGAGCGACGACCCCGAGAATAATTCGATCCAGTATGGTGTCCGTGACACAGGCGACTTGAGTTACGAAACATAGTCGCTCGGGTTGGAAAACATCGAATTGGGTTGCCGACGGGTACGGCGTAAGAAATCGCTCCACGCCTGAAAGCAGAGGTCGGATGGCGACCAAAGGTAACGCCGGGCGATATGGCGCGGTCGGGCAGGGACTTCGCGAACTGGCCGCAAGATTGAAAGTAGGTTAGTCCGTCTCTAAAACCAATGCCTCTTTCCGAGCCTGGACGCGTCCCTCGATCGCTATCGGTCAACAGCTGAGTTGGGTCGGCCAGCGACAGTCGCGGGCGGGCGCGTCCTCGCAGGAAGCATGTCAGCAGTTTTTTACTTACCCGACGCAGATCTCACTTTGTGTGACATCCGGCATGAGCAGCCGGTCGCACTCCGCAGAGCCGCTTCTAATTTTACTTCCGTACTGCTGCTACTTTCCCTTCAATGCACGGCCATCGACCGGCTCGTCCATCACTCGACGATCTTCGAGCTCAACGTCGAAAGCTATCGCCGTCGAAAGGCCAGCGACAAGCAGAGCGCGCGCCGACGACAATTACCCGACGACGATTACGATGGAGGCGCGACAACTATGAATTAGCCAGCGACAACTACACCCGTTGACCGGCCAAAATAGTTGTCGCTGACCGGCCGTGCTGCTTGACGTTGTCCAAGAGATGTTGCTTTATCTGGAATTACCTCTATTTTTGTAGAGGAGTTCTGCACGCCTGACTCGACGCTTTGTGGCAGATTTGCGGCACAACTTTGGCCGCTGTCCGACCATGGCGGCTCAATGCACGCGTGGCGCGACCTGTTTGCACTACACGATGGTGTACGCAGCCCTCAAGCGCAAGACGGTACGACGGACGTGATGCCGCCAACGCCGTCATCGGCAAAACCGTTGCTACCCCACTGATTCAATGCCCATAGCCGTTACCACCGGCGGAGCAGTCCAGCCAAAGAATTTTTTGCGAAACGGACGCGCCTTTCGTGCCGTGTCTGCGGCCATCTCCGAGCGCCGCCTCCACTTCGCTAAAAATCCTCTGCACGAGAGAACTACAGATGAGGGGACAGACAGCGATTGTTATGACAATTCGTCGTATTTTGAATGCCGTTTGTGCCTCTCTACGATGGCTCGAAGGGGTTGCGGCTTACCTGAGATCAGAACTTCAGGAGGTCATTCGATGGAAATCAAGTCAATCGTTGCTTACCAAGGACCTAATATTCATGCACATTTCCCGGTCATTCGGTACACCGTCGATCTGGGGAAGCTTGAGGAATGGCCAACCATGCGGCTTGGCCACGACTTCATCGATCGTCTGCTTGGCTATCTCCCCGGCCTTCAACAGCATGGCTGTTCCTACAATACCGCAGGCGGGTTCGTGCGACGCATGTGGGAAGGCGAGGGAACCTGGCTGGGTCACGTGATGGAACACGTAGCCATCGAACTGCAGAAGGTCGCGGGTTCGGACGTGAGCTTTGGCAAGACGCGTGCAGCCGGGCCGCGGGGACACTACGACGTAGTCTATGAGTACCATGATGAAGATGTCGGTCGGCGCGCCGGAAACCTGTCTCTTGCCTTGATCGAGCATCTTCTTCCTGACGAACTGAAGCCGGAGCAGAATCCTGAACAAGATTTCGACTTTGAGCATGAACTGGATGATTTCATCCGTTATGCGCGGAGTCGCGACCTGGGGCCAAGCACTGCCGCGTTGGTGAGCGCCGCAGGGAAGCGCGCAATCCCTTGTACGCGCCTGAACGGCGAGAGCCTGATACTGCTCGGCTACGGGTGTTTCCAGAAACGGATCAAGGCGACGCTCACCAGCGAGACGCGTCAGATCGCCGTAGACCAGGCATCGGACAAGGAGGAGACCAATCGGACCCTGCATGACGCGGGCCTTCCGGTGCCGCGGCAACGAAAGGTCTATAACGCCGGCGACGCCGTCGATAGCGCCGAACGCATCGGCTACCCGGTCGTGGTCAAGCCCTTGGACAGCAATCACGGGCAAGGCATATCAATCAAGCTTACAAGGCCAGAGCAGGTGGAACTCGCCTTTGAGAGGGCGCAAGAGTACAGCAGGGGGGTGCTCGTCGAAAGCTATATCCCGGGGTCCGATCACCGCATGCTAGTGGTCAATGGCGAATTGCTGGCGGTTGCCAGGCGCATCCCCGCTCATGTGTTGGGCGATGGGGTTCACACCGTAGAGGAGTTGGTGGAAGAGGTGAATAAGGATCCACGCCGGGGTGTGGGGCATGAAAACGTGCTCACCCGCGTAGAGCTCGACGGCGCGGCAAAACACCTCCTGGATGACGAGGGTTTTAGTCCCGGGACGGTACCCAAGCCGGGCGAGACCGTCTATTTGTGTGCCACCGCCAACCTCTCCACCGGTGGCACCGCCATCGACGTCACCGATAACGTGCACCCGGACAACCGGGCAATGGCCGTCCGGGCGATCAGGGCCATTGGCCTGGACGTCGGTGGTGTTGATTTCATCACCACTGATATCTCCGCGTCGTATCGTGAGACTGGCGGCGCCATTTGCGAGGTGAATGCCTGCCCGGGTCTACGGATGCATCTGGCGCCGAGCGACGGCACGCCCAGGGACGTGGCCGGGCCCATCATCGACATGCTGTTTCCACCCGGTGCTCCAACGACCGTCCCCATTGCAAGCATTACCGGCACCAACGGCAAGACCACCACGTCGCGCATGCTGGCCCATATCATGAAACTGGCGGGCTACACGGTTGGTCTGGGTACAACCGATGGCGTCTACATCGACGGACGGCTGACTGTGGAAGGCGACATGACCGGGGCGACATCCGCGCGCATAATTCTCGCGGATTCCGCTGTCGACGCCGCCGTACTGGAGACGGCCCGGGGCGGCCTGCTGCGGTGTGGTTTGGGCTATCCGGAGTGCAACGTGGCGGGCTGCCTCAACGTGACCGCCGATCACCTGGGTCTGCGTGGGGTCGAGACCGTGGAGCAGATGGCCGAGGTCAAACGCATCGTCATCGAAGTGGCGAAGGACATGGCTGTCGTCAACGCTGACGATCCCTTATGTCTGAAGATGGCGGATCATAGCCACGCAAACCGCCTGGGCTACGTGACCATGAACCCTGCCCACCCCTTGGTAAATGAGCATATACGGGCGGGTGGGGTGGCGGTCATTCTGGAGGAAGAGATAAACGGCCACATGATCACCCTGAGGGACTGTGGTCACTGTTTTCCGTTGCTGTGGACGCACCTGATTCCGGCCACGGTGCAAGGGCTCGCTTTGCACAATGTGCAGAACGCGATGTTCGCCGCGGCGCTCGCTCGCGGTCTCGGGATCGATCTCGAGGGCATCCGCCTGGGCCTGCGCACGTTCGAAAACACTTTCCAGCAGACCCCCGGCCGCATGAACATCTATGATCAGCATCCGTTCAGGGTGATTCTGGACTATGCGCACAATCCGGCGGCCGTGAAGACCATGTGCGCTCTTGTCGACCGGCTGGGCGCCGCGCGCGCGAAGATCATTTCGCTGACGGTCCCGGGCGACCGCCGTGACGAGGACGTGCTGGAGATCGCGCGTATTGCGGCCGGACACTTCGAACATTACATTTGCCACCGGGACTGCGACTCGCGTGGGCGGGCTCACCTCGAAGTGCCGGAAATGCTGTGCTACGCGCTGCGCGAGAACGGGGTCGGCGCAGAGCAGATCGAGGTCATCGCCGATGAGCAGGCAGCGAATCAGTCGGCGCTCGAGATGGCCGGCCCTGGCGATCTGCTCCTCCTGTTGAGCGAAGACTACACGCATGCCTGGGAGCAGATTGTGCACTTCAGGCCCAATGGGCAAGCAGGGCATGCGGCCGAGAGAAGACCAGGGCCCGTCAAGATCCGTCTGGACGATCTGGGCGGGTTCGAATGGGACAGTAGCATGGAGATCATCCGTGACGAGCGCGGCGTGCGGCTAGCGCGAGAGATCGAGGATTGAATGAGTTTTCGCCGTGGTAACGGCGACGTCCCAGGCGGTCGCAAGCCGACCTGGTAGCAGGACCCCAAGGCGGGTGAAGCTTCCGAGCACACCCTTCATGAGCGTCAAGACTTAGGAGAGCCAAAATGGACGAGAGACAGAGATTTCTTCTCTACAACGATAACGAAGCCGCGCTCGATGCGTCCTCGAAACGGAGGATGGCCGTCGAAGTCGCGCTGGACCTGATACGTCACGAAGCGATGAGCGGGTCGTCGCGCAATTCTCTGGATTCCAATATGAGGCACCTCTCGGACTATGCCGATTTTATTCAGGAAGCCTTGAGAGGCAGTGAGCAGGAGGTCTTGGGAGGCAATGAGCAGGAGGCCTTGAGGGGCAGGGACCGGGACGCATCGAGGGATCGGGACCGGGAAGCCTCGAGGGGCAGGGAGCATTAGCGGTCTTGCTGCGCCTGCTTGGGCGGGGCAGGCGCAGAGCGCACGCTCAATGGAGCCCTGTTGCGGTCTCGGGCGCCGCATCCCGCCTGACTTGACGAGACATGGGTCCCGCCCGTGCCTCGTCAATCAGAACGATACGGGGGATTTGTGGTCACGCCGATCAAACCTCTCTTTGCGAGGCATATCGTCTCTGTCGATAGCAACGAGGAAGATGCGCTGTTCGTCGTCGATCCGGAGCTTGGGGCGCTCGGCAAAATTGACGTTCGAACGGGATTCTTTTACGGGATTGTCAATTTCAGGAGCTTCAACGCGTTCAAAGGATCGGCTGCACTCTGTATGCGGCCGGAGGGTATCGTCAATTATTCGCGTTCCAATCGGATCTACGCGGTCGGGATAGAGAATGGAACGGTCCGTGACGCGATGGACATCATTACGATCGATCAGGCAGAGGATCTAGTCGGGCTGTGCTGGAAAAACGATCGGTATTATGCGGTCGACCGGCGTGGCGCCCTGTTCATTCTGGATGAGGATGGCTTAATACGGGCGGCTGAGGTAGGTCATGGTGTCAACGATATTGCCTTGCATGGAGATCGCCTGTTTATACTGAACGGCGCCAGCCAGGCCATTTATGTCTACAGCCTTGATGGGATTCATCTGGCGTCGCTGACCATCCCGTATGAAGGGGCATCGGGAATCGCTTCCATTAAAACGTCAGATAAAGAAGAACCCGGCATCTATATATATTACAACCAGGATAGCTGGGACGTTTTCGACGATGCGAGTTCTGAATCGGGGAAACGTGGCAGTCCGAATATAAAACTCAATAAGCACGTCTCCGATGGTTTTATAGAGAGATTTGACTACAAAATAATAGAACTTGGTGAGATCGGGAGTTTCGGTCTTTCCGGAGGATATGAAGTGAAATTGACTTATGCCGAAATGCTCAAGCCCGCCCGTGAAGTTCTGAACAGAATCAGTGGTGTCGAGATGTGCGTCAGGCTGTCGATTCCAGTCGAGACGCGAAGACAGAAGTTGAAGTCAGTCAGGATTATTGGCGACGTTCCGGGCGTTTTAAAAAAAGACGAAAATGGCAACGAGATCGTGGAATTCGATCTGACCGGCGTCGAGCTTGATAAGGAGCGCCGTTCCTTTGGCTATAGTGCTGTAATTGAGGTGTACGGCATACGATACAAGCTGAATGTCGCGGATGCGCCCTATCCCGACGATATCAAGACGCGCTTTCTTAAAGAAGAGTCCAGGTATGATATGGACCGGCTGGAATTAAGAGACATTGCAGCCGAGCTGATTTCGGCGCTGCCCGAAAACGAGCGCGGTAATGTGGTCAAAATTGCGAAAGCCGTGCGCGAATATGTTTATAGCAGGTTGGCGTACCGATACAACAACCAGTACACAAGTCCCGTCGAGACGTTGAGCGGCGGCGAAGGGACCTGCGGAAAGTACATGGAGCTGTTAATAGGATTAATGCGGCTTTGCGGGGTCGCCTGCCGGCCGGTCGGAGATTTCAAGGTGCCCGAGTATAAGCTGAGATATGCGCGAGTCAACTCGGTCTGTACGCCGGATTACGATCATGCGTGGGTGGAGTTCTATGTGCCCGGGCTAGGGTGGGTACCGATGGAAAGCTCATCGGACAATGCGCCGGAACGACATGAAAGGTTTTTTGGCGCGCTGTCGTGGATCTATATAGAAAACAGCAGAACAGAAAAGATGTGCGAAATATGCAAGCCCGGTTGCTGGGAAAAGGTCGATAACGATCTGATGTATTCGGACTTGTTTGTACCTGACATCCAGATCGAGGTCCTTCGGGAGGCGTCGCTGGATGACGCGTTTCCTGACTGACGTCCGCCGGTCCGCGCCGCATGAGCACTCGGCGGTTGAGGGAAGCCCGACGCCTGATCGCGAGAGATCGCCAAGGCGGCGGCTCACGTGATGACTTGAGAATACCCAGGCTTACCGGGGCGAATCCGAATTAGCGCTTGATGGTCGCCCTATGTGCCGCCAAATCATACAGGTCGCCCTCAACAAGGATGTCCAGGTGCAGGCCGATCACGCTGACCGGCGCATGGCGACGATCTGGATGGATCGCGGAGTGCTGGAGTTCGGACGGGTTCACAATGGTGATGCCGCCGCTGCCCACCACCTGCAGCCCGTGGTCCGGACCAATAAACGCAGCCGTGTCTTCATCCAGGCCGATACCAATGGCTAGCGGGTTGTAAGTCAGGGCCATCAGTAGACGCCCGAGCCGGTCCTGGTGACGATAGTGCTGATCGATGATCAACTGCCCGATCAGGCCCAGGCCCGGCGCCAATTCGACAATGTCCGCGCGGGGCGTCGTGCCGCTCTGTCCGGCCGTAATCATCTGCTCCGGCAGGAACGCGGCTCCCGTCGAGGTGCCGGCCACGTGGATACCCTGTTCATTCCGGTTGCGGATCTTCTGGGCCACCGAAGTGCTGCCCAGGGTCTCGGAAAGATGGACTGTCTCGCTCCCCATAAGGAATATCCCGTCGACGCTATCGAGCACTTCCAGGTCCCGCTCCGACTCGCAGTCGGCTCGGGTCCCAAATCGCAGGAGGCTGACCCGATCAACCCGCAGATCGCGGAACGCTCGTTCGTAACGATAGCCAGCGTCGGGCATCTCGGAGACCGTGGCGACGATGGCGATATGCGCACGGGAGCCGCCGCAAAGCTGCACGAAGCGGCGCAGGATGGCGGCCTTCCGTATGCGTCTTCCATCGCCGCCGATGGGGACGATAAAACCGCGTGTGCCGCCCGTGGACGCCTTTGCACGACTCAACTTTCACTCCGGGTAGAGTGCAAAATCGCGAAGTAGCCTAGGTCTCGTGCAGCCACCACGTGATCCGCTTGTTCCGCCGGTAGCACTGCTGCTGGCGGGCTCGCATCAGCTGGCGTCTATGGTTTCTGCTGTCCCGGTCGCTGGTGCCTCGTCCGATTATATCGGCAAGCGGATCGCGGCAGACGCGCGCTGCCCGGTTCGTGAATGAAGCGGGTTCTGCTTTCTAACCGGTCAGGTCAAGGCAGCGGCGGTCAATTCGCAGGCGGCGTTGCTTTTCGCGGACAAGATACCGCCTGAGAGGGTGTGTGTTGCGAGATCGTACGTATTGCCTTCGACGAGGATATGCAGACGTACTCCTGTCAGTCCTACCGGGTCGTCGTGGCGAACCGGCTTTGCAGCCAAATTGCGCAGATTCGACCCGTCAATGATGGTGACGCTACCGGTGCCGACCACCTCCAGCGTGTCGTCTGGACCGATGAACGCGGCCGTATCCTCATCCAGCCCGATGCCCGCCCCGAATGGGATGGAGGCCACCGCCGCGAGCAGGCGCCCGAGTCGATCGCGCTGGCTGAAGTGCTGGTCGATCACAAAGCGGCTGATGAAACCCAGGCCCGGCGCCAGATCGACCATCCCGGCGCGAGGCGTGGCACCGCTCTTGCCGCCGGCGATCATCGCGGCGGACATGGCGGAGGCTCCCGCGGAGGTGCCCGCTACGTGCATACCGTGTGCGTTGCGGCGACGCAGCTTGTCCGCGGCCGACGTGTCGATCAGCATCTCGGCGAGGCGTATCTGGTCGCCCCCGGTCATGAAGACACCGTCAGCGCGATCGAGCACCTTCAGATATTTGTCGGACTCGCAGTCGGCGCGGGACTTGAATGGCAGGATACTGACCCGGTCAGCCCCGAGATCGCGGAACACAGTCTCGTAGAGATCCCCCGTATCGTCCAGTGAAGAGGCCGTCGGGATGACTGCAATGTGCGCGCGTGACCCACCACAAAGCTTGACGAAACGACGCAGGATAACCGGGTTCTGGACCCGATTTTCCTTGCCGCCAATGGGGATAATGAAGCCTCGCGCGGCACCGTTCAGCGATTTTCCGGGGTGCATCATTCACTCCTTCCAGATTTGTACCTTCCCTTCTATGACCATCGTAACAGCAAAAACCGCGCCAATGTTTCCTCGACAAGGGCTCGCGCGCGCTGTGCCGGCCGCGATGAGAAGAAACTCGACGGGACGTCAGACCGACGAGGTGCGGGAAGGGTGTATGCACACATTGCGTGCATATTTGAACCGATATGGTGCGACATTGACGTGCAACTCAACGCCGATCCGCCGAGGATCGTGATCCTCGAGACCAAGTTCCGCACGTCGAGGATCGTGCCACTGCACCCGACGACAGCGGAGAAGCTGCAGACCTAGGCATTGCCTCCGTCACAGGCTGGGGTATGCAGGACTGTCGGATCTGGCTGGCCAATCACGTCGCGCTGCGCACCGAACTGATTGGCGCGCTCGACGCGCCCCTTGGCCTGACTGCTGTTCGCCCCCCTGGAGAGGCGAGTTGCGCAAGCCACGCGCCTGTTCATAATCAATACACTATGGTAAATCAAAAAATCTTTAATTATCGTGAATATACATCCGGTCCTATGCTTGGCTCATGCAGTTAGCAGTTAGCAGTTAGCAGTTAGCAGTTAGCAGTCAGGAGTCGAATCATGGGACCGGCCACTATCGCGTCGCGCACTCCCGCGGAGATGCAGGTGCGGTGGCATCTCGGAGTTGGAAGCGAACCGGCTCTCGGCGCACATCTCGTGACACCTCGCGGCGCTTACAGTCACCACGGCATCTATCTTGGTAAAGGCAAGGTAGTGCACTACACCGGTCTTGCCCGGTCTTTGCATCGCGGACCTGTTGAGGAAGTGACGATTGCATGCTTCGCCGCGGGGCGCAAAGTGTGGATCCAGCCGGGCGATCGGTCGGGTTACGCCGACCGGCAAGTTGTAGAGCGGGCGCGCTCGCGCCTCGGCGAGAATTGATACCGACTGCTGACCAATAACTGCGAGCACTTCTCTGCGTGGTGCCTGTATGGCGAAAGCTGCAGCGAGCAAGTGCGCGCGTGCCTGACCTATCCGCGTGCGGCAATGGGCGCAGCGGTGAGCCTGTTCAAAATGTCGATCAATTACTTCGTTGGATGGTCTGCATCCAGGCGGATGCGTTGCTCGATGTAAAAAGCGACAGCGTCGGTGCTACTGCCAAAGAGCGCTTGATAGGTCAGACGATGTCCTGCCACGCGCAAGCGTACCCATGTATTCGGGAGCGACGTGACGTCGCGATTGAGGTGTTGCAAGCCATCGCTTTCGTCTGCGCGCGCGGCAACCGGCTGGAATCCAAACCCGTGCGGAGTGCTGATGCGCCTGGTCTCGCTCAGAACCCATCTGCCTCGTCACCCGACGTCAGTGGCTTGGGAAAGCAGCTCGTCATGCCCGCCTCATCGCATTGCAGGATCTCCTCGCCCTTGAAGCAGCCCCGGTCGGTAACCATGGCCGGATTCTCGATTTCGGTGGCGCAGTTAGACCGTGGAGCATCTCGCACTGTCGTTGCTCACCACCGAAGACGCGATCGCCTATCGGACATTCCTGGCACGGCCCGCACCACGCGCGCGCGGTTGTGTCGCGATAAGTTCGGTTTCCTCGATGGTAAGGAATCCTTATCCAACCAACGAATAGAACTGAGCAGCAGCGGTTCGGGTAACGCCGTCGTCCTTCATCTGACCTTTCCAGATCACATGCATCGTCTCAATGCCTGACAGGATGATGCGGGCACACGGGAAATTCTTGAAACCCATCATGGGTCTGGTTCGGCGTTTGATCGCGCGATGATCCTGTTCGACGACGTTGTGCAAATACTTGACCTGCCGGATCTTGATGGGCATTTCCCGTTCAGCGTTGATGGCCTGAAGGGCGGCCAGATTGGCCCCGCTTTTATCGATGGTCACAGTCTCAGGCGCGCCGTTTCGATCGATGGCTTGCTCGAAGTAGCGGCGCGGGGCAGCCTTGTCGCGATGCGCCCACAATAAGAAATCGATCGTATTACCGGCCTTGTCCACTGCGCGATACAAGTACTTCCACTGCCCGCGCACCTTGACATAGGTTTCATCCATTCTCCAGCTCTTGCCGACTGGACGTTTGTGCTTGCGAAAGGCTTTCTCGAACAACGGTACAAGCTTGATGACCCAGCGATGCACGCTCGAATGGTCAACCTCAAAGCCCCGTTCGGCCATCATCTCTTCAAGGTTGCGAAGGCTCAGCGAATACGCTACGTACCACCGCACACATAGCAGGATCACGTCCAGCGGATAATGCAGGCGCTTGAGTACCTTCGCTACGCTCGCAGGCAGGGTTCTTCTCGCAGTCGCCTTCTTCATATCACGCTTCACTTCGGGAAAATGTCTGCCCGGATTTTACTCCTGCATCCTTAGCGCGACACAACCCTCGTGAAGCCGTTTGTCGACGAGCATTCGATCGACGTGCTGCATGCGAATCTCATCAATGCGAAGTTTACGCTTGCTGTTCCCGACTATGTTGCGGCTGCCGGCGTGCACTCGTTCGCCGATCTGATGAAGCATGCTGACGAGTTCGGCGGCAAGATCTACGGGATCGAACCGGGCGCGCCGGCTAACCAGAACATCAAGAAGATGATTTCGGACAAGGCGTTCGGCCTCGGCAACTGGTCGCTCGTGGAGTCGAGCGAGACCGGCATGCTGACCCAGGTGGAACGCGCGGTGCGCGACCACAAGTGGATCGTATTTCTCGCGTGGGAGCCGCATCTGATGAACACGAAGTTCCATCTGAACTACCTGTCCGGTGGCGATGCGTACTTCGGGCCGAACTATGGCGGTGCGACGGTCAACACCGTGACGCGCGCGGGCTTCGCAGACCAGTGCACAAACCTCGCGCGCCTGTTCCAGCAGATGACGTTCAACGTCGACCTCGAAAACCAGATCATCACGAATGTGCTGCAAAACAAGGTAGATCTGAACACGGCGGCATTGCACGCGCTGCAGGCGAACCCTGAGATGCTGAAGACCTGGCTCAAGGGCGTGACCACGGCGGCCGGCGCAGACGGCCTGCATGCCGTGCATGCGTCGTTGGGCATCCACTAGCTTCGCGCGCCAACTTCCCTCTCAGGCGAGCGCGACACCTGTGTCGCGCTCGCTGCCTTGCGGCATCCCGTCGCGTTTCTACACGTTGTCGTAATCGGACCAATCGACGTCGCTTGCCGTCGAGTTACGGGAAATATGAGCTTGTACTGTGCCTTATTGTCGCGCGAACGGTGGTTCACGCGATGAGCGCCTGACCGGATGCTTCATGGTCGGCGCGTCAGTCAAGCAAGCTCGGATGGTTCCGCGCCATTGCGTGGAATCCTCTTCCCCAACCGACAGGCAAGAGAGAAACACACAATGAGAAGACTGAATGCCGCAGCACTCTCCGGCGTCGCGCTTGCGCTCGCAAGCCTGCCAGGCGTAAGCGAGGCGCAAAGCAGCGTGACGCTATACGGAATCATCGATGCAGGGATCACCTATGTCTCCAACACCGGCGGCTCGCACGTCATCAAGTTCGATGACGGCGTTTCGTACGGCAACCGTTGGGGTATCAAGGGTTCGGAAGATCTCGGCGGCGGTCTGTCTGCGGTGTTCGTGCTCGAAAGCGGTTTTCACCTGAGCAACGGCCAGCTTGGATTCGGCGGCTCGCTGTTCGGGCGGCAGGCGTATGTCGGCCTGAAAAACGACTGGGGTACGCTGTCGTTCGGTAACCAGCTCGACATGACGGAAGAGATGGTCTACTCGTACAACATCTCCGCATGGGCGAGCGGCTATGCGATCCACCAGGGCGACTTCGACCGCTTCAACGGCGACCGTCTGCCGAACGCGGTCAAGTTCCTGTCGAACGAGTTTCACGGCTTCATGTTCGGTGGCATGTACTCGTTCGGCAACATCGCGGGTAATTTCCATGAGCAAAGCGCCTGGAGCGTCGGCGCGCACTACGCTAACGGGCCATTTACGGTCGGTACGGCCTACACGCAGCTGAACGATCCCCACGGTATCTATGCGTTCGATCCGTACGCGATGATCGGCGTACACACCTTCCTCGGCCAGCCGACGGTCAGCGTCGATCCCGCAACGGGCGCCGTCACCAGTCTCTATTCGCAAAACCCGTTCCCGGTCGACAAGCAGGGCACGTTCGGCATCGGTTCCAGCTACGCGATCGGCGACGTCACGCTGATGGGCAACTTCACGTACACGACGATCAAGGGCCTTGGCCAGTCGTCGCACATGCGGGTGGCCGAAGGCGGCGCGGACTGGCAGGTCACGCCGGCCTTCAGCGCGATCGGCGGTTATCAGTACACGAACTTCGAAGGCCATCACTGGAACCAGGTGTCGGCCGGGCTGCACTATCTGCTGTCGAAGCGCACTGACGTGTATATTTCGGGTGACTACCTCAAGGCATCGAGCGGCGTGGACGCGGTGATCGGCTATAGCTTCACGCCATCGTCGACCACCACGCAGGCCGACGTCCGCATCGGTATGCGGCATTCGTTCTAAGGTTGCATCGAGGGAAGGTGAACCGGCGCGTGTTGTGCCGGTTCGCATCATGATCCGGTCGACGCCGGCTTAGCTGCCCGGCGGCCGCGACGATGCGGACCGATCGCGTCGTGGGCTCGCGCCAAACCGCGCCCGATAGGTGCGTGAGAAATGCGACGGCGACTCGAAGCCACACGCGACGCAGACCGATGTGATCGACATGTCGGTCTGTTGCAGCAGCTCGCGCGCACGGGTGAGCCTTAGCTGCAGATAGAAATGCGTCGGCGTGTCGTTTAGCGCCGAACAAAAGAGCCGTTCCAGATGACGGCGCGTCACGCCGATTTCCTGTGCGAGTTCGTCGGGCGCGAGCGGGTCTTCCATGTGCTGCTCCATCGCACCGATCACCTGGATCAGCTTCGGATTGTGCACGCCATAGCGCGCGGCGATTTCCATTCGCTGATGGTCCGAGCGCTGCCGGATCCGGCTCAACACAAACTGCTCCGATACCTCTGATGCGAGCGCATCGCCATGACTGCGGGCGATCAGGTCGAGCATCATGTCGATCGAGGCCGTGCCACCCGCGCACGTGATGCGCCGCGTGCCGATTTCGAACAGTTCCTGGCTCGCCTGCAACGACGGATAGCGCTCGCGAAACGCGGACAGCGCTTCCCAATGCAAGGTGAGGCGATCGGCCTGGCGAAAGAGATCCGCTTCGGCCAGCACGAAGCTGCCCGTATCGATGCCGCCGAGCGTCGCGCCTACGCGGTCGAGCCGCTTGAGCCAGTCGCCGAGCGCGCGCGTGTAGCAGGCGAGCGGCTCGAATCCCGCCACCACGAAAACCGTGTCCGCCTGCGCGACATCGGCGAACGCGGCCTCTGCGTTCAGCGAGATGCCGTTGCTTGCGCTCACCGGCGCGCCGTCGGCGCTCAGAATTTGCCAGCGATACAGCTCGCCGCGAAACCGGTTCGCGACGCGCAGCGGCTCGACCGCCGACATGAAGCCGATCGCGGAAAAGCCCGGCAGCAGCAGAAACGAAATGTCTTGAGGCATCGGGTGAGCAACGTGTGTGACGCAGGGTATTCCGCCCTGGTCCGTGGGCGTCTTCCGGACCACGCCAGGGGCAGACGCACCATGAAAAGTGCCGCTGGGGAGTGCGCCGAGGGTAGCAAGCGGCGCGCTCTGCGGCAAGGCCGTCAATATTCGCGTGACGCCCGTGCCGCGGGCTTTCGGCGCGCCATGCTGGTTTTCCCTCATGGTCGCACGTGAGCAAGAACGGGTCGCTGGCGGTCGCTTTGGGGACAATATGGGGCTGTACCTTTTACCTCATGCAATTTGTCTTACGGTGTCGAGGGATGTCCAGGTAGCCGCCCGTCGTGCGGCCTGATTCGAAACACGCCGAATAGCGTGTCAGAGAGGGGATCGTCATGAAGTTACGCGTCAAAGCCTTATCCGCTGGTTTCAGTTGTCTCGTCAGCCTGCTCGCGTCACCGGTTTTCGCGCAGGACCCGCCGGCCTGTCGCGCGGTGCATTTTGCGGACATCGGCTGGACCGATATCACGTCGACGACGGCGCTTGCCACGACCGTGTTCGAAGGCCTCGGCTATCAGCCGGTGACGACCGTCGCTTCGGTGCCGATTTCGTTTGCGGGCCTGAAGAGCAGGCAGCTCGACGTCTCGCTCGGCTACTGGTGGCCGGTGCAGGAAAAAGCGATTCAGCCGTTCGTGCAGGCCAAGGCGATCCAGGTGCTCGAACCGCCGAATCTCTCCGGCGCGAAAGCGACGCTCGCCGTGCCGGGCTATGAGTATCAGGCGGGCCTGAAGACTTTCGCCGATATCGCGAAGCATCGCGAGGAACTCGACGGCAAGATCTATGGCATCGAGCCTGGCAGCAGCGCGAACGCGAAGATCCAGAAGATGATCGACACGAACCAGTTCGGGCTCGGCGGCTTCAAGCTGATCGAATCGAGCGAGGCCGGGATGCTGGTGACAGTCGAGCGTGCGATCCGCGACAAAAAGTGGGTGGTCTTTCTTGGATGGGAGCCGCATCCGATGAACATCCAGTTCAGCATGAACTATCTGTCTGGCGGCGACGATGTGTTCGGTCCTAACTATGGCGAAGCGCGCGTGTACACGCTGACGTCGCCGGATTTTCTGCAGCGCTGCCCGAACGCCGGCAAGCTGGTGACGAATCTGCGCTTTACGACGCAGCTAGAAAACCAGGTGATGCAGTCGGTGATGAACAAGGAAAAACCGGCCGAAGCCGCAAAGGCCTACCTGAAGAAGAACCCACAGGTGCTCGACGCATGGCTCGCCGGCGTGAAGACCTATGACGGCAAGGACGGCCTGCCGGCTGTCAAGGCCTACCTCGGCCTCTGAACGAGCGCCGATCCGATCATCGAAGAGGACATGTACGCATGAAC
This sequence comes from Paraburkholderia sp. GAS42, assembly GCF_050436565.1. Taxonomy (NCBI): domain Bacteria; kingdom Pseudomonadati; phylum Pseudomonadota; class Betaproteobacteria; order Burkholderiales; family Burkholderiaceae; genus Paraburkholderia; species Paraburkholderia sp. GAS42. The sequence continues at coordinate 9,449 of NZ_JBNDML010000041.1, read as the reverse complement.
TACGAAGTCATCGTAACCGCCGCGGTCACGGGCGCCGGCGACACCGTCGGCAAGCATCCGTCGATTCCGGTCACGCCGAAACAGATCGCCGATGCAGCCATCGAAGCGGCAAAGGCTGGCGCGACCGTGGCCCACTGCCACGTGCGCGATCCGAAGACGGGACGCGGCAGCCGCGACCCGAACCTGTATCGCGAGGTAGTCGATCGCATCCGCTCGGCGGATACGGACGTCATCATCAATCTGACGGCCGGCATGGGCGGCGACCTTGAGATCGGACCGGGCGAGGATCCGATGCGCTTTGGCGCGAACACGGATCTGGTCGGCGGCCTGACGCGTCTTGCGCACGTCGAGGAACTGCTGCCGGAAATCTGCACGCTCGACTGCGGCACGCTCAATTTCGGCGACGGCGACTACATCTACGTGTCGACGCCCGCCCAGTTGCGCGCTGGAGCCAGGCGCATCCAGGAACTGGGCGTGAAGCCGGAGCTGGAAATCTTCGATACCGGCCATCTGTGGTTCGCAAAACAGCTTCTGAAAGAAGGGCTGCTCGATGCGCCGCCGTTGTTCCAGCTGTGCATGGGCATTCCCTGGGGCGCGCCCGCCGACACGACCACGATGAAGGCCATGGTGGACAACCTGCCCGCCGGCGCGCAGTGGGCCGGCTTCGGCATCGGCCGCATGCAGATGCCGATGGTCGCGCAGGCGATGCTGCTGGGCGGCCATGTGCGCGTCGGTCTGGAAGACAACATCTGGCTGGATCGTGGCGTGCCCGCGACCAACGGCACGCTCGTGCAGCGTGCGGTCGAGATCATCGAACGGCTCGGCGGCAGGGCGCTCACGCCCGCCGAAGGGCGCCGCAAGCTTGACCTGCCGGCGCGCGGTGAACGTCAGCTTGAACGTCGTGAGATGGCGCAATTCGCCTGAGCACGATGCGTACGTAAGAACCATCTGAATGAAGGGTTTTCATTAATGGCAGTGATCGTCGATATCAGGACATTTGCGGCAATCGGGGCGGGGGTGATCGGCAGCGGCTGGGTGGCGCGCGCACTCGCGAACGGACTTGATGTGCTCGCATGGGATCCCGCGCCCGGCGCGGAAAAGCAGTTGCGCGATAACGTCGCCAATGCATGGCCCGCGCTCGAACGCGTGGGGTTGAAGGAGGGCGCTTCGCAGGCACGCTTGCGCTTCGTCAAAACGATCGAGGAGTGCGTCGCTCACGCGGACTTCATTCAGGAGAGCGCTCCCGAGCGCGAAGACCTGAAACTCGCGCTCCACGAGCAGATCAGCCGCGCGGCGAAGCCGGATGCGATCATCGCGTCGTCGACCTCGGGGCTCCTGCCCAGCGATTTTTACGCGCGTGCCGAGCATCCGGAACGGTGCGTCGTTGGGCATCCCTTCAATCCGGTGTATCTGCTGCCACTCGTCGAAGTGCTCGGCGGCGAGAGGACGGCGTCTGCGACGATCGACGCCGCCATCCGTATCTATCGCTCGCTCGGCATGCGGCCGTTGCGGGTGCGCAAGGAGGTGCCGGGTTTTATCGCGGATCGTTTGCTCGAAGCGTTGTGGCGCGAGGCGCTCCACCTCGTCAACGAAGGCGTCGCGACCACCGGCGAAATCGACGATGCGATCCGCTTCGGCGCGGGCATCCGCTGGTCGTTCATGGGCACCTTCCTGACCTATACGCTCGCGGGCGGCGACGCCGGTATGCGACACTTCATGCAGCAGTTCGGGCCAGCGCTCGAGTTGCCCTGGACGAAGCTCGTCGCGCCGCCGCTCACCGACGAACTGATCGATCGCGTCGTGAACGGCACCGCCGAGCAGGTGGGGCCACGCTCGATTAAGGCGCTCGAGCGCTATCGCGACGACTGCATCACGAGCGTGCTCTCGGCGATCGACGCGGCGAAGGCGCGGCACGGCTTGCGGCCGGAAGAGTGAGCGAATCCGCACACAGGACAAGGGAGACGACATGCCGGACAACGCGCCGCTGACGGTGTACCGCGATGAGGTCCGCGCCGAATGGGTCGATTACAACGGTCATTTGCGCGACGCGTTCTACATGCTGATTTTCAGCTTCGCGACCGACGCGCTGATCGACCGCATCGGCCTTGACGACGCGGTCCGCAAATCACGCGGCCGGTCGATCTACACGCTCGAAGCGCACCTGAACTATCTGCACGAAATGAGGGAAGGCACGCCGGTGCGGGTAGACGTGCGGCTCGTCGCCCACGACGCGAAGCGGCTGCACATCTACCTCGAAATGTTCGCGAACGACGGCGCCGAGCCCGTCGCGGCCAGCGAGCAGATGCTGCTGCATGTCGACACGGGCGGCCCGAAGGCGGCGCCGTTCGACGCCGACATCGAGGCGCGCGTGCGGGCGTTGGGCGACGCCCATGCGGCGTTGCCGCCGGGCGCCTGGCAGGGGCGGGTGATTGGGCTGCCGTCGAAGGCGCGCGGCTAGGTTCTGGCTGCGCTTCCGCTCACACGGTATCCGCGGTACGCTGCGACGCAGGAGGTGCTGCCATGCTGGAACCTGAGATCGCGGCGTTCGTCGCCCGCGCGAATGCGTTCTATCCCGACAACACGGCGTCGCTGCCGACGGTCGAACAGCGCGCCATTTACGAACGCTTCGCCGCGGCTTTCACCCCCGCCGTGCCGACGGGCGTGGTCGTCCAGAACGCAACGCTTGTGACGGCCGTCGGCCACAGCATCCGCTTGCGTCTGTATGCAAAGGACGAAGGCGCGCAGTCGCCCGGCACGTTGCTGTATTTTCATGGCGGTGGTTTTGTCTTTGGCTCGCTCGACAGTCACGACATCGTGACCGCGCGCCTCGCTGCCGATACCGGGCTGTGCGTGGTCGCCGTCGATTACCGCCTCGCGCCCGAGCATCCTGCACCAGCGGCACACGAAGACTGTCTCGACGTCACGCTGGCCGCGCTCGACGGCCGCCTGCCTTTCGGGTCGTTGCCCGCGCCGCTGCTGCTTGTAGGGGATAGCGCGGGTGCCAATCTCGCCGCGAGTGTCGCGATGCGCTTGCGTGATTCCGGTATCGAAGGTGTAGCGGGTGTCGCGCTGATCTATCCGATGCTCGGCGCCGAGCCGCAGTCGCCTGCACGTGAGACGGAAGCGAACGCCCCGATGCTCACGCTCGCCGGTGTTCGCATGTACAGCCGGCTGTACTGGGGCGACGCACCGCCGCCGGTATGGACCGTACCGATCCAAGCCCGCCGCTTCGACGGCTTGCCGCCCGTGCTGTCGATCGGCGTCGAACATGATCCGTTGCGCGACGATGCCCGCGTGTTCGCGGAACGCATTCATGCCGCAGGAGGCGAGGCGCAGTTGTGGATCGCGCCGGGTCTCGTGCATGGCTGCTGGCGCGCGCTGGAGACGAGCCCCGGCGTCCAGCGCATGCACGACGAGGTCTGCCGCTTCCTGCTCGGTTCAGCTGGCCGCCGCGCCCGATAATCATCGAGAACACTGTGTCCGCATGCATGGCGTTCGCTTGTACGCGAGACACGTTGGTTATGCCAGGCTGGCCTGGCGATCGCAGGGGAACTGCTGTCGCGCATCCGCATGCCGGAGCGCCAGACGGGGTGAGAACAACAAGTGGTGTCAGTCGGCGATCAGATCGCAGAGCATCTCGGCCGAAATCATCGCCGCTGCGTTCGACGGCGCCGGGCGCTCGGCAGGCTTGAACACTGCGTCGCCGCGGCGGATCTTCTGGCGCGACAGCGCGCAGGTTCTCGACGTATGCGCCGAACGACGGCGCCAGCCTTGCTCGCCGTAATGACAGCGGCCCGGTTCGACCCAGAACTCGCGCGACGCCGTAGTCCGGGCCGTCGCCCAGTCAGGATCGGTTTCATGGCCGGAGAACAGTTCGACGAATCTTTCGCGCGGCATCCCGCACCGGTCAACGGCGATCTGCTGGATGCGGCACTCCGCCACGCGGACCTGTTCAACCTGCCGTTTCACCCCGGCGCACAGCTGATCGATGGCTTGCGCCGTGAACCGGACGGGCGCCAGTTCCTGCTGGATCTCTTCGCGCACGCGTGCAAGGACTTCGCAAGCGGCCCCGTCTGTGACCTGAGCGCTGCGCAACTGCGCGAACCGCTCCCGCACCCGTGCGAAAATAGCTAGCCCTACCTTCGCATGGCGGAGTGCCGGATAGATGGTTTTCGCCAGGCATACATGGCCGAAAAGGCTGATAGGTCATACATGAAATAACTGAGGGGCCCACCTCTCCAGCTCGAAGACCTTGACTGCGCGGCGCTGCTCAGTCGTGAGCTCTTGCGCCAGCATCAGCGTTGGCCGTCGTCCTGCGCCTCCGGTCGTGGTCCGCACCAATGTCACCTTGATTTCAGCCAGGCTTTCCATCGTCTGACGGGCGGAAGCGTCCGTTCCGGGCGCGATCTTCGCCAGGCTCACGAGCATCAACCCGAGAACAGTCGCGAAAGTGTGCAGGCGCAGCGACCCATCGGCCCACTGGTGCGATGGCCCCCAGGGGACGACACCGCCTTTGTTCGCTTTGCGGAACAGCTCCTCGACTTTCCACTGACCTCGGAAGGCGTAAACAATCCGACCTGTGGTCCAGGTATGTCGGTCGGTGCACAGTACCCGCCGGCCGAGCCGCGTCTTCTCCAGCTCGCGGCGCAATGCGGCGTCGACGTGCCAGTGCAAGGTCGGTGCCGTTTCGCTTCCGGCGAAGGTGGTCACGACGAAGCTCGACAGGTGTTCCCGAGCGAGCGCCTTGTTGACTCGCAGCTCCAGACGGCTACGCGAGATGCGACCCTTTTGGATCAGCCCCTCCAGCGTGCGCAGTTCCACCTTCGCTTTGCGCAGGGCCGCCGCGATCCCGCGTTTCTGGCCCGCCAGCAATTCCTGGCTCTCCACCACAACGAGCGTGCGATCCAACTCTCCGACGGTAGTCCGAATGCGCGCCGCCTGGACTTCGCTGAGCTTGCCCGAGAGCGGTTTCATGGCACCGCGCTGCGCCGCCATCTGCAACGCCTCTTCCGCGGCCTTGTGCCCGAGCGGCAACGAAATGAGGCTGTAGTAGCCGGCGGTGTCGAGATCGAGCTCCAGTTGCGGGCTCCAAAACCCACCGTCTCGTACCAGCGTACGCTGCGCCGGTCGCGCACGAGCCTCACCGCTGTCGAGTGCCTCGTGCAACTGCGCCAACCCACCCAGGCATGCCGCGAGCACCGCCTGGTCCGAGCCGTTGCCCGGATACGTCCGATACAACAGCGGCACATGCCCCGTCTCGCTGACCAGGACGCCAAGCCCTACCACCCGGAGGTCCTTTCTCTTGCTCTTGGCGTGTCCACGCCGGGCCAGCTCGCCCGGCGTCTGCGTGTCAATGTGCGTATCGAAGTTCGTCGTGTCGAACGCGAGCACGTCCGCGGAAAGCTCGAAGCGGGCAACGGCAGCTTTCGCGACCGCTACCTGCGCCTGCTCCAATTGATGCTCTGTAACCTGCTGCGCGACGCGATGAAATGCCTGCCCGCTGAACGCGGATCCCGGCAAACACGACAAGCGCGGCAGACTCGTATCCAGAAATTCCCCCAGCTCGCGCTTGGGTCCGGGCGCGCATGCCCGCTGAATCGCCACTGCCACAGCCAACTCGCCTACCGATGGGCCGCCCTTCGCGCCAACCCCTCCGCATGCCCGATCGATGTGCGCCACCAGATCCAGTTGCTCGGCCACCCAGATCAACGCCCTGACATCGCCGACCCCGCGCGTGCCCACCGTATGCGTGGCACGCAGATCCGCCAAGGGTGGCGGCTCAGCCGGCCCAAGGACAACCTGGCGTGCGACGGAGCGCCCTCGCTCGGCATCCCACACCGACTGAGCTGCGATACGGTAGCGATGGCCGTTGACTTCTCGTTCGAAGATGTGCATGTTCTTTCATGTGGCATCCTCAAGACCAAGAATCAAGCGAAATCCAATATTTCCGCCACGTTCCGGCTAGGTGGCCCCTCCGAGGTGGCGCCAAGTGTGCGAAGGTAGGGCTAGGAAAAGCGCATACATGGAGGTTGGACATGGGCCAGACGAAACTGACTGCTCACCTGCCGACGGTCGACATCGAGATCACCCGGCACGAGCTTCCGGACCAGAATGCGGAAGCGATGACCATTAATATCACCGCGACGCCGTCATTCGACGCTGCAGCGCGGTGGCTCCTTCAGACAGGTTTGTTCCCGATCGCGCTGCCGTTTTCCCTTTGGGCCGATTACATGCAAGGCTGGCAACGTGCGTGGTACCCGCTCTGGCAGCCGCGGCTGTTCATCGACTCCCCACCGGTCCGGTCGCTCAAAGAATCGGAATAGTCAGAGCTACGACGAACACGGCGCCGCAATGGATGAGATGTACGAGCGCGTCGGCGACGAATTGTATCCGAAGCACCGCGTCCAGGCGATCAGCGAGCTCCGGCGGATCGCCTGAGTTCGTAGCGCAGCAGGGTTTGTGTGTTTTCTGGCTGGGCGAGCGATCAACATGTTGCTTAATCCAATCGATGGCGTTGGCCGGGATGAGCAACTGAGCGCTGGGCTTCTAGCACAACTTGTGATCGACCGCGCGCGCCGCGCGCCTCGTTCGAACTGAGACGGAAAAAGGGAGCTGAAATGGATGTGTTGTTTGCCGCCGAAGCGGCAGTACGAGAAGCGGTGCCGGCTGTAGTGCATCGCCATCGATCGGTTGGTGTTCTGACTTGGGATCTGCTCCACAAGATTGAGTCGGAAGTCCTGGCCGAGGTCGCCGCGACCGGCAAGCACAGCAAGCGGATTCTTGACATGTTGCGCGCTCCGGCGGCATTGGGCTACCAAAAGGATGATTGTTCAGCGTCGTTCGAGGGGCACGATTTCGTTCCAATCGTTTTTGGAGCGATCAACGACACGTGGCGCCGCGTCAATTGACAATTAAAAAACACCTCGAAGGGTTTGCAACGACAGCTGAGTTTGAAATTCACGGCCCGCACGACAGCGCAGTAGAGCACGCGTCGCACGGCGATAGCTTCTCGGGACGAACCGCCGTGATGACGGCAGTCCTCGCAACGCTCGGGGCATTCGGTTCTTATCAGAGCGGCACCACAGAAAGTCTCGCGCTGATTGCCAAGAATGAGGCGGCTATCAGTAAGACGGAAGCAGCGAAGCAGTGGGGCTATTTTCAGGCAAAGGGCGAAAAGCCGCAATTGTCGCCCCGACCTCAGCTGCTCGATCAAAGTTCGAAGCGGACGTGAACAAGTATCGCGAACAGAAGGAACCGATCCGACAACAGGCTGAGGCACTAGAGAAGGACGTGGAGCGGGAGAACGCACGGAGCGAGATTCTATTGCATAGTCATCACCGCTGGGCACAAGCCACTACCGCAGTGCAGATATCGATCGCGCTCGCTGCGATAACGCTGCTCACGCGAAAGCGATGGCTTCAGGTTATGTCACTTGGAGTGGCAGTATGCGGCGTGTCTCTGGGTGTTGCCGCGCTCCTTTCGTGATAGGCCGTCGCAACGTTTCACGGTTGCGACGGAACGATCAGGTTAGTGCGTTAGCTACTTCCGTCGACATCGGCTTTGGAGTGGCGTGTGTTGTCTGTACTCGAGTCCGCCCCGCGATGATGCTCTCAGACCTGATAGAAATGCTCTCGCGAACGCGCGATCCAGCTGCCTTAACATGGCTCGACTCGTATGGATTCCCCCGGCGAATGTAGTCGTCGATATCCGCCTCGATAGCGTACTCCGCCGCGCCGCGCAGATCCTCGACAACAAGACGGAGGGTGTGGCCGACGCGGCGTTCAACGCGCGCGCGGCCGAGGCACTGCTCGACACGGCCTTCGAAGGACGGCCCGAGCAGATTCGCGAAATCGCGGCGGCGGCCGTGGCCGGCGTCGCGGCGCTGGAAGACAGCTTCGCAGACTCGGCCTACCGGCTCCAGCTAGCGAAGGTCATGGTGCAACGCGCGCTTGTTGATGCGCTAAATGACGCACCCTCCAATGGGTGATCGTAGCGTCGGGAGACAGGCGATGCCAGATATCACGCGCTGGGTCCGCACGGCGGCCGTGGGCTGGATCCTGTCGGCGGCCGGCATACCGGTAGGCGCTTCAGCTGCGTCCGCGGAAGACGCATCGACAATCCGTTATTCCGAATCGTCCGTGCGCGTCATTCATGAGACGGTGGATATCGGTGTGGACTTCGATCACTTCACCGTGCGACTCGAACATCTGCTCGGACGCTACGACCCGTCGGTAAACGTCCTGTTTACCAAGGATCCGTCGCTTGCGATCGAACGCATGAAAGCGATGGAAGGGGCCGACCGGCTCATGATTTTCGCCGCACAAAATCATGGCACGCTGCTGGCGATAGCCGGGAAGTCGATGAAAGCCAGGCGCTACCATCTCGGCAATCCGCTGATCGCTCTCGAGATGACCCGCAATCAGATTGCCGCCGGGTTGTACGCGCCACTGACGATTCTGGTCGACGAGACGGGCCCGTCTTCGGTGCGCGTCGAATTCGACGATCCGTCGTCGCTGTTCGGGCAGTTCGACGACGTCGCAGTTACCGCCATCGCCGTGAGACTGGATGGCAGCCTGCGCGACGTGATCGAAAAGGCGGCCTTGCGGGACGACCGACAAGCGGAAGATCACTGACTTATCCGTTGTGCGATAAAAGAAGTGCGCGCACTATATATTTAGTATACCGAATTATCGTTCAGTGTAATCGATATGACAGGGCGCTCGCAACAGCACATCCAATACAAGGTGTCGGGAGATGAGAATGATCTGGGAGGGACAATGGATTTCGCGGGATGGAATGAGCCGGACGCAGCGCACGGTCGCCGGGGCACTGGGAGCGCTCGGCGTCCTGCTGGGAACCGGATGGCACGGGGCGCACGCGCAATCGTCGGTGACGCTCTATGGTCTGATCGATGAGGGGCTGGTATATCGGACCAACGCCGGCGTCGCCAACGGCAAGTCGGCGAGCGCGATTACACTGACAGGCAATAATCACGCGACGAGTCGATGGGGCCTGCTTGGCTTCGAGGACATTGGCGGCGGCACCAGGATCACGTTCAAGCTGGAAAGCGGGTTCAATCCCACAAGCGGGGTCGGCGACTTCGGGTTGCCTTTTCCCAGCGCGACGAATTCGCTGTTCGATCGCGGAGCGATCGTGGGCGTCGTGGCACCGTGGGGCGCGCTCAAGGCCGGACGAAACTGGACACCGCTTTACGATGCCTATAGCGCGGCGGACATTACCGGCTTTTCGCTGACAGGGTCGCTCGCGAATGCCGTTTTCCAGAATTCGTCGAACATCAATCCGAAGCTTCCGGCGGCGGCCGCCGCGACGGGCGCGAATAGCGCCGTGAACGGCTAATGCCGTTCAGTTAGCACTGAACGGCATTTTCATTTGCAGAGCAGGAAGAGGTTGTAAACGGCGCGCCGGGGTGTTAACTTTTCGGCGCGATG
>NZ_JBNDML010000040.1:0-28358 GCF_050436565.1 Paraburkholderia sp. GAS42 | reverse complement strand
TCCTGCAATTTGCGCAGCAGGGTGATCGCCTTCAGCTTTGGCGCAGCGCGTAGCAATGGGACCACTTCGCTCTCCCAGACATCGGCGAACGGATCTGGGCGCGAGCGCCAGTAGCGCCGGGGCTGCTGTGACGGTAGTCCGGCTTCATGTTCGACGCGTCGCGCCGTACGCTCGCTCATGCCTGACTTCGCCGCAGCGAGCTTCTGTGGATGAAGTTTGCGATGGTTCATGTAGAGGCGCACCTGTTGGTCGGTAATGCGGCTTCCAGACATGGGCTGACCGCCTCTTTTTAGATTCAGTCAGCCATCCTAGACCTCGCCAACCCGGCACCGCCGGCAGTTCGTCGTCTGCGGCGGCTACGCCGCCTCCGACTTCTCACTACCGGCCAAGATGAATGTCGGTACACCGGACGAAATCATTGTCGCCCCCCAGTTTGCATCAAAATTCCAGTCCAATCCAGGAGGAACAGGTCATGAACAAGGCAACCAGCACATTAATCGCGGCTGTCGCCGCACTCGCGCTGTCGGGCGGGGCTTATGCACAAAGCAACAACACGCTGGCGACCCCGAGCGTAGCGTCGCCCGCCGCCGTGTCGCCGGCCAATGCAACGAGCGGCTACGGCACGCCTGGCGCCACCAACTCGGACAGCGGCATGATCGCAGGGTCGGCGAACTCGGGCCTGCAGCAGAGCACGAACACTAGCTCGACGTCCAATACCAGCGCTTACGGGGTCAACAACACGCTGGCAACCCCAGGCACAGTGTCGCCGGCTGGCAAATAACAGCAATTAATAACGCACCAGGCGCAAGCACAAAGCGAACAAGCGCCCTCATTCACCAGCCGTTGTAAGAAAAGCCGCTGCTCTCACGGACAGCGGCTTTTTGTTTCTCCCTAAGCTCTTCCTGACAGCGGCTCGCGCCACACTGAATCCGGGCCAGTTTCCGACACTCGCCGGGGTACACGCGCGGACACTCGAACGGCTGCTCCGCGTTGCCAACGGACCTTCAAGCGTTGAGCAGAATGAACCGACCGTGCCGGACGCGGGTTTTTACTGCGCTCACGGCGATGACGTTGAGTCGCGATGAGTGTTCATTGAGTCTAATGCGTTCCCTGCTTGTCAAACCCGGCCTGATTGTGCAGGGAAACGGAATTAGTGAGACCGGCACTTCCGCCTAATCAACGACTTGCTCACGAATTCGGTCACACGCCAGCCCGACACGGAAGCGAAATCGCTGGATCAGCCGGATTTGCGACGCGAATCAGTTGGACTGGCCGGACGGCAAGACCCGTTCGTCTTGCGCCGGTTGCGAAAGACTGAGTGTGTTCGCCTGCCAGCAACCGTTTCTACGATTGCTGGTTTCTCCGGCGCCGTGGTAAATGCGCTAGGATTGAACGAATTGTTGCCTCGCAGACGAACAATGCTGGCATTGGCCTACCTAGCCGCATCTCGGCTCAGCTCAGAGGGAACTCATGGAACTACTGCAAGCAATGAAAGTTTTCAGCTCAGTCGCTGAGCTGGGCAGTTTCACGAACGCTGCCGAAGTGCTTCAGGTCGGTCGTCCTCATGTAACCCGGTCCGTGCAGGAGCTTGAGGCAGCTCTCGGAGTGAGGTTGTTTCAGCGCACGACTCGCAGCGTCACGCTAACGGCGGAAGGCGAGCAGTTCTACGCACGAACGGAAGAGATTCTCGCCAGCATCAACGATGCAACCTCGATGTTTAACCAGACTGGCGAAACAATGCATGGTCGGCTTCGCATTAACCTTCCAGCCGCATTCTCACAGCAAACGTTTCTGGACCGGCTGCGCGATTTCAATCGTCTGTACCCGAGCCTCGAACTTGTGCTTGGCGTGACCGACCGCGCCGTGGATCTGGTTGCCGAGGGGGTCGATTGTGCTTTGCGAATCGGAGACCTTCCTGACTCGAGTCTGATTGGACGAAGGGTTGCAGCGGCTGTCATGCTGACTTGTGCTTCTCCTGGGTACTTGCAGGAATACGGCACTCCGCTGACTCTGTCGGACCTATCCGCACATCGAAGGATCAACTTCCTGTCAGGACACGACAACCGACCAATGACGTGGCGCTTCTGCGCCGACGGCGAGGAGACTGCGGCTACATGCAACGCAAGTGTTAGCGTCAACGAGTCGAACGCCTACGTTCATTGCGGCGTTGCAGGATTCGGGCTCATCCAGGCTCCAGGGATAATGGTTGAAGAACACCTGGCGTCGGGCGAACTCGTCGAGGTTCTCTCCACCCACAGACCGAAGCCGTGGCCGGTGTCACTGCTCTATCCGAGTCGGGCATACGTGACCCCGCGTGTGAAGGTTTTCACGCAATGGCTTGCGAATGAACTCACAACCTTCAACGAGACCTGGCTGGTGTCCTGAGTTCCGGGCTCGATGCCCGGCCAAATCACAATCAAAAAACCAGGTCGTGTCGTCGCCAGCGTGCCCAGGGGATTGTTTCGATGCGAAGCAACAGTTCATTACCTCCGGATTCGTTTATCTAGTCGTGCCGTCTCCCTACAGTGTCAAACACTTGCCAGTTGCCATTACTTCGGCAGAGGGCATCCACGACATTGCGAGATCAAGTCATGACAAAAGCTGTTCGCTTTCATCAAATCGGCGGTCCGGAAGTGCTTCGGTTTGACGACGTCCAGGAGGCGCCGCCCCAACCCGGCGAAGTCCAGATTCGGGTCAAAGCTTTAGGTATCAATCGCGCAGAAGTGATGTATCGCACCGGGAAATACGTTATCGCCCCCGAGTTCCCGGCCAAGCTTGGATACGAGGCCTCTGGCGAAGTCGTAGTCATCGGCGCGAACGTGAATGGCTTTGCGATTGGCGACCCGGTGAGCGTCGTCCCCGCGTTCTCTTTCGCCGAGTATGGCATGTACGGCGAAGTTGTGAATGCTCCTGCACACGCCGTAGTAAAGAATCCGGCTGGCGTAACTCACAAGGAAGCTGCGGCCACCTGGATGATGTTCGTCACCGCATATGGTGCATTGATTAACTACGGCAAGCTGACCAGTGCTGATACCGTCATCATTGGCGCCGCGACTAGCAGCGTCGGGCTTGCTGCCATCCAGGTTGCGAAGATGGTCGGGGCGGCGACGGTTGCCCTGACGCGAAGCAAGGAAAAGGAAGAAACCCTGCGAGCAGTCGGTGCCGACCACGTTCTCCTTTCCGATATGCCAGACCTGACCGAATACATCATGAATGTCACCGGTGGGAAGGGTGCGCGCATCGTCTTTGACCCGGTCGGTGGACCGAATGCTCGAAACATTCTCCGGGCAATGTCGCACGAAGGAATCTACTATCAGTACGGCGCCCTGGACTCCCGGGACATTCCGGTCCCGGTGATGGAGATTCTGAGCAAGCACCTCGTCCTTCAGGGTTATGAGTTGTTCGAGATTACTCAGGACGCTCAGAAACTGCAGCAGGCCATAGCCTTTATCTCTGAAGGCCTGTCCTCCAAGGCACTTCGCCCTGTCATCGACCGGGTCTTCGCGTTCGAAGAGATTGCTGAGGCTCATCGGTACATGGAAGCCGGCAGTCAGGTCGGCAAGATTGTTGTGACACTGTAACCGCCGTACCACCTCCCTCAAAGTTTGCCGTTTCCATTCAAGGGCGGTGACTTTGAGGGAACGGGACTGTGGGACACGCTTCTGAAATCTCGCACTCCAGCACTACTACCGGCGTAACGTTGAAAGACCGACGGTCCGATGAAGGCGCGTACGCTCACTGCCCCGCGCAACATCGCGCCATTCGCGTACTTCACACACCCGCGCCCAACTTGAGCAGTTGACGAAGCAAGTTGAGCGATTCGGGTGAGAGACGGCGACTAAGATGTGCGGAGTGAGCGACTCAGTGTTCGGCCCCAATATCAACCAATCAGCTTCAGAGGTAATCGTGAACTCTCAAACTACATTCCAGGCGCCTGCCATTAACCGAAAGAAGGTAGTAGACATGGCCGTTACCATGCTGAGTGACGGTTATCTCGACGTGTCGTTTGAATTGCTTGACGGTATCAAAGCTGCCAAGGCCGAAGCATTGCTCGAGAAACGTGGCGTGCCACCTTTGCCTCGGATGAACATCAACGCGTATGTTGTCGAAACTGCGGACCGGACGATCCTCATCGATAGCGGCGCGGGCGGCATCAACGGTTGGGGTGGGCGACTTCAAGTCGCGCTCGCAGCGGCCGGCATTGACCCACTTCAAATCGACACGATTCTGCTGACCCATGCGCATCCGGACCACATCGGCGGCCTTGCCGGGCCGCTTCAGACCCCGGTGTTCAGGAACGTGCAGCAGCTCTTCGTCCATGAGAGGGAACTGGCGTTTTGGCGCGACGAAGGAATCTATTCGAACGCGCCCGATGGTTTCCGCCCATTCTTTGATGTCGCGCGAAACGCGTTCAACGCTTACGGCGAGAAGCTGGTGCCGTTCCATCAAGAAGCGATTCTGCCAGGCATTCAGACTGTCAACCTCTTTGGACATACTCCTGGCCACACCGGATATCTGCTGGGGGACGGTTCCGACTCGTTACTCATTTGGGGAGATATTGTCCATTTTCCGCACATCCAGGTGGCACAGCCTGAGGTTACAATCGCTTTTGATAGCGACTCAGCGCAGGCTGCACACACGCGCAAGCAACTGCTGGACAGAGTCGCGACGGACAAGCTTTCAATTAGTGGCATGCACTTCAATTTTCCGACAGCCGGCTCAGTTCAGCGAGAAGGTAACGCGTACATCCTGAACTATGACCTGTGGTCGCCTGTTGTCTGAACGACGCCCATCAACGCAAAGACGAATGTATTCGCTTGATGTGCTTGAACCGAGCGTAAGCACTCACATGGCAGCAAGTCCCGAGACCGTGCCAAGCTCCGCAACTCCTCAGGCAACCCATCAGATGCTCTCTCTGAAGGTCAGCGGGCGGCGTACCTTTTTTTCGATATGACCGAACTGGCAGCGCAGAGTGGCCGAATCCGTTTTTCCAGTCTCACGACAAGCGCCCCCAGTCTCACCAATTCCGTTTCCCTGCACAACATGCGGGGAGCCAGAATTAGTGAGACCGCCACTTCCGCCTAATCAACGACTTGCTCACGAATTCGGTCACGCGCTAGACGACGCCGAAGTGAAGTGAGTTCGTACGCATCGCCGGGACATCCCCACCTCAAGCCGCTTCCGCTTACAACTAACGCCCGGAGGCCGTATTGAGATGCTCTGTGTACCGATACGCTCGCCCTCCCGGATACCTCGCGCGCCTTGCCGCGCAATGCGCTGGCGCCACAGGCTGACCGTCTGCACGGACACGCCCAGTTCCTGCGCGATCGCTGCGCTTGAGCAGGCCTCATGGGCCATTAACGCGATGCGCGCCCGCGTCACATCACGCTGTGCAGCCGTCGTGCGCCTGATCAGCGCCAGCAGCTTCTCTCTGTCCTTCCTGGCCAGCTTCACTGGCGTTGCATGACGACCTCGGCTCATGCCGCCAGGCTAAACCATGCCACCAATTATTAAAAGTAATTGCGGGATGTCGTACTAGTGCGGCCTTCGGAAAGCATCCGATGGTTACGGTAGGGTGAGACACCCCGTCCCCACGACCGAGACGACCGAGCGGATGGCCGTTGTACCTTGGAAACTGCCGTCGAGGATGCACCGGGTGGACCCGCAGGAATGGGTCGACATGCGCCCGACTCGTCGGGCAGAACGCGGCCAAAAGGCAACGTCCGATTATGTAAGTAGAATCGTCGACGATCGGCATTGTGGATTTGATGGGCCATTCCGGTTTGGCGAGGTGAAGCAATGAAGGTAAAGATCGCGTACATCGAAGAACCCCCATTCGGCTGGACAGAATCCGATCAGACTGCCACGGGAGCGGACGTTGATCTGGCTGATACAGTCCTTCGGGCCATCGGTGTCACACAGATCGAGCATCACCTCACGACGTTCAGTGAACTGCTGTCTGGCGTCGAAGCCGACCGCTGGGATATGAACGTTCCGCTCTTCGTTACGCCTGAACGGGCCAATCAGGTCGCGTTCAGTTTGCCCGTATGGGCGACCGGGGACGGTTTCCTGGTCCGCGCAGGAAATCCGAAAACGCTCAAGAGCTATGCGTTACTCGCCGAGCGCCGCGATGCGCGCCTCGGCATCATTGCTGGGCAGGTGCAGCACGAGTCGGCGCGAGCGTCAGGCGTAAGCGAGGACCAGATCGTCATTTTCGAGCAACAGGCCGACGCAATTAAAGCAGTCCGCTCAGGGGCGATCGATGCGTATGCGAGCACCGCGTTGGGAAATCGCGTACTTGCGGACCGTATCGGCGATTCGATGCTTGAGGCAGTTGAGCACGTGCCCGAAAAGAATGGCAAGCCACATTCCCCGAGCGGGGCATTCTCGTTTAACAAGAGCAGCGGCGATCTGCTCAATGCGGTGAACAGGCAGCTTCGCTTATATCTGGGCTCCCCCGACCATCGCGCTCGCATGGCGAATTTCGGCCTCACACATAAGGAGATCGATCCTGTAGTTGTCCGTTGAATCAATCAAGCAACCTTAGGGGCCACTGATGCCAGGCTGCCTCCAGCGTCCGGGGTCGGCGATGAAGAGACATTCAAGCTTGTCACTCAAATGAGTGCTCGCTGCCAGCTTTCGGTGAAGGCCGCTGTGTTGCTGCCGCACGCCTGCTCCAGCGACACCTGGCGCGGAATTGTCGGAAGTATCAGCGCGGACGCTGCGAATCCGATTGCCCCGACGCTGCCGAATGTCGTCCATGTTTCGAGCGATGTTCCGTTCAAGTTGAGCCAACTACCAGTGTAGTAACCAGCGGTGCCACCCAGTGCCCCTGCGGCACTCAGCATCCCGAAGAACGTTCCCTGGCTTCCGTCGATAGCCAACGATGCTGTCATGGTTTCCAGTGCCGGGAGCATGATTGTTTCGATGACCGTATATCCGGCGATAAATAAAAGGAACCAGCCGAGCGTATCGCGCCCGTGAAGCAATGAAGGGCGGCGTCGCCTGAGGCGATGCTTTCCGAGTGATTGGTCATACTCGGCCCCTCGTCTGGCGGGCAGCGCTTAATCAGTTTGAATGTCCGCTTCGCGGAAAGCCGAGCGTCCCCGGTGGGTCGACTGCGTATGGCAGCAGGTCGGTTCCACTCGTTCAAACCGTGACCCAGGACCAGGCAGGCACGCGGTCACGGCGATCAATTGTTGTGATGGGACACGCTGGATGTCCTGCTCGGGCTGTCGGTAGCGCCGCGACGGTCGGCTGCGCCCTGTCGGCATAAATCCATCAACTACGCGGGCTATGGCAGCTGTGATCGATCGCGCACACAGACTGGATAAAGTCGTTCCCCTTGTTCTGTCGGGCCCGCCCGCGTGTCGCGCAGATCGCTGCAAGCTTTGGCACGGCCTATGCATCGATGGACGCACGTGTTGCAACGCCCATTCGACACGAAACCTCACATTGATCAGGAGCACGCCATGAACACACTCGCGATCACCGACCTTCCCGTCGCCGTCGAACTCGATCATCACGACATGGCCGCCGTGCACGGTGGCATGATGAAACTGCCGGGCCAGCACAATACCGGCAACTTGCTGATGTCGCCCGATGGCGAGCCCGTTTCCGTCTATGTTGACGGCCTGCTGATCAACTCGGTGACGAGCGGCTATGCACCGCGCTAGTTGGGACGCAGCTTCACACGCGCGACGGGTAGTATTGTCAGGTTACTCGTCCGCCCCGACCCATCGCACCCGGCGCGCGTCGACCATCTGGCCGGGCGCGAGCGGTTGTCCGCGGGTTCCCTGCCGAGTACGCGCTTAGCCAGATCCCGCACAGCACCCTGCATGGCGATGCCGGTAGTGGTATTCACGAATGTGAGTCCCAGCGTGGAGTCGACAGTCGTGCCTTTTCGTTCAATGGGTTCCCAGCCATGAACTAGCCGCCGGCCTGCCGACCCAAGGAGATGTCCATGATCACCGCCATCGTCCTCTATGACCTGCCGCCGGATGTAGGCCTCGAGGAGTGCCGCGCCCACTTCACGAAGATCGCCCCGGATTTCCTCAAGATTCCGGGCTTTCTGCGCAAACAGTTCATCTGTTCCGCCGACGGCAAGGTCGCAGGCGGCGTCTATATGTGGGAAAGCCAGGAGGCGGCCGAGCGCTTCTATTCCGGGGAATGGCTCGCCGGAATCCGCGCTCGCTACGGCACGGAGCCGAAAATCAGCTATTTCGAGACCGTCGCGCTGACCGACAAGGCGAGCGGCCAGGCGGGCGGGCTCGGCTGATCGGCAGCGGGAACGAGCCGCGCGGAGAGCAACCGGACTTCCGTTTGTTTTGGCACTGCGCCTTCCAGTGCGGCCAACAGGTGCGCCCCGCACGTCGCGAGCGGTGTAACAACGCCTGCGACACACGCCGAGCGCAGATGTCACAAACCGGCCAGCAGGCGTCGTTCGCCAACTGCGGCGCCGGGCGATCGACTGTCCGGTGGACATCAAAAAGCCGCTGGTCAGGTTGCGAAATCGCACTTCCGAAGAACAGGCGATCCGTCACCTACCCATTGCGCCTTGTACCCTCCAGGAACCCTTCGCTGCAGCCCAGTGGTTCATTTGCTAGACTTGACCCAAAAGCAGATCTGTTTCGGCTCGGTTTGACCCTGATGGCTGCGGCTGAGTTGCGAATCAACGCGGCTTGAATTGACGGCATCAACTTCCGCACATTCGACACCAATTTGACCTGAGAGAGAAGGCCGTCACGGCCACCGTTCTGCTCGCCTGGAAGACGACTCCGACCTGATCGCCAAAACTACGAAGTCGCGCCTGCGGATGAAGCGGCACTTCCACATTCCGTTAAGCAACGAAGACTCAGTGTAAGCAGTTCACGAATTCGTTAGCCACGAATTCGCGGTGAAGCGGTGGTTGACCGACTCGATTACGTTGACGTTTTTTCTGTTCATAGACCTGGCGCCTGAACGTTATCCGGAGGCACTCCATGCAGGAAGAAGGAATACGTGAAGCCCTGAATGCGCACTGGCAGGCGTCGGCGGCCGGCGATATCGACACAGAACACGATATTTACGATGACGATGCCATCTGTGACTATCCCCAATCAGGTGAGCGAATCGTCGGGCGAATTATTTTGCAGACACTGCGGAGTCATCATCCAGGTAAGCCATCAGGTTTCGATGTCAGGCGAATTCAAGGGGAAGGTAATCTCTGGATAACGGAATACACCATCACCTATCAGGGGCGGGTGGCTTACACGGTAAGCATTATGGAGTTCCGCAACGGCAAGGTCGTTCACGAGACCCAGTATTTTTCGGATCCCTTTGAAGCACCAGGTTGGCGGAGTCGATGGGTTCAGAAGATCGCGTGACGTCGCGTTGCGGCGAGATAAGCATGTCGGTCATGCTGTGGCACACCGGTTGAATCCGCCGTCGACTCCGGACCCCCAGGAACAAGTCGAGTCGCTTCTTACTGAGCAATCAACCGGGCGATGTGCCCGTCCCTGTGTGGGCCTTTCAGCCAGGTAGAAATCGTGCCCCGGTTGCGCTGCGCGATGACGGGACGCTCATAAACGGCTCAGCAACTCCGCCTTCCTGGCGGCGAACTCCTCCTCGCTGAGCATTCCCTTCGCGTGCAGTTGGGCGAGCTTCTCTACGGTGGCGAACACGTCCGCCTCGCGGGCCACCGACTGAGTGCTGACGGGCTCCTCCTGCACCGGCGGCGACGCCGGCTGCGGAACCCCGCCGACCGAGACAACCGCCAGGCTGGCGACAGCAACCAGGCCGTGCCGGCTCGCCAATGTGAGGGACGCACCGCGGAACTGCTGCTGTGAGAAACCGCTGATCTGGTGATCGAGCGTATCGTAAATCGTCACCTTGCCGTTCACTTCGATCGCCAGGCGCCGGGGCTGTGCGAAGTAGGCATAGCGGACGTCGTTCTGCGCGCCGGTGCTGTTGGGGCAGCGAATTTCGAAGTATTCGCAAGCCACGTAGATCGCGCCTGCGGACAGGGAGAAAGAGCTTCGCATCGCCTTCCAACGTCGACTCGCGGAGCGCGAGATTCTGGCGCAATATAAGGGTGCGGCAACCGTCGACGAAGACGGAGGCAGGCGTGGCAAACTCCACTAGGATCGAGCTGTTTTGTCGATTATTCCTTGGTCTCTTTGTCGGCTTTTTTTGCATAACAGCCGCCCTTTTCGTGCGTTACATGTCGGCGAACCAGCTGCCGCAAGTAACCGTCGTGCAGTTGAAAAGCGCATCACAAGCGTTGTCGGGAAGCGCCCCGGCAGTCCCATTCTCATCCGCTTCCCAATACCAACCGACAAAGCCTTCGCTAGATACTGAGGAAAAGACACTCATTGCGTCGTCGGCCTCCACTATCGTCACGTTCATCGTGGCTGCGGTGACTAACTTCCTGAGCTGGCGGAAGGACAAGGCGAAGGCGACCAGGGAAATGCGGGACGCGTCCCGCTAGTTCCTCGAACTGGAGAGGTTGCGACTCGACCCGCGCGCGGTCAGCCGTGCGACCTGGTACGCATGCCGCCCACGCCGACCTTGCCACGCCCGACACGGCCGGTTTTGCTATGCGCCGAACTGCCAGGGCGCAGCTTCTTCCTGGAGACGGCCGTGAACGTCACATGATCTGCAGGGTAGTAAGTCGCCCTGTGCACCGCTGCGTGACAGGCCGGATGGACCGGGTTGAGGCCGAGCTTGACAGTTTTCACGCCGTAAAATTTTCCACTGCCCTTGATGACGTCCCCCAGCGGAACCGACAGCGATTTGCCACACGGCGCAGGGGCGTTCCCGGACCCGATCTGGTCGAACCAGGCGTCCGCGCGCACGACCGCATACTTGACGCCGTTGACGGTGACATAGGTCGCTTTCTCGCCGAGCCCGTAGTTGCGATCCTTGACTTCGATTGCCATCGATGGACACCTCCTCGGACGATACCGACACTCATAGTTTAGTGCCAGCGCCGCGATCGACGCCGTTCACCACACACCGCCGTTTCATGAGGTTACCGCAAGTAGATGTCGGTTCATCAAGGCGAGCCACGGGGTATGGCGTGGCGCCCACCGACGGCCGCACAAAACATCGCCGTTGAGCGTCTCACTTGTGCGGAGCAGGCCTGTGCGGTCACCGACGCGAGTTGAACAGCCGTATAAGGTCCTCGCGTAGCTCGGAGATGTCCAGCACATGCTGTGCGCGCGTCACGGCCACGTAAAGCAGGCGCATCTCGTCCTCGTCCAGCATCAGGCGCCCGTCAACAGTCTTGAAGCGAAAATCGTTGGCTACTTTCACCGGTTTCCATTGCAGCCCCTTGGCCGCTGCCTATCATTCTTTAGAAGGCCGAGGTGGCGGCATTGAATCGCGGATAACGTAGGAAGAATCTGCGCCCGATGCAGGCTCCCACGCGCCGCATCCTGCGGCGCCTGTTGCGGTGACGGCTTGCCACTGGCCGGCATCGTCGTGAGTCAAGTGGAGGTCCCCAATGAAATTCATTGTGCAGTGGAAAGGGCTACCGACGGCACAGCAATCGGCGATCGAACGTTTCATGAAGACGGGTGGCGCGCTGCCGCCCGATGGGATCACGATGCTCGGCCGTTGGCATGCGATCGGCGAGTTGAGCGGGTGCGCGATCATCGAGGCCGCCAGCACGGCCCCCATGGCGGCGTGGGTGCTGCAGTTTGGCGATATCTTTACGTTCACCATTTCGCCCGCTGTCACCGACGAGGAACTCGGGGCGGCGTTGGCGGCGTTTCAGGCGGGGAAGTAAGGCTGGCGGAACAGGGGCGTTCAGAATACCGATGCGCTTCTGTTTTAATGTTCCAGGCCCGCCGCCGCGAGGCATGATGGCTTTTCGGTGGAGACGAATATTCGACACGCCCTTGCGTGTGCGACATACCATGTCAGTCCGATCCGAAAGCACCTCGAAATACCCACAAACTCCTTATACCTCGATGATTCAGCTTTGCCGACTCCGGCATGGATTTGTACCGAATCATCCTAGCCACCCGCTACCGCAGTCGACAGGCCGAGGCGAGCCAGAACACGCGCGTAATCCTCAGGCGTGTCCATATCGATCGTGAACCGATCGTGCGCGGCTTCATGAACAAACACCTCATCGGGATGTTCGGCAATCAGTTTCCGGCACCCAGGATTGACGTGTCCGCTGATAACCTCGGCCGCATAGCTCGCGGAAAAAGCCACCGGATTGCCGCGTTGCCCGTTGAAGAATGGAATCAGGATCGATCCGCGCGGCATCGCGGCGAACGCGTCGATCAATTCGCGGTAGTCTGCTGCATCGAGCAGCACCTGATCCGCGAGGCACACCATCACCACATTGCAGGGCGCACCGAGTGCGGCCACGCCCGCCGCGACCGACGTCATCTGCCCTTCTTCGTAGCGAGGATTGCTCTGGAACGTGACTCGCAAGCCATCCAGCGCCTCCATCACGGCACGTCCCTTAAAGCCCGTCACGACCACGATCTCCTCTGGGCCCGCCTCGGCAATCGCGCTCACCGTACACCTGACAGCCGGCTGCCCGTCGATCGGCAACAGCAACTTATGCTGACCCTGCATCCGGGACGACAGACCGGCAGCTAGCACGACTGCCGAGAATGTCGGCGCATGCCGTGGTTCGATCACTTTCCACGCGTCGCTCATGTCTTCTCCTTGTGCTCCGTGCCGCGCGCTATCGCGAGATATTTTTCGGGTTCGCGTTCGAATTCGATCTTGCAGCCGTCGCAGCAGAAGTAGATGCGCTGCCCGCCACGGTCGATCACATGTTTAGCCGACGCGATATCGATCGACATTCCGCACACCGGGTTGAGATAGCGTGCCGGCGATAATTCGACCGACGCCATCGATTC
Organism: Paraburkholderia sp. GAS42; assembly: GCF_050436565.1. Classification (NCBI taxonomy): domain Bacteria; kingdom Pseudomonadati; phylum Pseudomonadota; class Betaproteobacteria; order Burkholderiales; family Burkholderiaceae; genus Paraburkholderia; species Paraburkholderia sp. GAS42. The sequence goes on along the minus strand of NZ_JBNDML010000040.1, from coordinate 15,492 downwards.
GCACGGCGGCAAGACCGGCACCACTTCGGCTCCCGTGAGAAGCGACGCGGGCCCATCGGCCGCCGCCAGCTCGAGTTCGCGTCGCAGTGTCACCAGCCCCGCGACGGCGCCCAACGCAATCTCCTGCGGCGTGTGTGCGTGGATAGCGGGGCCTGCGGGTGCATGCAATGCCGCAAGGCGCGCGGGCGCAATCCCGCGCGCCAGCATCACCTCGCGCAACGCGTCCGCCTTGCGCCGGCTGGCGACCAGCAACACAGCCGCCGCGCCGCTGCGCAACGCCGCTTCTAGCGCGTCCTCGTCGCTGTCGCCCTGGGTCGCCACCAGAATCAGTTGCGGCGCAACCGTGTCGAAAGCCTCGGCGTCGAAGCCCTGGATCACCCGCTGTAAGCCAAGCGCGGCCAACGGGGCAGTCACGCTGGCCGCCGCGCAAACGCGCAACCCGACTCGCTGCGCCAGCACGCAGGCTTCCAGCGCGGTGGGCGTCGAACCCAGCACGAGCACCGATGGCGCGGGCACCGTCGGCTGGATGAAGAGCTCCATCGCGCCGTTGCTCGCACATGGCATCGCGTGCGCCTCGACGTCGGCCTCCGGCTTCGTCTGTTCGTTGCTGATGCGAACGCGTTTCGGCAGACCCGAGCGAATCGCCTGCTGCGCGGCCTGGATCACAATCGTTCGCGAGCAGCCGCCGCCGATCCAGCCGTGCAACGCGCCATCCCGGTCGACGAGCGCCTGCGCGCCCACCCATGCGGACGTGGGCGGCGCCGCGCGAATCACGGTCACGACCGCAAACGGCTCGGCTTGCTCAATCAACCGCTGCTCGAGTTGCAGAAGGGTATCGTCGTTCATTGCAGGGCGGACAACACTTGAGGCAGCACGCGCTCGAGACTCGCCAGATCGCGTGCGCCAGCCAGCAGATCGATATACGGCATCGCAGCCTGCATGCCGACGCTTGACGGCGTGAAATCGGCGCGGGTCGCGAGCGGATTCAGCCAGACGAGACATCGGCAGCGGCCCCGGATCTTCGCGAGCGCCTGCTGCAGGCGCCCGGGTTCGCCGGCGTCGTAGCCGTCGCTGACGACCACGACGGCCGTGCGCGAATGAAGCAGCCGCGTCGCATGCTGCTGATTGAATTCGTCGAGACTGTCACCGATACGGGTGCCACCTGCCCACCCCGCCGACAGCAGTTGCAGGCGCTCCTGTGAGCGCCACGGATCGGGATCGCGCAACGCCTGTTCGACGCCCACCAGTCGCGTATGAAAGATGAAGCAATGCACGTCGGAAACCCGCGCGCTCAACACACGCGCGAGCCGCAGATAGAAAAAGCTATACAGGCTCATCGAGCGGCTCACGTCCAGCAGCAGCACGATGCGCGGACGCAGCCGGCGCTTCTGCCGCCATGCCAGATCGAGCGGCTGGCCGCCGCTCGACACGCTGCGCCGGATCGTCCACGCCATGTCGATGACACGGCCGGCGTTCGCACGGCGTTCACGGCGTACCTGAATACCACGCAGGCGCCGGGCGAAACGGCGGATCGCCTCGTCGATTGAAACGAGGTCGTCGGGCTGGTTCAGGTGACGGAAGTCCGCATGGGCGAGCGAGGCTTCGCGGGATGCCCCGTGTTCGGCGGCATGACCATTCGCCAACGCCGGTTTGCCATCGCCTGCGACCAGCGACAGCGGCATGCCCTCGCTGACGTCACGTTGTCCACCCGCGTTGTTCCGCTCGATACGGCCCGCGCCGCCGGCACGCGTTTCGACCAGTTTGCGGCGATTCGGCCTCAGGAACCAGGCGTCGAACAGCGCGTCGAAGCGCCGCCATTCTTCCGCGCGCGAACACAACAATGCACGCAGGCTCCAGCGCAACAGCTCGCTGTCCAGTTGGCCCATGCGCTGCGCGACCTCCATCGAGGCGGCCACGTCGGCGCTGGTCACGCGAAAATCGTTCGCACGCAGCCATTCGGCAAAGCCGGTATAGCGGGCGGTCAAGATCGCTTCGAGGCTCGGTGGAGAGGCGCGATCAGCGGCGCAACGAATACCGGTCAACATGCGGCCACCAGTTTTTCGACGACGGGCCGGGTCAAACCAGCCTGATCTTCACGCGTCTTGACGAGCGCCGATAGCGAATCCATGATCTGCTCGACGCCGTCCGTATCGATCGCGCTCACGCCCAGACGCAGCAGCGCAGCGACCCAGTCAAGCGTTTCGGCCAGACCAGGCTTCTTCTGCAGGTCCATCTGCCGCACCGACTGTACGAATTCGACAATCTGCCATGCCAGTTTCTCCGGCACGTCGGGCACCTGGGTGCGCACGATCCGCAACTCCTTCTCGAAGCCCGGATAGTCGACGTACTGATACAGACACCGGCGGCGCAACGCATCGGAAATCTCGCGGGTGCCGTTGGAGGTCAGAATCACAAAAGGCCGCTCGATGGCGCGTATCACGCCCAGTTCCGGAATCGACAGCTGAAAGTCGGAGAGCAGCTCCAGCAGATAGGCTTCGAACGCCTCGTCGGTACGGTCGATTTCGTCGATCAGCAAAACCGGCGCCGGCGTGGTCGTGATCGCTTCGAGCAGTGGCCGCTTGAGCAGATAGCGCTCGGAGAAAATATCCTGTTCCTTGTCGGGAATAGACCGCTCGTCCTGCTCCAGCAATTTGATCGCCAGCAGCTGGTGCTGATAATTCCATTCATACAGCGCGGAATGCACATCGAGGCCTTCATAGCATTGCAGCCGGATCAGACGCGTATCCAGCAGCCGCGCAAGCGCCTTGGCGACTTCCGTCTTGCCGACTCCAGCCTCGCCTTCCAGCAACAGCGGGCGCCGCATCTCCATCGTCAGCAGCAACGTGGCAGCGAAGTTGCGTTCGGCGATGAAGCCATGACGCTCCAGCTGCTGCTGCAGACTAACGACGTCGTTCATGCGATCGGTCGCCATGGACGCCTCGACACTCAGGCCGTCTTGCGGGAAAAAATGCCCCGCAGCCAGTCGCGCAACACGGCCCACGCCAACGCCAGACCGTTCAGTTCGGAATGCGGCGCGGCACTCGCAGGCGCTGTCGCGGAACCGGACGACGGCGCAGCCGTCTGCTGCGCCTGCAGGCGCGCCGCGAAGTTCGCCACAAACTGCTTGAGCATCTGGTCCGCGACCGGCCCCATCAACCGTCCGCCGAGCGCAGCCGCCTTGCCGCTCATCGTCGCCTCGCTCCTGCCGGTCAGCTCGCATGTCTCGCCGGTTGCCTGCACTGCGGCGACAAGATCCATCGATGCCGCCGAGCTACCCGTCAGATCCGTGCCCTTGCCGACCAGATGCAGGCTGCGCGCCGCGGCATCGAGATTCACCACCTCGATATCGCCCTTGAACGACATCGTCGCCGGCCCGAGCCGCACGGTAATCGTCCCTTTGTAATGCGTCGCGTCGATGCGTTCGGTGATCTTCGCGCCCGGCATGCATCCGGCCACCGTCTCGATGTCCTGCAGAAGCTGCCACGCACTATCCGCCGTGGCAGCGAGGGGAAACACCTTTTCAAGTACGACTTTCATCGAATCACCCCTGGCGTATGCGGCTTGATGAGCCCGAGCTGTGTTCAACGACACACCGCTATGGCCTCGTCAATCCAAGCGAGCGGCATTGCTGCCACACGCGATACGCGTTATGCGGCATGTTCATGTGCGTCACGCCCAGATGCGCGAACGCATCGACCATAGCCGACGTGAAACATGGAATCGAGCCGACGTGCGGCGATTCCGCCACGCCCTTCGCGCCGATCGGATGATGCGGCGACGGCGTCACTGTGAAATCGGTCTCCCAATGAGGTGTTTCCGCCGAGGTCGGCACGAAGTAATCGAGCAGCGTCGCGCCCAGCAGATTGCCGGCTTCGTCGTACGGCATTTCCTGCCCCATCGCCACAGCGAAGCCTTCCGTCAGGCCGCCGTGGATCTGCCCTTCGATGATCATCGGATTGATCCGCGTGCCGCAATCGTCGAGCGCATAAAAGCGGCGCACGCGCGTTTCGCCGGTATAGCGATTCACTTCGAGCACGCAGACGTAGGCGCCGAACGGGAAGGTGAAGTTGGGCGGATCGTAGTAGTCGACCGCTTCCAGCCCCATCTCCATGCCTTCGGGCACGTTGTTGTACGCGGCCCAGGCAACTTCCTTGATGGTTTTGAACTGCTCGGGGGAGCCCTTCAGCACGAAACGGTCGAGATCGAACTCAACGTCGTTGGGGCTGGCCTCGAGCAGATGAGCGGCGATCTGCCGGGCCTTCTCGCGAATCTTGCGCGACGCGCGCGCGACCGCCGCGCCCGCCACCGGCGTGGAACGCGAGCCATAGGTGCCGAGTCCGTACGGCGCCGTGGACGTGTCGCCCTCTTCGACCGTTATCTTCGAAGCAGGAATACCCGCCTCCGACGCGATGATCTGCGCGTACGTGGTCTGGTGACCCTGCCCCTGCGTGATCGTGCCCATCCGGGCGATCGCCGAACCGTCGGGATGCACGCGGATCTCGCACGAATCGAACATGCCGATGCCCAGGATGTCGCACATCTTCGACGGCCCTGCGCCGACGATTTCCGTGAAGTTCACCACGCCAATGCCCATCAGCCACTCGGCGTCCGGGTCCGCTCGCCGCGCGGCCTGTTCGGCGCGCAGCGCCGGATAATCGACCGCGGCAAGCACCTTCTTCAAGGCGGGCTCGTAATCGCCCGAATCGTATTCGAGGCCTAGCGGGGTCGTGTACGGAAACTGATCCTTGCGGATGAAATTGCGCAGGCGGATTTCGGCCTTGTCGATGCCGAGCTTTTGCGCCAGCACGTCGACCATCCGCTCGATCAGATAAACCGCTTCCGTCACCCTGAACGAGCAACGATACGCGACGCCGCCGGGAAACTTGTTGGTGTACACGCCGTCGACCGATACGAACGCATTCGGTATCGCATAGGAGCCGGTGCAGACGTGGAACATGCCCGCGGGCCATCGGGTCGGATCGGCGCACGCATCGAATGCGCCGTGATCGGCGGTCACGTGCACGCGTAGCGCCTTGATGCGGCCATCGCGATCCGCCGCCAGTTCGCCCGTCATGTGATAGTCGCGTGCAAAGGCCGTGGAGCTCAGATTCTCCGCACGCGATTCGATCCACTTGACGGGTCGCCCCAGTACGATCGAAGCAACAATCGCCGTGACATAGCCGGGATAGACACCGACCTTGTTGCCGAAGCCGCCGCCGATGTCCGGCGAAACGATGCGGATTTTCGACTCAGGAATCGCCGACAGCAAACCAACCACCGTACGCACGACATGCGGCGCCTGCGACGTGATATAGACCGTCAGATCGCCACGCGCCTTGTCGAACGAGGCGACGCAGCCGCAGGTCTCGAGCGGACACGGATGCACACGCGGATACAGGATGTCCTGCGCGACCGTGACATCGGCGTTGTCGAAGACGCGATCGGTCTTGTCCTTGTCGCCGATGTTCCAGGTAAAGATGTGATTGGGATGTTTGCGCGCACCGTGCGCGCCCGCCTGTTTGTCGCGAATGTCTTCGCGGATCACGGGCGCATCCGGCGCCAGCGCCGCGATCGGATCGATCACCGCCGGTAGCTCCTCGTACTCGACTTCCACGAGTTCCGCGGCGTCGGCGGCCACGTAGCGGTCGTCGGCGACGACGAACGCGACCTCCTGATTCTGGAAGCAGACCTTTTCATCGGCGAGCACCGCCTGCACGTCGCCGGCGAGCGTCGGCATCCAGTGCAGCTTGAGCGGTTTCAGATCATCGGCGGTCAGCACCGCGTGCACGCCAGGATGCGCAAGCGCGCGCGATTTGTCGATCTTCTTCACGCGGGCGTGCGCATAGGGGCTGCGCACCATCACGCCGAACAGCATGCCCGGCATCTTGATGTCGTCAACGTAGGTGCCCTTGCCCTGAATGAAGCGCGGGTCTTCGCGGCGTTTGCGCGAGCACCCCATGCCCTCCAGCGCGGCGAGACGATCGAGACTGGTGTCGAGATTTCCCATCACGTTTCTCCGGTCGTCAGTGCGCATCCGCTGCCATCAGCGGATGCGACGTTTCCACGGCTTCACCGCGCAGCTTGCGCGCCGCGTATTGCACCGCCTTCACGATGTTCTGGTAACCGGTACATCGACACAGATTGCCCGCCATCCAGTAGCGGATTTCCTCCTCGTCCGGATCCGGATTTTCCTGCAGCAGACGCCAGGCACGCATCAGCATGCCGGGCGTACAGAAGCCGCATTGCAAGCCATGCTCCTGCATGAAACCCTCCTGCAGCGCATGCAGTTCACCTCCTTGCGCGAGCCCTTCGACGGTCATGACTTCCACGCCTTCGGCCTGTACCGTCAACATCGTGCAGGACTTGACCGACATGCCGTCGAAATCGACCGTGCACGCGCCGCAGTGGGACGTCTCGCAGCCGATATGAGGCCCGGTGTGCAGGCACTTTTCGCGCAGCGTATGAATCAGCAGCTCGCGCGGCTCGACCACCACATCCGTTTCCTTGCCGTTCAGCATGAACGACACCATGATCTTCTTGCTCATGTCGTGTTCTCCGGGAATCCGCCTTTCAGTGTGCTGCCCGCGAATACGCGGTCATCAACGCCCGTCGTGTCATTTCGCCCGCCATAGCCGTCTTGTATTCCACGTCACCGCGCAGATCGGCCACCGGATCGCATACCGTCATCGCAAGACGCGCGGCTTCCGTGATCGCCGCCTCATCGAACGGCTTGCCGCGTAGCGATTGCTCGGCGTCGGTTGCGCGCACAGCGGTTTGCGCGACGTTCGTCAACGCAATGCGGACGTCGCCGACGGTCCCGCCGCTCATGCGCAACGTCACGGCCGCAGCGGCCGTCGCGAAGTCGCCGGTTTTGCGCTTCAGTTTCGCGTAGCAGGCGCCGGTGCCCGCTTCCGGCATCGGAATGCGGATCTCAGTCATGATCTCGCCGGGTTCGAGGCGCGTCATATAGGTGTCGAGAAAGAAGCCGTCAGCCGGCACAACGCGTTCGCCGTGATCGCTCAACAGGACAAACGTGGCGTCGAGCGCGATCATCAGCGCGGGATGATCGTTGCCCGGATCGCCATGCGAGATGTCGCCACCTAACGTGCCGCGGTAGCGCACCTGCGGATCCGAAATCTGCCGGGCGCCCTCGACAATCAGCGGACACCGGATTTGCAGCAACACCGACCGGATCAGTTCGTTCTCGGTTGTCATGGCTCCAATGCGGATCTCGTTGCCGACCTCACGGATGCCCTTGAGCTCCGTCAGCTTGCCCAGATCGATCAGATGATCCGGTGCGGCAAAACGCAGCTTCATCATCGGCAACAGACTGTGGCCGCCGGCCAGGAGCTTCGCCGTATCGCCATGTTGATTGAGCAATGCGATGGCTTCGGGCAAGGTGCGGGGAACGTGATATTCGAATGGACGGGGGATCACACGGGCCTCCTTCATTGTCATCCGACCGCGAGCGGGAACGTCATCGGTTTGTGGTTCAGCATTTCACAATGCAACGCAGCAATTCAATGCAATTTCCCGAACGGTGGCGCACGAGCGCAAACTAGCGGAAAACGGACACGAAAGTGGTACGGCGTCGAATAACCTGTCGATGGAGAACCCGCCGGCTATCGCTGGAATGAGGACATTTCACGACGCGGCGCAGCATTTTCAGGTTTGTTCCCGAACGGCGGGTTTGCGCGCGTGAACCGCCCGAATGCTTGCGCGAAATCTGGAAACGACATACAACGGAGACAAATCGCCTGAGAGCGTGGACCGCCCATCAGAGCAGGAGACCCGGCATGAAACCGCTTGAGCACGCCACGCCGTTGGCGGCGGAACCCCTTCGTCATGAGACGTTCCAGCACAAGCTGGAGCAGTTCAATCCGGGGATGGTCTGGCTCGACGCACAAGGTCGTGTGACCGCGTTCAACGACGTCGCCCTGCAGATACTCGGGCCAGCTGGCGAACAGTCGCTTGGCGTCACGCAGGACAAACTGTTCGGCATCGACGTCGTGCAGTTACACCCGGAAAAGAGCCGCGACAAGCTGCGCTTTCTGCTGCAATCGCGGGATGCCGATGGCTGCCCGGTCAAGTCGCCGCCACCGGTTGCGATGATGATTAACATTCCCGACCGGATCCTGATGATCAAGGTCTCCAAAATGTCCGGGACCAGCGGTGTTTGCGGAACCTGCATGATCTTCTACGATGTGACCGACCTCACCACCGAGCCGTCCGGAAAACAATCGGGCGGGCATGTCGCGCAACCGCGCCGCCTCTTCAAGATTCCGGTGTACCGGAAGAACCGCGTGATCCTGATCGACCTCAAGGACATCGTGCGCTTTCAGGGCGACGGTCACTACACGACAATCGTCACGAAGGACGACCGCTACCTGTCCAATCTTTCGCTAGCCGACCTCGAATTGCGGCTCGATAACAGTACCTATCTGCGGGTGCATCGCAGCCATATCGTGAGCCTTCCTTACGCGGTCGAACTGATCAAGTCGGACGAGAGCGTCAATCTTGTGATGGACGACGCGGAGCAGACCCAGGTGCCGGTCAGCCGGTCGAGAACCGCGCAGCTGAAGGAATTGCTTGGGGTGGTTTAAGGTCACCCGAGCCCGTGTTCAGGTGGTTGTCCCCGGCTCCGTCCTGGGGATGGAATGCGTTAGTTACCTTATATTCATCAGTCATCGTATAACTAGATCTCGCAAACCGGGACTCACGTTTCGCCATCTACGCCCTCAAACCCACGGCGGATATCGCACTTCTCCCCACCTGTTTTCGCCAGCGTAATTCAGGCGGTGTGACGTGAACCGCCCGCCATCCGGCCTTCCCGCGACCTACGGGTAACTACCCGGTGTACATCCTGCATCTCAAATAGATAGACTCTCGCAGTCATAGGACAACATACAAAGCCGAAAGGCCAACTTTCTTTCAGCTTTCGTCCGCCAGCGTTGAGATCGCTGAATGGCCGGGGATCACGCCATCTCAGCGCCACGCGTTCCACGCCCGGCGGCCGACAGCATGATCCAGAAAACGACGGCGGAAACATTCTAAAGCCGGGATACGGGCCCAAACCGTATCGCAGCATTCGCAGTCGATTGATGGTTTATTTTCAAAGGAAATGTCGCGATGAAAAACAATTTTGCCCTTTCCCGTGTTTCGATGATTGTTGCAGCGTCGGTGCTCGCGTTGAGCACCGGAGCAGCACAGGCGCGCGTCTTCCGCGTGGCCGATGTGCATAGCGACACCTATCCGACCAACATGGCCGTGAAGTTCATGGGCGAACAGATCGCCAAGGCAACGGACGGCAAGGACTCGGTGAAGGTCTTCGGCAACAGCTCGCTCGGTTCGGAAAACGACACGATCGATCAGGTGCGCATCGGCGCGCTCGACATGACCCGCGCCAACGGTGCAGCGTTCAACGAGATCGTTCCCGAGTCGATGATTCCCTCGCTGCCGTTCCTGTTCCGCGACGTCGACCATTTCCGCAAGGTGATGTACGGCCCGGAAGGCCAGAAGATCCTCGACGCCTTCAAGGCGAAGGGCATGATCGCGCTGACCTTCTATGAAAGCGGCGCCCGTTCGATCTACACCAGGAAAGCCATCCACTCGCCTGCCGACATGAAGGGACTCAAGGTGCGCGTTCAGCCGTCCGATCTGATGGTCGACGAAATCCGCGCGATGGGCGGAACGCCGACGCCGATGCCGTTCGCTGAGGTTTATACGGGGTTGAAGACGGGTCTGGTCGATGCGGCCGAAAACAACCTCCCGTCGTACGACGAGACCAAGCACTTCGAAGTCGCGCCGGTATATTCCGAAACCCAGCATGCGATGACGCCGGAAGTGCTGGTGTTCTCCAAGAAGGTGTGGGACACGCTGACGCCGCAGGAGCAGGACATCATCAAGAAGGCTGCGGCTGACTCGGTGCCCTACTACCAGAAGCTGTGGACGGCGCGCGAAAGCGACGCTGCCAAAACGGTCACCAAGGGCGGCGCGACGATCGTTGCGTCGACGCAGATCGATCGCGCTGCTTTCGTCAAGGCGATGCAACCGGTCTGGACCAAGTATGAGAGAACGCCGCAGATGAAGCAGATCGTCGACGAAATCCAGGCGGTCAAATAAGTGTTGCGAAGCTGGTGATGGCGGAAAGCCTGCGGGAGAAATCTGCAGGCTTTCCGCCCTCGGCATTTTCCCCGCGAACCGGCATCTGCAGGCGGGGACGCTTGAGTAAGCAGGATAAGTCCGCTGTATGGAAGGATGGGATAGATGACCTTCATGAAACGCCCGAATGATTTTCTTTTCCGCGTGCTGGTTGTCGTGGCGTCGATCAGCCTCGCCGCCTTGACCGTGCTGGTTTTTTACAGCGTGGTGATGCGCTATGTCTTTAACGACGCACCCGATTACGTCGAGCCGATTGCGCTTTTGCTGGTGATCGTTATCGCGATGTTTGGAGCCGCCCTCAAGGTCCGCGAGAGTGGGCATATCGGGCTTGATTCGCTGGTCAAGAAATTGTCGCCTAAAGGTCAGGTAGCGGCCGAGGCGTTCCAGCATCTTTGCCTGATTGCCTTGTCCGTTGCGATTTTCTTCGGCTGCCTGCAAATGGCGGAGACGACGATGGAAGACCGGATTCCGATCCTGGGCCTGCCGGAAGCGATCCGTTACTTCATTCCGGTCGCTGCCAGCGCCTGCATCATTCTTTTTTCGATCGAACACCTCGTCAAGCTGTTCGCACCGAAGCACAAATAGAGCAATCATGGAACTTGCCATCCTCTTTGTTAGTTTCGTCGTATTCCTCGTCTTCGGGGTTCCTGTTTCGTTCGCGCTAGGACTGTCGTGTGTCCTGACCTATCTGTATGAAGGCCTGCCGGCGGCGACGGCCATGCAGTCGATGATCTCGGGAATGAACGCGTTTTCTTTCCTCGCGATCCCGTTCTTCATCTTTTCCGGCGAGTTGATGCTGCACGGCGGTATCGCCGACCGCATCCTGCGTTTCGCTCAGGCCGCGGTGGGTCACTTCCGCGGTGGGCTGGGGATGGCCAACGTCGTCGCGTGTACGTTGTTCGGTGGTGTGTCCGGTTCGCCCACTGCCGATACTTCGGCAATGGGCGGCGTCGTCATTCCCTTGATGAAGCGGGAAGGTTATAGCGCGGCGTATGCGGTCAACGTCACCACCCATTCGTCGCTGGCCGGTGCGCTGATGCCGACGTCGACGAACATGATCATCTATGCGTTCGCCGCACAGGGGATCACGGGGACGTTGAACGGACAACATCTGAGCGGCGTCTCGATTGGCGATCTGCTGTTTTCCGGCCTGCTGCCGGTGCTGTGGGTGATGGGTTTTGTGCTGATCGCCGCTTACTGGCAAGCGGTTCGCTTCGGTTTCCCGCGCCGCCCTGACGGCTCGACCGAACTGCAGAAGTTCCCCGGCTGGTTCGCGGTAGGCAGAACGTTCCTCGGCGCAGTGCCCGGCCTGATGGTGATCGCGATCATCCTCTTCTGCGTGGCGAAAGGCATTGCGACGGCGACGGAGGCAGCGGCAATCGCGGTTGCCTATTCGCTGGTGCTGACCCTTCTCGTGTATCGCACGATGACGATGAAGAAGCTCTTCGTGGCGCTTTCCCGGGCGACCAAGACCACGGGGGTGGTGCTGCTCCTGATCGCTGTTTCGAATATGCTTCGGTACCAGATGGCTTATCTGGAGATTCCCGATGCAATCGAGCATCTGCTTGAAAATGCGACGACCTACCCATGGTTGATGCTGCTTTACATCAACATCATCCAGGTCTTCCTCGGCACCTTTGTCGATATGGCCGCCCACATCCTGATCACTACGCCACTGTTCCTGCCGATGGCGATGCACAGCGGCGTGGGCCCGGTGCAGTTCGGCATCATGATTCTGCTCAACTGCGCATTGGGCCTGGTTCACCCGCCGATCGGTTCCGTTCAGTTCATCGGTTGTGCGATCGGTAATGTTTCAATCGGCGAAACGACGAAAATCGCCTGGCCTTATTACCTGGCCATCTTCAGCGCGATCAACATCGTCACCTACATGCCGTTCTTTTCGACGTGGTTGCCGAGCCTGATCAACGGGCATCCAGTTTATTGACCTTTGACGTCGGCCTTAAAGCAGACAGCCCCGCGCATGCGGGGCTGTTTCGTTTGGCGCGGAGGCTGGACCAGTTCCTCAACCCGACGCATTAAGCCTGCGCCACAGCGTGGTCTTGCTGATGCCGAGCGATTCACAGACCGCGTCGCGATCGCCGTTGCACGCTTCGAGTGCCGCGCGGATCTCATCGGCCTCGACACGTCGGCTGCGCTGTCGCAACGTTAACGCCGCGACGGAGCGCTCGTTGTCGTCGAATACTTCCGGCGCGATCGAGCGTAGTACGTCAGGCGTCAATGCACTCCCGGCACCCTCGGCACCGTCAGCGCCCTCACGCTCCGCGTGCCCTCCCACATCGGCCAGTTCGACCGCAATGCGCTCGATGACGTTCTGTAATTCCCGCACGTTGCCCGGCCACGCGTGACGACGTAGTGGCTCGCTCACGTCGAGAAGCAGCTGCGCCGCCTGCCCCGCATCATGAATGCGCGCGGCAAGACGCGGCTCGCGGCGCGCCGCCTGATACAGCAATCCGGCCGCAAGCGGCAGGATGTCCGGTTGCCGCTCACGCAGCGGCGGCAGCGTGATATTGAGAATGTTGAGCCGGTAGTACAGGTCCGCGCGAAACTCACCGGTCTCCACCGCCATTGTCAACGCCCGATGCGTCGCCGCGATAACCCGTACGTCGATGCGGATCGGTTCGGTCGAGCCAAGCCGCACCACTTCACGCTCCTGCAGCACGCGCAACAGCCGGCTTTGCAACGGTAGCGGCATCTCGCCGATTTCATCGAGGAACAACGTGCCGCGATGCGCTGCCTCGATGAGTCCGGCTTTACCGCCGCGCCGCGCACCCGTGAATGCGCCTTCTTCGTAGCCGAACAGTTCGCTCTCCAGCAACGCTTCGGGAAACGCGCCGCAATTGATCGCGACGAACGGAAAGTCACGCCGGGCGCCCAGTTGATGAACGCCCTGCGCGACCATCTCCTTGCCCGTGCCGCTCTCGCCGCGTATCAGCACGGTGGCGTCCGATGTCGCATAGCGACGCGCGAGTTGCCGCACCCGCTCGATCGCCGGGCATGCGCCTACCAGATCGTCGATCCGGTATCGGGCGGCAAACTGCTGCGTGCGCAGCCTCGAGCGCAGCGTACGATCCAGCCGCTCGACCGCACGGGACTCCTGGAACGTCAGAACGGTTCCGGTGCCGTCGCTCGAACCGATCAACGGCCCGCGATGTACGACATAACCGACGCCCCGGACGGTTTCGAGCGTTTCGCCGTCGCCATCCGGAATCGCGCGCGCGATATCGGGTGCAAGTTCGGCCAGCGGTCGCCCCACTGCGCGCGACGCATCAATACCCAGCACCTGGGCAAGACGCTGATTGATCGCCTCCACCCGGCCTCGCGCATCGAGCGCAACGACACCATCGCGCAGATGTTGCAGCACGTTGTCGAGTCGCTGGCGGCGCAGCATTTCATTCGAAGTGGCCTTCGCGACTTCGAGCGCCGTATCGAACGCCACGCGTACCGACGCGCGCGAATACAGAAACACGGTGCTCATGCCCGCGCGTGTCGCGAGATCAGTGACGAGGCCCGGTCCCACGACCGTGCCGACGCCGCGGTCGCGCAGATCCAGCACGCAGGTTTCGGCGTCCTGCGCTGACTGATATGACGCGAACACCACGTCGATTCCGTAAGCGGCAACGAAGTGGCGCACTTCCGCAGGCGTTTCGCCGTGCGTGACGAGTGCCACCTGCGAGGCATCGCGACGCGCCCGTGCGAGCGCATGCATCACGTCGAAACCAGTCGGGCTGACGAGCACGACCGGCACCTGGATCCGCGCCTTGAGATAGGTGCCGTTAGACCCGGCCGCGACGACGATATCCGGGCGATCGACGCCAGCCGCGTCGATCTCATGGACGGCGTCCTCGTAGCCCCGCGAGATGAGTCGCAGGTCGGCGCGGTCGTCGTACTCGCCCGCGATGTCGCGGAACAGGTCGCGCAGGCGGCTGATGCCGATTGCCCAGATCTGCGGGCGGCGTAGGGATTCGGAAGGACGATTCGTGGGGGGCATTCAGCTGGGCTCAGGACGTGGACATCGAAGGCGAAGCTATTATGAACCCATGGTTTCAATCATGAAATAGCTGATTTCACTTATGAAACAAACCCGTCTGGTCGCGCACTCGTGTTTCTTAATGAAATCATGGGGTTAAGTGGGCGCCATGACCCTGGCCCAGTCTTTGCGCTAGTGAGGACCTCTTATCCGGAGGAAACGTGACTTCAGCACAACGATACCCCGCGAGCGCAGGCGCGCGATTCCGCGCGGCAGTCGCCGAAACCCAACCACTGCAGGTAGTCGGCGCGATCACCGCCTACGCTGCCAAAATGGCTGAAGCGGTCGGTTTCAAGGCGGTTTATCTGTCGGGCGGCGGCGTCGCCGCCAATTCGCTCGGCATTCCCGATCTTGGCATCAGCACAATGGATGACGTCCTGACCGACGCCCGCCGCATCACCGACGCGACGAATCTGCCGCTTCTCGTCGATATCGACACGGGCTGGGGCGGCGCATTCAACATCGCGCGCACGGTACGCTCGTTCATCAAGGCTGGCGTTGCGGCCGTGCACCTTGAAGACCAGGTGGGTCAGAAGCGATGTGGACACCGCCCCGGCAAGGAAGTCGTGCCGACCGAAGAAATGGTCGACCGCGTGAAAGCGGCCGTCGACGCCCGCACCGACGATCAATTCGTGATCATGGCGCGCACCGACGCCGCGGCCGCAGAAGGCATCGATGCCGCGATCGAGCGCGCAGTTGCTTATGTCGAAGCCGGTGCGGACATGATCTTCCCCGAAGCGATGAAGTCGCTGGACGACTACCGCCGCTTCAGGGCAGCGGTGAAGGTGCCGATTCTCGCGAACCTGACCGAATTCGGTTCGACGCCGTTCTTCACCACGACCGAACTGCGCGACGCCAACGTCGATATCGCGCTCTACTGCTGCGGCGGATATCGCGCGATGAATGCAGCCGCGCTCAATTTCTATCAAACGGTGATGCGCGACGGCACGCAGAAAGCTGCGGTGGGAACGATGCAATCGCGCGCCGATCTCTATGACTATCTCGGCTACCACGCGTACGAAGACAAACTCGACGCGCTGTTCGCCGCACAGAAATAATCAGGACCTGGAGGAAGACACCATGAGCGAAGCAGACAACAGCACGCCGAACGCGGGCGCATTCAAACCCAAGAAATCCGTTGCACTGTCGGGCGTGACGGCCGGCAACACGGCGTTGTGCACGGTCGGCAAGACCGGCAACGACCTGCACTATCGCGGCTACGACATTCTCGACATCGCGACGACCTGCGAGTTCGAAGAGATCGCCTACCTGCTCGTGCACGA